>CANJXI010000011.1 GCA_947478785.1 Caulobacteraceae bacterium
GCCGGCTACAACGGCGCCTTCGACGAGGCGACCGCCGACGAGCTGGTGGAGGGCGTCGACCTGGTGCTGGACGGCACCGACGACTTCGCGGTCCGCTACTGTGTCAACGCGGCCTGCGTGCGCCACGGCAAGACGTTGGTCTCCGGCGCCATCGGCCGTTGGACCGGACAGGTGGGCGTGTTCGGCGCCCGGCCCTGCTATCGCTGCCTGGTGCCCGAAATCCCGCCGGACGCGGAGACCTGCCAGGCGGTGGGCGTGGTCGGCGCGCTGGCCGGCGTCGTGGGCTCGATGATGGCGCTGGAGGCGATCAAGCTGATCGCGGGCGCGGGCGAGCCGCTGACCGGGCGCCTGCTGATCTACGACGCGCTGGCGGCCCAGACCCGCACGGTGAGGATCGGGGCGGATCCGGAATGCCCGGTGTGCGGCGGGGGATAAGCGAGGTCGAGGGTCTTCCCCCGGTACGGGGGAAGTGGCCCAAGAGCGAAGCTCGCGGGTCGATGGGGGAAGAAACCTCCCCCTTTGTCGCCCGGCTTCGCCATAGGTGACATTTCCCCCGTACCGGGGAAGACCGCGTCACATCATCGACGGGATGACCCGGTCGGGGGGTTTGTGGCCGTCCATCCAGGTGCGGATGTTGATGATCACCTTCTCGCCCATGTCGATGCGGCCCTCGACCGTGGCCGAGCCCAGGTGGGGCAGCAGGACCACGTTGGGCAGGCCCAGGAGCTTGGGATTGATCTTCGGTTCGAACTCGAAGACGTCGAGGCCCGCGCCGCCGATGGCTCCCGCCTTGAGCAGGTCGGCCAGCGCGCCCTCGTCGACGATCTCGCCGCGGGCGGTGTTGATCAGGAAGGCGTGGGGCTGCAGCAGCTTCAGCCGGCGCGCCGACAGCAGGTGATAGGTGGCCGGGGTGTGCGGCGAGTGGACGGAGACGATGTCCATCCGGGCGATCATCTGGTCGAGGCTCTCCCAGTAGGTAGCCTCCAGTTCCTCGGCGATCCGCGAGGAGACGGGTTTGCGGTTGTGGTAGTGGATCTGCAGGCCGAAGGCCTTGGCGCGCCGCGCCACCGCCTGGCCGATCCGGCCCATGCCGATGATCCCCAGCCGCTTGCCGGTGATCCGGCGGCCCATCATCCAGGTGGGCGCCCAGCCCATGAATTCACCGGCTTGGGCGACGTTGGCGCCCTCCACGATGCGCCGGGCCACGGCCATGATCAGGGCCAGGGTCAGGTCGGCGGTGTCCTCGGTCAGCACGCCCGGCGTGTTGGTTACGGTGATCCCGCGGGCGTTGGCCGCGTCCACGTCGATGTGATCGATGCCGGCGCCGAAGTTGGCGATGAGTTTGAGTTGCGGCCCGGCGCGTTCGATCATCCGGGCGTCGATCCGGTCGGTGATGGTCGGGGCCAGCACGTCGGCCCGGTTGATCGCCTCGGCGAGCTCGGCCTTGCTCATCGGCGTGTCGGTGACGTTCAGCTGGGTGTCGAACAGCTCCCGCATCCGGGTCTCCACCGGATCCGGAAGTTTGCGCGTGACGATGACTTTCGGCTTGCGGGCGGCCATGCTGAAAAGGACTAGGTTTCCTGCGCCGCTTCGCCGGCGCGTCGTATTGCAGGCACCTGTAGCAAAGCGTCCATGTACGGCCAAGGTGAGGCGCGACGATTGATGGGGTTCAGGGGCGCGATGTTGAAAAGCACGGCCCTGGCGCTGGCGGTTTGTCTGGGTCTCGCGGTCGGCGCTGAGGCGGCGGAGCGTTCGACGCCGTCCGGCATGCCGGTGCCCCGCTATGTGACCCTGAAGTTCGACAAGGTGAACGCCCGCGCCGGCCCAGGCGACGATCATCGGCTGCTGTGGGTCTACCGCATCCGCGGCCTGCCCCTGCAGGTGGTGGCTGAAACCTCGGAGTGGCGCCGGGTCTGCGATCCCGAAGGCGCGCTGTCGTGGGTGCACAAGCGCACCACCGACGGACGGCGCAGCGCCATGAACACGGGCTCCAGTCCAGTGGCCCTGCTGCGCAAGCCCAGGGCGGACGCGCGCCCGGCGGCCTATCTGGCCCCGCACGCGATGGCCGATTTGGACCGCTGCGAAAAGGGCTGGTGCCGAATCAAGGCCGAAGGCGGCGGCGGCTGGGCGCGCGAGGGCGCGCTCTGGGGGAGCGCCGATAGGCCGCAATGCCACTAAGCGCCGCGCGCCGCCGTTAGACAGCAGCCATTGAGCCGCGGCTTAGGCTCATGATAGGGCCTTGAGCCCTGTATCGGGACGGATCGGTAGATGACCATCGCCAAGGCCAAGGACCACTACAGCTTCGAGGAGCTGATGACCTGCGCGCGCGGCGAGATGTACGGGCCGGGCAACGCCCAGCTGCCGGCGCCGCCGATGCTGCTGTTCGACCGTATCACCCAGATCAACGACACCGGCGGCGCGCACGGCAAGGGCTGTATCGAGGCGGAATTCGACATCAATCCGTCGCTATGGTTCTTCGACTGCCACTTCCTCGGCGACCCGGTCATGCCGGGCAGCCTGGGCCTGGACGCGCTTTGGCAGCTGGTCGGCTTCTACCTGGGCTGGATCGGCGGCAAGGGCCGTGGCAGGGCGCTGGGCTGCGGCGAGGTCAAGTTCGGCGGCGAGGTCACGCCGAACATCAAGAAAGTCACCTACAAGGTGGAGATGAAGCGGGTCATCAACCGCCGCCTGGTCATGGGGATCGGCGACGGGGTGTTGGAAGCCGACGGCGTTCCCATCTATTGGGCGGCCGACCTCCGCGTCGGACTTTACCAGCGGCCCTGAAGCCGCGAAGCCAGGAAGGAAGCATGCGTCGCGTCGTCGTCACCGGGATGGGCGTGGTGTCGTCCATCGGCAACAACGCCAATGAAGTGCTGGCCTCGCTGCGCGAGGCGCGCTCGGGCGTGGTCGCGGCGCCGGAGTACGCGGAGCTCGGCTTCCGCTGCCAGGTGCATGCGCCGCCACAGATCGAGTGGGAGTCCATGGTCGACCGCAGAGCCGCGCGGTTCCTGGCCCAGGGCACGGCCTTCGGCCATATCGCCATGGAGCAGGCGATCGCCGACTCCGGGCTGGAGGAGGCCGAGGTCTCCAACGAACGCACCGGCCTTATCGTGGGGTCCGGCGGGCCTTCGACCCGGGCGATCGTCGAGGCGGCCGAGATCACCCGCGCCAAGGGCCCCAAGCGGGTCGGTCCGTTCGCGGTGCCCAAGGCCATGAGCTCGGGCGCGTCTGCCGTTCTGGCCACCTGGTTCAAGATCAAGGGCCTCAACTTCTCGATCTCCTCCGCCTGCGCGACCTCGGCCCACTGCATCGGCGTCGGGTACGAACAGATCGCCATGGGCAAGCAGGACATTGTCTTCGCCGGCGGCGTCGAGGAGTTGGACTGGACCCTCAGCGTGATGTTCGACGCCATGGGCGCCATGAGCTCGAACTTCAACGCGACGCCGGCCGTGGCCAGCCGCGCCTACGACAAGGACCGCGACGGCTTCGTGATCGCCGGCGGCGGCGGGATCGTGGTGCTCGAGGAATACGAGCACGCCAAGGCCCGGGGCGCGAAGATCCTGGGCGAGATCATCGGCTACGCGGCCAACTCCGATGGCTACGACATGGTGGCCCCGTCAGGCGAGGGCGCGGTGCGCTGCATGAAGATGGCCATGTCGACGATCGGCGGGCGCAGCATCGACTACCTGAACCCGCACGGCACCTCGACGCCGGTGGGCGACAGCCGCGAGATGGAAGCGGTGCGCACGGTGTTCGGCGCCAAGCCGCCGCTGATCTCGTCCACCAAGTCGCTGACCGGCCACAGCCTTGGCGCGGCCGGGGCGCAGGAGGCGATCTACTGCCTGCTGATGCTGAACAATGGCTTCGCGGCCGAAAGCGCCAACATCGAAAACCTCGACCCGGAGTTCGCCGACCTGCCGATCCTGCGCCAGCGCTCGGACAAGCCGCTCGAGACGGTAATGTCTAACAGCTTCGGCTTCGGCGGTACGAACGGTTGCCTGGTGATGAGCCGGGTCTAGGGGGTTCGTGGTTGAAGTTCGCCTGAGAGGCGAAGCCACTGGACGGCGCACGTCGCCAGCATAGCCTGTTAACCTAACGTCGTTCGCGCGCGCGGGATCACGTGGCGGAACAGGCCAAGCTGGGAGACCGCGAATGTCCAAGTTTCGTATTCTGAGCGCCGCGGTCGCGGCTTTGACCATGACCGTGACGGCCAGCGCCAGCCATGCGGCGCTGCTGGTCTTCGACAACCTCGGCGACTTCAACACGGCCGCGGGCAGTCCGGGCATCGCCGTGGATTTCGACAGCCCGGCGCTAAACGATGTGACCGGCGCCACGCTCAACGGCGTGACGTTGACGGGCGAAAGCGGCAACACACTGAACGTAGTCGACGCCGCCTCGACCTCCACGCCGGGGTACGGCCCGGAATTTTCGCTACCGGCGACGTCCGGCGGCCGCATCCTGTCGCCCGGCGGCGCGGTTCTGACCCTAGAAAACGGGGCGACCGCCCAGCGGGACGGGGTTACCTTCACCTTCGCCTCCGGGGTCAGCGCCTTCGGCCTGGATGTCCTCTTCCAATCGCTGGATGGGTTCAGTCTGGTGGGCTACGAGGTGCGAGCCTTGAACGGCGATGTCCTTGCCTCGAACGGGTTCATCGGTATCCCGGCCCAGAACGGGGGCGGCTCTGTCTTCCTGGGGTTCGCGGCCACCGACGCCACGCCGCTGATCGGCAGCGTCCAGTTCTTCGATAACGACGACAACGACGTGAACCCGGATTCCAACCTCGGCTACGACACCCTGCGCTTCGCCACGGGGGCCGGCGGCGTTCCCGAGCCGGCGAGCTGGGCTTTGATGATCACCGGCTTCGGCTTCGCGGGCGCGGCTCTGCGGCGAAGGACCCGCACGGCGCTCGCCTAACTCCCCGACGGCTTGCCCTTCGCGCCGGGCGCGTCCAAAACCCGCGCAAGGAACGCGAGGGATAGGCGACGTGGCTGACGACTACCAGATGCCCAAGGGCGAGCTCATGCGCGGCAAGCGCGGGATCGTCACGGGGGTCGCCAACCATCAGTCCATCGCCTGGGGCATCGCCAGCCAGCTGGCCGCCCAGGGCGCGGAGATGGCCTTCCTGCACCTGCCCGGCATGGAGCGGCGCGTGGCGCCGCTGGCCGAGAGCATCGGAGTCAAACTACTTTCGCCAGTGGACGTCACCGACGACGCCTCGATGGACGCGGCGTTCGCCGCGGTGAAGGCGGCGTTCGGGACCATCGACTTCTTCGTCCACGCCATCGCCTTCGCCAACAAGGATGAGCTCAAGGGCTCGTTCGTGGACAACACGACACGCGAGGGGTTCCTGCGGGCCCTGAACATCTCGGCCTTCAGCTTCGTGGACTGCGCGCGCCGCGCCGCGGAGATGATGCCCGAAGCCGGCGGCTCGATCATCACGCTGACCTACATGGGCTCCGAGCGGGCGATCCCGAACTACAACACCATGGGGGTCGCCAAGGCCGCCCTGGAGGCCGCCGCCCGATACGCCGCCCGAGACCTGGGGCCGAAGGGCATCCGGGTGAACGCGCTCTCGCCCGGGGCCATGCGCACCCTGTCCCTGGCCGGGATCCAGGGCGGTCGGGGCATGCTGGCCAAGGGCCGCTCGCTGTCGGCCATGAAGGAGGACACCTCCATGGAGGGGGTCGCCGGGGCGGCGCTCTGGCTTCTCTCCGACCTCGGCCGCTCGACCACCGGCGAGCTCGTCCACGTGGACGCCGGCTTCCACATCATGGGTTTCTCCGACGACGCCGAGGGGGAAGGCTAAGGCGCGTAGGCGCGCAGGAAGCGGTGGGCGGCCTCGGCGGCGATGGCGTTCACCTGCGGTTCGGTGAGCGCCAGCGGCAGGCCCAGCAGATAGGCGGTCTGGCGGGAGGAGACCACCATGCCGGCGAAGAACTCGGCGGCCTCCAGCGGATCGGGACAGGCGAGCCGCCCGGCCGCCGTCTCCGCGCCCAGGAAGTCTGCCAGGCGCCGGCGGCTGGCGCGCGGACCGGCTTCGTAGAGGGCGGCGGCGACCTCGGGCATGACCGCCGCGCTCGCCATCGCTGTGCGCAGCAGGGTCAGGTACTGCGGCGTGAGCAGCGGCGACAGCAGGATCCGGGCGATGTCGGTCAGGGCCTGGGCCGGATGCCCGGCCGCGCCGGCCGCTTCCAGGGGGGCGGCGAATTCGACCATCCGGCGCTCGCACAGCGCCCGCACCAGCTCGGCCTTCGAACCGTAGTGATTGTAGATCGTCTGTTTGGAGACCCGCGCCCTGCGCGCGATCTCCTCCATCGGCGCGGCCACCCCCCGCTCGGCCAGCACCAGGACGGCGGCGTCGAGGATGGCCTCGCTCTTGGACAGGTCGATCTGGCCGGCCAGGCGGGGCATCAGGGATCGCGGGGCCTAACGGACGACGCCGCGGCGCGCATATTGCGCGGGCGTGAGGCCGGCCTCGGCGAAGCTGGGGCCGGTGTTGCGGGTCACGTCCACCTTCACGGAGACCGAAAGGCCGGGCCGCAGCGCGCCGGCGAGCGCCTGGTCCTTGTCGACGGCGATCTTCACGGGGATGCGCTGGGCGATCTTGGTGAAGTTGCCGACCGCGTTCTCCACGGGGATCATGGCGAATTCCGAACCGGTGGCTGGGGCGAAGCTCTCGACGCGGCCCTTCAGGGCCTGGTTGCCGAAGGCGTCGGCGTGGATCTCCACGGCCTGGCCGATGCGCAGGCGCGCGACCTGGGTCTCCTTGAAGTTGGCGACGATGAAGGCGTCGCGCAGCGGCACGATGCTCATCAGGATGCCGCCCGGGCGCACATACTGCCCGACGCGGACGCCCCGGCCGCCGACAACGCCGGCCGCCGGCGCCCGGATCTCGGTGCGCGACAGGTCGATGGCGCCCTGCTGGACCACCGCGCGGGCGGCCGCCACCTGGGCCAGCGTCTGGTCACGGGCCGAACCCAGCGACTGGGAGGCGGTGCGCTCGGCCTCCAGGGCCGCCTGCGCCTGGGCGACTGCGGCGTCGGCCTGGGCCCGGGCGGTGGTGGCGGTCTGGGCGCGCTGGGTGGAGACGAAGCCCTGCTTGGCGAGTGAGCCATATCGGCTGACCTCGGCGGCAGCCATGACGGCCTGGGCCTTGGCGCTGTCCAGACCGGCGGCCTTCTGGGCGATCATCGCCTGTTCCAGCCGGGCCCTGTCGTCCACCTGGCGCACGCCGGCCTCCAGCGCCTGGGCGTTGGCTTCGGCCTGGGCGACGCGGGCCTTGATCGAGGCGGGGTCGAGGCGGACCAGCACCTGGCCGGGCTGCACCGGCTGGTTGTCATCGACCAGCACCTCGCTGACCGTGCCTTCCACCAGGGAGGCAATGGCGACCTTGTCGGCCTGGATGAAGGCGTTGTCGGTGCTTTCGCTGGTCTGCTTGCCGTGCCACCAGCGAACGGCGCCGACGCCGACCAGCACAAGGGTCGCCGAACCCACCAGGAGCGGGACCAGACGGCTCTTCCACTTATCCGCCATCGATGCGCGCTCCAGCCGGCCTAGCCATTAGTTGGACCCACCGGTCCAGTCAGGCTCACCTAATCACCAAGGCGCCTAACCACAAGTGAAAACTGGACCCGTACGTCCAGCAAACCTGTGGAGGCTTTATGCGCCCTCGGAAGCGCTGGACGGCGGCCCGGCTTCATGGGCGTATCGCGCCCATGAGCGAGACGCATTGCGACGTCATCATCGCCGGCGCCGGGATCGCCGGGGCGACCCTGGCGCTGGCGCTGCAGCAGGCGGGCCTGCGCCCCGTCCTGGTCGATCCCGTCGTGTTCGAGGCCCAGGCGGCGCCGATCTTCGACGGCCGGGCCTCGGCGATCGCCTATGCCGCCTTCCGCCAGTGGCGGGCGCTAGGGGTGGCGCCGCCGCTGGAGCCGCACGTCCAGCGAATCGAGCAGATCCTGGTCACCGACGGCAAGACGCCGGGTGCGGCGGCGGGGGCGACGACGCCGTTCTTCCTGCGCTTCGATTCAGCCGAGATCGCCGACGCCTCGGACGGCGAGCCGCTGGGCTACATGCTGGAGAACCGACACATTCGCGCGGGGCTGGCCGCTGCCGTCCTCGGGGCGGGGATCGAGGTGCTGGCGCCGGCCCGGATGGTTGGCGCGCAGTTCGGGCCACGCGTGGCGTCCGTCACCCTGGCGGACGGCCGCGTACTCACGGCGCCGCTGGCGGTAGGCGCGGAGGGCCGCGGCTCGGTGATGCGGACCGAGGCCGGGATCGGCGCCCTGGGCTGGGACTATCCACAGACCGCGGTGGTCGCCACCGTCCGGCTCGGCCGGCCGCACGGCGGAGTGGCCCACGAATATTTCCTGCCGGGCGGCCCCTTCGCCATCCTGCCGCTGACCGGCGACCGGGCGAGCCTGGTCTGGACCGAGAGCCGGTCGCGGGCCGAGGCGCTGAAGACCGCGCGGGCGGAGATCTTCCACGCCCACCTTCAGCGCCGGTTCGGGGAGTTCCTGGGCGAAGCCCTGGTCGAGGGGCCGGTGTTCACCTATCCGCTCAGCCTGCAGCTCGCTGAGCGGCTGACGGCCTCGCGCGTGGCCCTGCTGGGCGACGCGGCGCACGCGGTGCACCCGATCGCCGGCCAGGGGCTGAACCTCGGGCTAAAGGGCGCGGCCGCCCTGGCCGAGACCATCGTGGAAGCCGCCCGTTTGGGCGAGGACATCGGCTCGCCCGCCGTGCTCGAGCGCTACGCCGCCTGGCGCAGATTCGACACCGCGACGCTTTCGGTGGGCATGGACGCCTTCGTGCGCCTTTTCTCCAACGACAATCCTCTGCTGCGCTTGGCCCGCGGCGCGGGGATGGCGGCGGTCAACCGCATCGGCCCCGCCCGCCGGTTCTTCATGACCGAGGCCGGCGGCGCGGTGGGCGACCTGCCCCGGCTGCTGCGAGGCGAGGTGCTTTAAGGATGGGGCGTGATCGTTGCGGCACCGGCGGCGGTGTTCGGCTTGGCTATGGCTTCGTCGAGCTGATCGGCATGTTTGCGTACCAGCACCGGCGCCTGATGCGAGGCGGCGAGCGGCTTGGACCAGGGGTTCATGGCGATGCAGGTGCCGGAGATGTTGCCGCATTGGCGGAGTTCGCCCGTGGCGCTGTCTAGGACCACGACGATCTGGTCGTCGTCCTTGGGCTGCGAGGCGCCGGGGTCCTTACTGGCGTCCGCGGAGACAACCTGCTCCCACATTCGACCGGCGGGATAGAGGCCGACCCCGAAGTAACGGCCCTTGCCGTGTCCCGCGCCCAGCATATCAGCGGGCCTCTCGCCCGCCTTTCGGCAACCACCGAGGCCAAGTGCCGCGACTGCGCTCGCGACGATCCAGACCTTCATTCGCGACCTCCGTTCACGGTTTCGTGAACGGTCTCATGAGGCGCACGATCTGGGAAGCCCTGTCTCAGTCGTAGATCGTGAACTTCCCGCCCAGCACACAACTTGGGACGCCCTTGCGGATGGCGATGGTGGCGGGCTTGCCGACGCCGGGGATGTAGAACCACTGGCCCTTGTCCGAGGTTACGGTGAGGGCGGCGGGGCCGGTGAACTGGCACTCCTGGATCACCGCCAGGCCGGTTCCGCCCTTGTCCTTGACGTCCTGGCAGTTGGCGTTGCCGGCCAGGCGGCCCAGGGTCACCCCGTCGTAGTCGAAGGTCTTGCCGGCCTTGTAGCGCTTCTGTTCGAACGCGGCGGCGGTCAGGCTGGGGCAGGGCGGCCCGGTGATCGACCACGCCTTGGCGACGCCCATATTGGCCGCCCGCTCGTGGGCGAAGTTCCAGGTGATGAGGGCGGCGGCCGCGCTGATCACGACCACCGCGCCGATCCAGTGCGCCGCGCCGTAGCGCCGGGCGGTCCTAGTTGCCATCGAGCTCGCGCGCCTCTTCAGGCAGCATGATCGGCACCCCGTCGCGGATCGGATAGGCCAGACGCGCGCCCCGGCTGACCAGTTCGCCCCTGGCCCGGTCGTACTCGAGCGGCCCGCGCGTCAGCGGGCAGACCAGGATCTCGAGCAGGCGGGGATCGACCTCGACGCCGGGGTCGGCCGTTTGCGGGTCTGAAGTGGGGACGGCGGTGCTATCGCTCATGGACCCACTCCTACTGTACGGCGTGGCCCTCGTCATCGCCGTCGTCGAGGGCGTCGATCTCCAGCAGGGTGGAGAGCGCCTCGAACCGCCCGACAAGGTCCGGGGCCTCGAGCAGGGCCTGCTTCTCGGCGGGCTCGAAGGGCAGCCCCATGGCCAGGCTGTTGACCAGGGCTTCGAGCGGGGCGTTGGAGGCGGTGTCCCAGTCGATGTCCAGGTCGCGGTGGTTCAGGTAGCGCTTGAGAGCTTTGGCGAAGCGCTTGCGCGCGGCGTCGGGCGCCTGGACGGCCTCGTCGTCGGAGAGGTCGCCGGCGAACCGGTCGTAGTTGGCCCGCAGTTGCCGGTAGGGCGAGCGCAGGGCCAGCTCCTCGCCGGCCTCGAAACGGCAGACTCCGGTCAGCGTGATCAGGTAGCGGCCGTCGGGGGTCTCGGCATAGCTGGTGATCCGGCCAAGGCAGCCGACGCTGGCCAGCTTCGGGCGCTCGCGGTCGCCGCCCGCGCGGGTCTGGATCATGCCGATCACCCGGTCGCCGGACATCACGTCGTCGACCATGTTCAGATAGCGCGGCTCGAAGATCTGCAGCGGCAGGACGCCGCCTGGCAGCAGGAGCGCCCCGTCCAGCGGAAACACCGCGATCATCTGCGGCAGGTCACTCACGCGTCGGTATCCGGGCATGTCAGCCTCCGTTGAAACCCCGCGCCCGGCCCATCAGCTGAACAGGATGGCCGAGAGCTTGCGGCGGCCGTGCCGTGCCACTTCCGAAGAGTGGCCGGCGGCCTCGAAGATGATCAGCGCCTGCTTGCGCGCGGCGCCGTCGTTCCACTCGCGGTCCTTGTCGACGATGTAGAGCAGGTGGTCGACCGCCTCTTCGTGGCGACCGCGTCCTGCCAGCGCCTTGGCGATCTCGAAGCGCGCCTCATGGTCGTTCGGATTGGCCGTGAGCCGCGCCTCGAAGGCGTCGGTCTCCGATGGCGCTTCGTCGGCCAGCGTCAGGGCGGCGCGGACGCTGTCGAGGTCGGCGTCCCTGGCGCCGGGCGGCGCCAGGTCGAGGAACTCGCGGGCCCGGTCGTGGTCGCCGGCGGCCAGGTAGACCTTGGCCATGCCGCCCAGGGCGCGGACGTTGGCCGGATCGGCCTGCAGCACCTGGGCGTAGGCCTGGGCGGCCCCGCCCATGTCGCCCAGCTCCAGGCTCTCCTTGGCCATGGCCAGCAGTTCGTCCACCGGCGAGACCCCGCCACCGCCCA
Source organism: Caulobacteraceae bacterium (assembly GCA_947478785.1). Classification (GTDB taxonomy): domain Bacteria; phylum Pseudomonadota; class Alphaproteobacteria; order Caulobacterales; family Caulobacteraceae; genus Phenylobacterium. The sequence goes on from CANJXI010000011.1 coordinate 11,377, forward strand.
GCTTGGCGATCTTGGCGACGAAATCCTTCACCTGGCTGTCGGGTAGCGCGCCCATGAAGCCGTCCACCGGCCGGCCGTCCACGAAGGCGAAGACGGCGGGGATCGACTGCACCCGAAGCTGGCCGGCGTAGGCCGGGTTCTTGTCGATGTCGATCTTGACCAGCTTGACGGCGCCCTTGGCGGCGGTGACCGCCTTCTCCAGCGCCGGGCCCAGCTGGCGACATGGCCCGCACCACTCGGCCCAGAAGTCGATGATCACCGGCGTGGTCTTCGACGCCTCGATGACGTCGGCCGCGAAGCTCGCGTCCGTTGCGTCCTTGATGAGGTCCGCGACCGCGGGGCCGGTGGTTTCGCCGATCAGGCTCATGCCGTCTGATCCTTACCTTGCAATCGAAAAAACGCCTCGAGGGCCAAGATGGTCCCGCGCGCGCCTTCCTTCAACATGGCGCGGGGCTTTCCACCACCATCATGGCCGCGAAATCGACAACCAGGGGGCTCACGCCCACCGCCGCCAGGAAACCCGCGAAGCCCGCCCGCGACAGGCCGGTGGTGGCGGTGTTGGCCAGCGGGTGGAAATTCACCCGGTCCGCACGGGCCAGGACCTCGTCCAGCACGAAGCGCACGCGATGGCCCGGATCGTTGACCAGGGCCAGCGCGGTGACCGACCCGGGCGTCACGCCCAGGGAATCGGCCATCAGGGCGGGCGCCCCGAACGACAGCCGGGCCGAGCCTATGACGGCGGGCAGGCGCTTCAGGTCGATCGCCGTCACGTCCGCCGCCGAGATCAGCCACAACTGGCCCTTCGCATCCTTCAGAAACAGGTTCTTTGTGTGGGCGCCGGGGATGGCGGCCTTGATCGCCTCGCCCTCGCCCACCCGGAACACCGCCGGATGCTCGACCGTGTCGTGCGCGATCCCGTGGCGGGCGAAGAAGGCCTCAAGGTCGGCGCGGACGAGCATGCCCCTCCTCATAGCCGAACTGGACGACAAGGCGACCCGCTGCTTTAGGGTCTAAAGGCGCCCCCTCAACCCGCAAGGCCCGAAGACATGCCCCTGGAACTGGAATGCTTCCCGACCGTCGAACCCGGGGTCACCCCGCCGGAGATCGTCGCCGGGCGCCAGCCGCGCGACTGGATGGACGCCTTCCACGACCGCCACGCCTACCGCTGCCTGCCGATGAACATGGCCAACACCTCCGGCTGGGAGATCCTCTGCCCCATGGCCTTCACGGCCGAGTGGAACGGCGGGGTCATGCAGGAGGACATCAAGCTCACCACCGACCGCCCGCAGCCGCACTTCGACCGGTTCGCCAAGAGCCACTTCAGCCACGGCGTGCTCACCCTGCACACAGGCTACATGTTCCGCACGCCGCCCGGCTGGTCGATGATGGCGATGGGCGCGCCCAATCACGTCAAGGACGGCATCCAGGCGCTGTCGGGCGTGGTCGAGACCGACTGGCTGCCCTTCCCCTTCACCATGAACTGGCTGTTCACCCGGCCGGGCAAGGTGCGCTTCGAGAAGGGCGAGCCGTTCTGCTTCATCACGCTCTTGCAGGACAAGTTCCTGCACGACATCCAGCCGGTGATCAAACGGCTCGATTCCGACCCGGAGCTCAGCCACCAGTACAGCGTCTGGGAAAAGCACCGGACCGAGTTCAACCAGCGAATCTTCCGCAAGGACCCCGAAGCCACCAAGGAGGCCTGGCAGCGCTACTACTTCAAGGGCGAGTACCCTGAAGAGGTCGCGCCGGCCCGCGACGACCATGTGAATAAGCGCCGCCTGAAGGCCCCGCGCCTGGGCCGCTGAGCGTGGCGCCGCAGCTGCTTGCCAAGGGTGGGGCCGTCTGCCATAAGCCGCCTCTCGATTTTCGGGGCCGGACAAGGGCTCCGTGGAGCGCGGGCGTAGCTCAGTGGTAGAGCACAACCTTGCCAAGGTTGGGGTCGAGAGTTCGAATCTCTTCGCCCGCTCCAATATCCCGCATACCCAGACGCTTGAGCGCCGGCCTTCCAGCCGGCGTTTCTCGTTGCGTCGCCGGCCCGCGGGGCGCCGCAACCTAGGGTCGGCATACCCAAACGACGACTCTTCGCCTGTCAGGAGAATCTTCAACAAACGGAATTATGGCTGGATTATGGTCAAGGATCCCGAGGCCAACCGGGGTGCCGACGTGCGCCTGAGGCCTGTCAATCGAGAGACGATCATGAAGTTTCATGCCTTCGCCGCCGTGGCCGCTGTCGCCGCCCTCTGGGCCGGAGCCGCGTCCGCCACGATCACTGTCAGCTCCATCGCGTCCGCTCCGGGCGACGCGGCGCTGGGCCACGGCATCGCCAACGGGGCGGCCCTCGGCAACGGCCAAATCATGATTGACAACTTCGGCGACAACGGCGGCGCGCAGACGCCGATCGCCGGGTTCAGCTTCAACCCGCAGGTGTTCGACCAGGATGGCGGACCCTTTGGCTACATTCGTTCGGGCGGCGGACCGCCGCAGTTGCTGGGTGGCGAAAGCGCGCCCCCCCCCCGCTTTACAACCCCGACCCGAATGCCATCACCTACGAGACGGGCAACTATTACACCGTCACCAGCAACTGCGTGACGGGCGGGACGGGCTGCACGCACACCGCGTCGCTGAACGTGCTTGCCGGTTACCTGACCAGCTTCAGCTTCTATCTGGGCTCACCGGACACCTACAACTACGTTTCCTTCTACGGCTCCAACGGCCAGCAGATCGGCACGACGCTGCAGGGCAACCAGATCTGGGCCTGCCCGTCCTGCGCCCAGGGCGGCTTCCAGGGCTTCGGCGCCCGCGCCGTCTATGACTTCGGCGGCGCCCAGGTGACCCGCATCGACTTCACCTCGTCGGGCAACTCCTTCGAGTTCGACAACTTCGCCGGCACTGTCGGCGGCGTTCCGGAACCGGCCACCTGGGGCCTGATGATCGTAGGCTTCAGTGGCATCGGCGCCATGCTGCGCCGCCGCCGCGGCATGGCCGCGCTGGCCTAGGCGTTTCGCTCCGGTCCTCGCGGGCCGGGGGTCGAGCCAGACGAAAAGCCCTGGCGCGGTTGCGCCAGGGCTTTCTCTTTTGCGACGGACTTAGGCCCCGCCCGGTCTACTTCGGCGGGGCCGGGTACTGAATTCGGGGACGCAGATTCTCGACCACCGCGTGGGCGTCGAAGGCGCGCGTGTCGCCCGTGGGCTTGGAGCCCTTGCCCATGACGATCTCGGCCGAGGCCTCGAACTTCTCCACCGTGCGGACGTCGACCCGGTCGGCCCAGAACGGGTCGCCCCAGAACGGGTCCCAGCCGCGCCAGCCATAGCCCGCGCCGTAGTAGCGCCAGGACGGGCGCCAGTAGCCGTAACCCGGGCCATACCAGGGGTGGTAGAGCGGATCCGGCTCGACGTAGGTGCGGGTGTCCTTGTTGGTCTGGCGATCGACGATGGAGAACCAGTCGTCGCCGTTCTGCAGGGTGAGCTCGGCCGAGCGGAACAGGAGATAGCCCTCGACGGTTTCGCGCGAGGTCAGGCTGTTGCCGGCGAAGTTCACCCGGAAACGGTTGGACTCGATCCGGACCTCCGAATAGCCGCCAGAGGTGGCCTGGCCGCGGATATTGGGCTGGTAGGGTGTTGGTGTGGCGCAGGCCACGAGCCCCGCGCTTAGCGCGAGGACGGCTGCGAACGCCATGGATCTACTCGACATAGGCTTGGTCTCGATCTTCGGACGCGTCCCCTTGCGGGACATGTATGCCTGACAACACCTGGCCGCAATCGCGGTTGCAGCCAATCAGGCGCCGACGGTGGCGACCACATAGATGATCCGCCCAAGCGCCCCGAACAGCAGGACGGCGCTCGCCAGGGCCTGGATCATGAAACCCAGTTCGCGCTTGGCCGGGTCCTTTACATAGCCCAACGCATAGAGCACGCGCCCGACGATCCAGACCACGCCTAGGCCGGCGGCCACCAGGTCGTTCCAGTAGAAGGCGAACAGCCACAGGGAGACCAGGAAGATCGGCAGCCATTCGAGCGTGTTGTAGTGCGCCCGGATGCTGCGCTCGAGCAGCGGGTCGCCGGTCATGGCGGGCGCGGCGATGCCCGACGTCCGGCGCGCGCCACCGACGCGGAAGCCCATCCAGAGATAGACGAGGATGGCGAGCAGGGTGACGATCGCCACAAGGCTGTGCGGATGCATTTGAGTTCCCCCGAGGTCGGCGAAAGGACGCTTCGCCTTGTGCGGCAGAGTGGCATGTGTCGGCGCCGGACGGGAACCACCCATGACCCGGCGTTCGTTTAGGCGGTGAGAGCAGCCGTTGGAGGGACCAATGGACGTGGAATCCAGGGCGATCAGCCAGATCGACTACGACGCCGAACGGGCCAAGCTCGTCGTCCGATTCATGAGCGGCGAGCGCTATGTCTATGTGGGTGTGCCCGGAGAGGTCTGCCGCTCGTTCGTCGCGGCGGACTCCAAGGGCCGCTTCTTCCAGGCCGAAATCCGCGACCGCTATCCGTTTAACAAGCTGGACGGCTACCCTAGCCCTTCAGCCGCTTGTCCCGCTTGGCCGCCACCCGCAGGCGCAGCGCGTTGAGCTTGATGAAGCCCGCCGCGTCGCGGTGGTCGTAGGCGACCTTGCCCTCCTCGAAGGTGACCAGCTCCTGGTCGTAGAGCGAGTAGGGGCTGGTGCGGCCGATGATGGTGACCCCGCCCTTGTAGAGCTTCACTCGCACCTGGCCGGTGACCATCGCCTGGGAATAGTCGATGGCGGCCTGCAGCATCTCGCGCTCGGGCGCGAACCAGAAGCCGTTGTAGATGAGCGATGCATACTTCGGCATCAGCTCGTCCTTCAGGTGCATGGCGCCGCGGTCCAGCGTGATGCTCTCGATGCCGCGGTGGGCGTGAAGCAGGATCGTGCCGCCGGGGGTCTCGTAGACGCCGCGCGACTTCATGCCGACGTAGCGGTTCTCGACGAGGTCCAGGCGGCCGATGCCATTGTCGTGGCCGAGCTGGTTCAGCTTGGTTAGCAGGGTGGCGGGAGACATGGCCACGCCGTCGATGGCGACCGGGTCGCCACGTTCGAAGTCCATGGTGAAGACGGTGGGCTTGTCGGGCGCGGCCTCGGGCGAGAGCGTGCGCATGTGCACGAACTCGGGCGCTTCCACGGCGGGGTCTTCCAGAACCTTACCTTCAGAGGAAGAGTGCAGCAGGTTGGCGTCGACGCTGAAGGGGGCTTCGCCGCGCTTGTCCTTGGTGATCGGGATCTGATGCTTCTCGGCGAAGTCCAGCAGGGCCTCGCGGCTCTTGAAGCCCCATTCTCGCCAGGGCGCCACGACCTCAATATCGGGCTCCAGCGCATAGTAGGCGATCTCGAAGCGGACCTGGTCGTTGCCCTTGCCGGTGGCGCCGTGGGCGACGGCGTCGGCGCCGATCTTGCGGGCGATTTCAATCTGCTTCTTGGCGATCAGCGGCCGCGCGATCGAGGTGCCGAGCAGGTACTGGCCCTCATAGACCGTGTTGGCGCGGAACATCGGGAAGACGTAGTCGCGGACGAACTCCTCCCGCACGTCCTCGACGAAGGCGTTCTCCGGCTTGACGCCCAGGGTGATGGCCTTGGCGCGGGCCGGCTCAACCTCCTCGCCCTGGCCCAGGTCGGCGGTGAAGGTGGCGACCTCGGCGCCGAGCTCGGTCTGCAGCCACTTGACGATGGTCGAGGAGTCCAGCCCGCCGGAATAGGCGAGCACGACCTTCTTGATGGATTTGTCGGCCATGCTGGCGGCGTCCTGGGAAGAGGGGAGGTGACGGTCGCGCCTTTAAAGGCCATGGGCGCGAAGGTTCAAGGCTATTTCCGGCCGGGCGGCTTCACCAGGCCCTCGAGGAGCCGCAGATGGATGAGAGCCAGCACCGACGCCAGCGTCGCGCGCAGTCCGAAGAGGATGAAGGCGGCGTCGCCGTCCAGGTCCGCCGTGCGGGCGTGGAAGGCCATCCACAGGCTGATGGCGAACGCCCCGCCGGGTAGCGACCAGAGGGCCAGGGTGCGGGGCATGGGCGTCCCCAGCATCGGCACCTTCGCCTCGCCGGCCGTGCGGCTGGAGGCCTTCGTCGATGCCGAGAACATTATGCTGAGCGCTACGACCCACAGCGCGTCGCCGGCGTAAGTCCACACCATCTAGACGGTGACCTGCGTCCCGAGCTCCACCACTCGGCCCGGGGGGATCTTGTAGAAATCGGTGGGGTTGGCGGCGTTCTTCATCAGGAAAATGAACAACTTATCTTGCCAAAGGGGCATCCCCGACTGGGCCGAGGGCACCACCGAGCGGCGCCCCAGGAAGAAGCTGGTCGCCATGATGTCGAACTTCAGCCCCTGTTTGCGGCACAGGCCGAGCGCCTTGGGCAGGTTCGGGCTCTCCATGAAGCCGTAGTGGATGGTCAGCTTCTTGAAGTCGTCGTTGACCGGCTCGATCTCGATGCGGTCGGCCTCGGCCACCCGGGGTGTCTCGGCGACCTCGATGGTCAGGATGATGTTCTTCTGGTGCAGCACCTTGTTGTGCTTGATGTTGTGCATCAGGGCGACGGGAGCCATCGTCGGGTCCGACGTCAGGAAGATGGCTGTGCCTGGCGCCCGGTGCGGGGGGCGCGCGCGCAGGATGTCCGAGAGGTCCAGCAGGGGCACGCTGTCGCGGCGGGTCTTCTCGGCCAGGATCTGCGCCCCGCGCGTCCAGGTCCACATGATCACCACCAGCGCCGCGCCGAGAACCAGCGGCAGCCAGGCGCCCTGCGGGATCTTCAGCAGGTTCGAGGAGATGAAGACGATGTCGAGCAGGCCGAAGCCGCTGGCGGCCAGCAGCGCCACCCAGAAGGGCCGCTTCCACATGTAGCGGACGATCACGAAGAACAGCATGGTGTCGACGAACATCGCGCCAGTAACGGCGATGCCGTAGGCCGCCGCCAGGTTCGACGAGGTGCGGAAGGTGAACAGCAGTACCAGCACCCCGATCAGCAGGAAGGTGTTCACCTGGGGTACGAAGATCTGGCCGGCCTGGGTCTCCGAGGTCCGGCGGATGTCGATGCGCGGGAAGAGGCCCAGCTGCACCGCCTGCTGGGTCATGGAGAAGGCGCCGGTGATCACGGCCTGGCTGGCGATGACCGTGGCCACGGTGGCGAGCAGCAGGATCGGCCAGTAGGCGATCTCGGGGATCATCTCGAAGAACGGATTATGCCGCGCGGCGGGATGGTGCAGGACCAGCGCCCCCTGGCCCAGGTAGTTGAGCAAAAGGGACGGCAGCACCAGGCCCGCCCAGGCGACCTGGATCGGTTTCTTCCCGAAGTGGCCCATGTCGGCATAGAGCGCCTCGGCCCCGGTCACCGCCAGGAAGACGCTGCCCAGGATGACGAACCCCAGGAAGCCGTTCTCCAGCAGGAAGACCACGCCGTAGTGCGGCGACAGCGCCCGGAAGATCGACGGGTCGTCGACGATGTGGATCAGGCCGAGGCCGGCCAGGACCAGGAACCAGACGGCGGTGATCGGGCCGAAATAGCGGGCGACGCTGGCGGTCCCCTTGGCCTGGACCATGAACAGCGCGATCAGGATGCCGGCCGAGATCGGCAGCACCATCTCGGCGACCCGGGCCGGCGCGCCCGGCGCGTCGCGCACGCCCTCGACCGCCGAGAGCACCGACACCGCCGGCGTGATGATGCCGTCGCCATAGAACAGCGCGGCGCCGACCATCCCCAGCGCCAGCACCCAGCCCGAGCGCCGGGGCACGAACCGCTGGGCCAGCGCCATCAGCGCCAGCGTGCCGCCCTCGCCCTTGTTGTCGGCGCGCATCAGGAAGACGACGTACTTGACCGTGACGATCAGCAGCAGCGCCCAGGTGACCAGGGAGACGACGCCCAGCACCGCATGCTCCGGCGAGACCGTCGCCCGGGTATGGTGCAGGGCCTCGCGCATGGCGTAGAGCGGACTCGTCCCGATGTCGCCGAACACCACCCCGATGGAGCCCAGAGCCAGGGCCCAGAAGCTCTCGGAATGCGGGGCGTGGGGCGCGTCCTCCGGCGCCATGGCGGCGCCGCTGGCCGGATCAGCCATCCAATATCTCCGGGAACGGCAACGGTGTTCCCTATGGCGGCCCGATGCCGTCTCGCGGCGGGCGCGATACACCCATTCCAGACCCCGTTCAATGCCGTGCCCCCTGTGGGGCGAGCGACTTGGTCACGCTTTTGCCGGAATGCCGCCTCGCGGGCGCCAAAACCGATAACGGCCTGTGGCCGCCGCGCTCTAGTTTCCTGGGCGTGGATGTGGAGGCGGGACATGGATCGCAGACTGGCGCTGGTGACCGGAGCCTCGGCCGGGATCGGCGCGGCCTTCGCCCGGGTGCTGGCCCGTCACGGCTACGACGTGGCGCTGACCGCCCGCCGGGCCGAGCGGCTGCAGGCGCTGGCCGGCGAGATTTCGCTGCGCGACGGCGTCGAGGCGCTGACGATCGCCGCCGACCTGGCCGAGCCGGCGGCGCCGGGTCGAATCCTCGACCACCTGGCCGCCCATGGCCGGACGGTCGACTTCCTGGTCAACAATGCCGGCTACGGCCTGCCCGGGTCTTACGCCGCCACCCGCTGGGAGGACCAGGGCGCCATGATCCAGGTGATGATGACCGCCCCCGCCGAACTGGCGCACCGCGTGCTGCCCGGGATGATCGACCGCCGCTTCGGGCGCATCGTCAACGTGGCCTCGCTGGCGGGCCTCCTGCCCGGCTCCGGCGGCCAGACGCTTTATGGGGCGGTGAAGAGCTTCCTGATCAAGTTCTCCCAGAGCCTGCACCTGGAGGCCGCCGGCCAGGGCGTGCATGTGACCGCGCTCTGCCCGGGCTTCACCTACTCCGAGTTCCACGACGTCAACGGCATGCGCGCCCAGATCAGCGCCGCCACGCCGCGCTGGATCTGGATGGATGCTGACGAGGTCGCCAAGGCGGGCTACGCGGCGGTGGAGGCGAACAAGGCGATCTCGGTTCCGGGCGCCGCCAACAAGGTGATCGCCGCGCTGGCCAAGCTGGTCCCCGACGACTTGGCCCTGGCCGTGATGGCCAGCCAGGGGCCCCGGTTCCGCAAGCTCTGAATTTTGCTCCCCCCGTTGGCCTTCGGCCTGGGGGAGGACCAGCAGCCTAGTGCGCGTAGGGGGCGGCGGCGGATTTCAGGATCAGGCCGTGAGTGGCGTCGGCCATGCCGGCCAGGACGAACTGCACGGCCATGGCGCAGAGAATCAGTCCCAGCACGCGGACGATCACCGACAGCCCGATCTTTCCGAAGAGGCGGCTGATGACCGGCGTGGCGAGGAACGAGACGGCCGTCGCCAGGGCCACCGCGGCGATCACGCCCACGCCCAGCGCCGCGCCTTCCAGGCCGAACTCTTTGGCCTGGCTGGCGTAGATGATCACGGTGGAGATGGCGCCGGGCCCGATCAGCAGCGGCATGGCGAACGGCACGATCATCTGCTCGACGCGGCGGCGCACATAGGTCCCGGCCTCGTGCGGCTCGTCGGCGGCGTCGGCGAAGCCCGCGGTGAAGTCGTCGCTGACCATCTTCAGGCCGAGGATGAACAGGATGATCCCGCCGGCGATCCGGAAGGCCGGCATGGAGATGCCGAAAAAGGCCAAGAGGCCCAGGCCCGAGAAATAGAAGAAGATCAGGAACCCCGCCGCGAACAGCGAGATCACCACCGCGATCTGGGCGCGCTCGCGGCTGGAGGCGCCCGGCGTGGAGGCGGCGAACAGCGGCACGTTCCCGATCGGGTCGAGCAGGGCGAAGAGCGCGACGAAGAAGTTGACCGCGAAGTCCCAATGGATCATCTCACGGTCTTAGCCCAAATCGCCGCGCCAGCCGAACCCTAGGCTCGCGCCCTCCTGTCCGGAGCCTTCGCCATGGCCGCCGCCGCGCTCGCACACCCCGCCGTCGCCGCAGATCCCCGCCTCATCGTGCCGCTGGACGTGCCCACCGCCGACGAGGCCCGCGCCATGGTGGCGGGGCTGGGCGAGGCGGTCAGCTTCTACAAGGTGGGGCTGGAACTCTTCGCCTCGGACGGCATGAACCTGGCCCGCGAACTGAAGGCCCAGGGCAAGCAGGTGTTCATCGACTGGAAGCTGCACGACATCGGCACCACCGTGCAGCGGGCCGCAGCCGCGCTCAGCCAGTCGGACTGCGATTTCCTGACCGTCCATGGGGAGCCGCAGGTGATGGCCGCCGCCGTCCGGGGGCGCGGGCCGTCGAACCTGAAGATCCTGGCCGTCACCGTGCTGACCAGCCTCAGCGACGCCGACCTCAAGGAGGCCGGCTACAAGGAGGGCGCCCGCGCCCTGGTCGAGCGGCGCATCCACCAGGCCATCGCCGCCGGCTGCGACGGGGTGATCGCCAGCCCGCACGAGGCGGCGCTGGCCCGCGCCCTGGGCGGCCGGGACTTCCTCGTGGTCTGTCCGGGCGTGCGGCCCGACTGGTCGGAGAAGAACGACCAGGCCCGCGCCGCGACCCCGCTGGAGGCGCTGCGGGCCGGAGCCTCCCACATCGTCTGCGGCCGCCCGATCACCGCGGACATCGACCCGCAGGCCGCCGCCGCCCGCGTCGTCGCCGAGATGGCCCAGGTGGGATGATCAGAAATCGCTGACGATGCCCTTGCGTTCCCAGTCGCCGTAGCGGGTCGGCTCGGGGCCTTTCGGGCCGCCCTGTTCGGGTGGCGCTTCGGCCGGTGCGGCGGCCAGGCGGCGGGCCTCGGCCTCCTCCAGCGCACGGCGCGCTTCGGGCGAGAGCGGCTTGCCCGGTGCGGCGTTGGGCAGTGTGTCGTCCATGCCGCCTAGCTAGGCTTGGCGCCGGCAATTGCCAAGCCGGGCCTTGCGCCGGACGCGCCAAAGGGGCACGCCGCGCCGGTGACCGACATTGTTCCCAACGACACCGCCGCTTCCGGCGCAGGCGGCCTGCCCGCCCGCGCCGCCGCCCTCGACCTGCTAACCGCCGCGCTCTCGGGCCGCACGGGGCTGGACGAGGGCCTGTCGCATCCGGCGCTGGCGGCGCTGGACGTCCGCGACCGCGCCTTCGCCCGCGCCCTGGTGATGGCCACACTGCGCCACCTGGGGGCCATCGACTCGGCCCTGCAGGCCCGCGTGAAGAAGGCGCCGCCCGACCGGGTGGTGCAGATTCTGCGGTTGGGGGTCGCCCAGATCTTCGTGCTGAAGACCCCGCCGCACGCCGCGGTCGCGACCTCGGTGGACCTCACCGCCCAGGGCTCCACCGCGCCGCTGAAGGGCTTGGTGAACGCCGTGCTGCGTGGTCTCGTCCGGGAGCCGCCGGACCTGGCCGATCCGGACCTGCTGGCGCCGAGCTGGCTGTATGCCCGCTGGCGCGCGGCCTTCGGGCCGGAGGCCGCCCACGCGATCGCCGCCGTCATCGCCGCCGAGCCGATGACCGACCTGTCGCTGCGCGACGACCTGCTGGCCGAGACCCTGGCTTCCGAGCTGGAGGCCGAGATCCTGGCCGGCGGCTCGCTCCGCACCGCAAGGCGCGGCGACTTGGCGACGTGGCCAGGCTTCGCCGAGGGCGGCTGGTGGGTGCAGGACGCCTCCGCCGCCGTGCCGGCGCGCCTGCTGGCCGTGACGCACGGTGAGACCGCACTGGACCTCTGCGCGGCGCCCGGCGGCAAGACCCTGCAACTCGCCGCCGCCGGGGCCCAGGTCGTGGCCCTGGACCGCTCCGCCCCCCGTCTGCGGCGGGTCACCGAGAATCTCGCCCGCACGGGACTTACCGCAGAGGTGGTGGCCGCCGACGCGGCGACCTGGCCCGACAAGCGCCGGTTCGACGCGATCCTCCTGGATGCGCCCTGTTCGTCGACGGGGACCTTCCGCCGCCATCCGGATGTGCTGTGGGCGGCCAAGCCCAGTGACGTGGCGGGGCTGGCCGCCGTGCAGTCCAAACTGCTGGACGCCGCGGCGCGCCGGCTGAAGCCGGGCGGACGGCTGGTCTATTGCGTCTGTTCCCTGGAGCCGGAGGAGGGCGAGGGCCAGGTCGCGGCCTTCCTGTCGCGCACCCCCGGAGTAGTCATCGACCCGATCGACGCGGGGGAAGGCGGCTCGCCGCCCCCCAGCCGCAACCCCGACGGGACGCTCCGCATCCTGCCCCATCACCTGCCGGGCGGGACCGACGGCTTCTACATCGCCCGGTTCAAAAGCCCCGCCTGAGCCACCTTCACCGCGCCTAGCGATTCAGGGTAAGTCCGATCCATGCCGACGCTTCCCCTCATCGCGCCCTCCATCCTGGCGGCGGACTTCGCGCGGCTGGGCGAGGAGGCGCGCGCGGTGCAGGCGGCCGGCGCCGACTGGCTGCACATCGACGTCATGGACGGCCACTTCGTCCCCAACATCACCATCGGCCCGGATGTCGTGAAGGCTCTCAAGCCGCACGTCACCATCCCGATGGACGTGCACCTGATGATCAGCCCTGTGGATTCCTTCCTGGAGGCGTTCCGCGAGGCGGGCGCCGACCTGATCAGCGTCCACCCCGAGGCCGGCCCGCACCTCAACCGCACGCTGAAACAGATCCGCAAGCTGGGCGCCAAGGCGGGTGTGGTGTTCAACCCGTCGACCGATCCGTCGGTCATCCAGTGGATGATGGACGAGGTGGACCTGATCCTGGTGATGTCGATCAACCCCGGGTTCGGCGGCCAGAGCTTCATGGCTTCGCAACTGCGCAAGATCGAGACGCTCAGGGGGATGATCGACGCCACCGGCCGGGAGATCCACCTCGAGGTGGACGGCGGCGTGACGCCGGAGACCGCCCGGCAATGTGTGGCGGCCGGCGCCACGGCGCTGGTGGCCGGGACCGCGGTCTTCCGCGGCGGGCCGGACGCCTACGCCGGCAATATCCGCGCCCTGCGCGGGGCCTGAGTGAGGGCGCCGCCTTGGCGTCGCTGATCGACAGGCTTCCCGCTGGCTATCACCTCCTGGCCCTGGGTGTCGCCGCCGGCCGGCAAGTCGGCGCGGAGTGGCGCCATTCCTGGACCCATCGCGCGCTGCTGAACTGGCCCCGGCCCGACGGCCTAGGGGCGGCGCCCCGCGACCTGCGCCCCGCCGATCCGGAGAACGGTCGCCGGATCATCGCGGGCGCCCTGGTGTTCGCCGGCGAAACCCTGGCGCCGGGGCCCAGGGGCGATCCCTGGGACCGGGCGAGCCCCAGCCGGCGGTTCGCCATGGCGCTGCACCGCATGGGCTGGCTGCGCGACCTGACGGCGCTGGGCGACGCGGGCTGCGCGGAGGGCCTGCGCCTGGTGCTGGACTGGCGCCGGCAGTTCGGACGGTGGAATGCGTTCTCCTGGAGCCCCGAGGTGCTGGAGCACCGGGTGTTCAACCTGGCCTGCGCGGCGCGGGCCATCACGCTCAGGGCGTCCGAGGCCGAGACCGACCAGATCGCCTGCGACCTCGCCCGTCAGGCCCGCTACCTGCTGAGCATCGACGAGGGACCCGTGCGGGCGTCCGAGCGGGCGGTGGCCGCCGCGGTCGCCGCCTCGGCGCTGGGCGGCCAGGCGGGCGAGGGGCTGCTTCGTCGGGCGCTTAGGCGCCTGCAGCGCACCCTGCCGGCCACCGTCCAGCCCGACGGCGGCCACGAGTCGCGCAGCCCGCAGTCGGCGCTGGAGCTGTTCTTCGATCTCGCCACCCTGGACGACGCCCTGGTTCAACTGGGCCTGCCCGCGCCAGACGAGGTCATGCGGGCGATCGACCGGCTGGCCGCCGCAGTGCGCTTCTTCACCCTTGCGGACGGACGGCTGGCGGCGTTCCAGGGCGGCGAGGAGCTGACCGCCGCCTATGTGGCCGCGGCCAGGGCCCAGGACGAGTTCGGCGATCGCGCCACGCCGGTTAAACGCAACGGCTATCAGCGCCTGGAAGCGGGTTCCCTGCAGGTGCTGGTCGATGCGGGATCGCCGGCCGAGGGGCCCTGGAGCGTCACGGCCTGCGCCCAGCCGCTGGCCATCGAGGTGCTGGCGGCCTCGCGCCGGCTGATCGTCGGGGCTGGGTGGTCGCCGGAAGGCCATGGGGCCGCCGCGCTGCGGCTGGTGGATGCGGCGTCGGCGGCGTCGGTAGGCGACGCGCCCTGCGGTCAGCCGATCCGCGGCTTCCCGGCCCGCGTGCTGGGCCCCCGGTTGCGCGACGCCGGCGGCGAGGTCGAGGTTACTCGCCACGAGGCCCCTGGCGCGCTCTGGCTGGAACTGGGCCATGAGGGCTGGGGCGGGAAATTCGGCCTGCGCCACGACCGGCGGCTGTTCATTGACAGCGAGGCTGACGAACTGCGTGGCGAAGACCGGCTGACGCCGATGAACACGCCCTCACGCAACGAAGGGCGCCGGTTCGTGCCCTTCACGGTGCGCTTCCACCTGCACCCGGAGGTCAGCGCCCTGATCGCCCAGGATAAGACCAGCGTGCTGCTCAAGGCCGAGGGGGAGGAGACCGCCTGGTGGCTGCGCAGCGACGCTCCCGACGTCACCCTGGAAGCCTCCACTCACTACCAGTCGGGACAGCCCCGCCGGACCCAGCAGATCGTGCTCCGTGTCCAGGCCCGGCTCGACGCGGGCGCCCGCCTGCGTTGGAAACTGTCAGCGGCTCAAAGCCGCGTTGACGCCGATGGGGCCGAAGCCTAATCGGGCGCATCCTTGCGTGACTGGCGAACGAGGTGGGCGACCACCGGGGAGCGCGAAGGACCATATGCGCCGCTCGCCTGGGCAAGATCCTCTTAAAGCCAGGAGACCGCCATGCCCGCCGCGCCCGATTTTCCGCCCGCTCCCGACCGCGCGCCCGTCCGTCGCGCCCTGATCTCGGTTTCCGACAAGACCGGCCTGATCGAGGCGGCCCGCGCGCTATCGGCGATGGGCGTCGAGCTGGTCTCCACCGGCGGCACGCGCAAGGCCATCGCCGACGCCGGCCTGCCGGTGAAGGACATCGCCGACCTCACGGGCTTTCCCGAGATGATGGACGGGCGTGTTAAGACCCTGCACCCGATGGTGCACGGCGGCCTGCTGGGGGTGCGCGACGCGCCCGACCATAGCAAAGCGATGACGGATCACGGCATTTCGCCGATCGATCTCGTCTACGTGAACCTCTATCCCTTCGAGACGACGGTCGCCTCGGGCGCCGACTATGCCACGGCGGTGGAGAACATCGACATTGGCGGGCCGGCGATGATCCGCTCGGCGGCGAAGAACCACGGCTATGTCGCCGTCTGCACCGAGATCGCCGATCTGGAAGAAGTTCTGGCCGAACTCGAAGCCGACGGGACCACCGGGCTGGCCCTTCGCAAGACCCTGGCCGCGCGCGCCTACGCCCGCACGGCGTCATACGACGCCGCGATCTCCGGCTGGTTCGCGCAGGCCCTGGGCGATACGGCCCCCAGGCGCCGGGCCTTCGCGGGCGAACTCGTCCAGACCATGCGCTACGGCGAAAACCCTCACCAGTCCGCGGCCTTCTACCGCTTCGCCAACCCGCGCACCGGCGTCGCCACCGCCCGCCAGCACCAGGGCAAGGAACTCAGCTACAACAACATCAACGATACCGACGCGGCCTTCGAACTGATCGCCGAGTTCGATCCGGCCCAAGGTCCCGCCTGTGCGATCATCAAGCACGCCAACCCCTGCGGCCTGGCCACCGGCGCGACCATGGTCGAGGCCTATCTGCGGGCGCTGGCCTGCGATCCAGTGAGCGCGTTCGGGGGCATCATCGCGCTGAACGGCCGGCTGGACGCGGCGACGGCCACAGAGGTCCTGAAGCTGCTGACCGAAGTGGTCATCGCGCCTGAGGCCGACGAGGACGCCATCGCCCTGTTCCGCAAGAAGAAGAACGTCCGTCTCCTGACGACCTCGGGCCTACCCGACCCTCTGTCCCCGGGACTGACCTTCAAGTCGGTGGCGGGCGGCTTCCTGGTGCAGAGCCGCGACGACGCTCGGCTGACGGCCGCCGACCTGACCGTGGTGACGAAGCGCGCGCCCACCGAGACGGAGGTGCGCGACATGCTGTTCGCCTTCACCGTCGCCAAGCACGTGAAGTCCAACGCCATCGTCTACGCCAGGGCCGGCCAGACCCTGGGCGTGGGCGCGGGCCAGATGAACCGCAAGGACTCGGCCCGCATCGCCGCGTTGCGCGCCGCGGACTTCGGCCTGGACCTGAAGGGCTCGGCCTGCGCGTCGGAAGCCTTCTTCCCCTTCCCCGACGGCCTGATCCAGGCCGCCGACGCCGGCTGCACGGCGGTCATCCAGCCCGGCGGCTCGATCGGCGACCAGGCTGTGATCGACGCGGCCGACGAGCGCGGCCTCGCGATGGCTTTCACCGGGGTGCGGGTCTTCCGGCACTGAGAACCTACAGCAGCCGCATCCTGCGCAGCAGCCAGTAGGCGAGCACAACCACCGCCAGGCAGAGCAAGCCCGCCTCGATGAAGCCGCCCTTCTCCGAGGCCCAGGGAATGCCGCCGACATTCATCCCGAAGGCGCCGACGATCAGCGTCGGCGGTATCAGCAGGGTCGACAGGATCGTCAGCGCACGCATGCTGCGGTTGGTGGCGCTGTTGATCAGGGTGTCGATCTCCTCGTGCAGCAGGCGCGCGCGATCCTGGACGCTGGCGGCTTCGCGGTCGACATCGTCGATCGGGGCCGGAAGATCGGCGAGCTCGACGGAGAGTTCGCCGCGCCGTCCGGCGCGGGGCGACAGCGTCCGATGCAGCGCGCCGCGCAGGCCCGCCAATTCGCGGCGATACGTGGCCAGTTGGCGCCTCAGCGGCCCCAGGGCGCGCCCGTCCAACTCCGCCCGCTCGCCCAGGACGGAGTCCTCTATGCGGTCGAGCGTTTCGGCCAGGTCTTCGATCTTGTCCTCCATCAGGTCCAGGTAATGCAGCACCTGACCGGTGACGGCGGCGACCGGGGCCAGGACCAATCCGCTACGCTCGGCTTCGTGGCGCACGACATCGATCGCGCAGATCGCCCGCCAGCGCGCGGTGATCAGCCGCGTACCGTCGCAGGCGAAGAACAGGCGCGCAGGCTCAAGCGCCTTGCCGCCCAGGTCGCGCTCGAAGTCCGGTAGGACGCCGTAGAGCCACGGCCCCTCCGCGTGGATCTGCACCTTGTCCTCGTCGGTCGCGATCAGAGCGCGGGCCGGCGCCGGGATGTTCAGCCCAGCCAGGAACCGCTGCGCGCGGACGTCGCCCAGCGGAAAATGTGTCCAGGTCCAACCGCCATCCTCATGGCAGTCGTCGCCAGCCGGATCAGTGAGCGCTTCGGCGGCGCCCCCGGCGAAGCGAAGCGCCCAGAGCATGCCGCTGGGGTGGCCGGCCAAGCCTTCCGATCGCAGATCCACGCCAAGCCCCCCCACTGACCGCCGGCCAACCGAATCCTATCCTGGACGACAGCCCTGCGCGACGGACCCGGCGTGGGAGTCACCGCTTCCGCCCCGCCGCCTCCGCCAACTCGCGCAGCGCCGCGTTGGCGATGGTGAGTTTGGCGAAGGTCCAGGCGGCGCTGGAGCCCTCGATCTCGTCGATCGCGGCCCGCGCGGTGGCGACCTTCTCGCGGCGCAGCGCGGTCCAGGCTTCGGTTGCCGCGAGCGCCGACTCCGCGTCCTGGCCGGCCTGGGGACCGCCGGTGAAGGTCATGATCGCCTGGGTCAGGCGGGCCTGCTGCGCCAGGAGCTCGCCGATCAGCCTGCGCAGAGCCATTCGCTCGAAGGCGTCGCCCACGGCGTAGGCGCCGGCCGCCGCTCGCACCCGGTCGAACCCGAAGGCCTGGCCCGTGGCGTGGTAGAGCCGCGCGACGTCGGGGAGCGGCCAGCTTGAGGCCTCGGCAATGTCCACCAGATCGGCCGCCGTAGTCAGCGACTGCAGGGCGGCCACCGCGCCGGCCTGGTTGGCCGGGGCGCCGGCGGCGACGAGATCGGCGGCGCGCGCCTCGACCGTGGCTTGTTCCAGCGGCGAAAGGATTCCGGGCATCAGGCCGCGCAGCGCCTTGAAGCCGGGCGCGTACTGCTTGACGAGCGCCTGGGTGTCGAGCCGTTCGCGGGCCGCGCGCCGGGCCAGCCAGTAGGTGGCGCCGCGCAGCGCCTGGGCCAGCTGGCGGAAGAGCGCCATCTGGCCCGTGGCCGGCGCCTTGCCGTCCAGCGCCGCTACCGCGGCCCAGCAGGGTGCCAGGTCGAGCACCGCCTTGGCGGCCTCGTAGCCGGCGGTGAAGGCCGTGGCGTCGCAGCCAGCCCCGGCCATGAGCCGCGAGGGGAAGCTTGGGCCCAGGCGGTCGATGGCGTCGTTGGCGACCACGGTGGCGATGATGTCGCGCCGCAGGCGGTGGCGGCGCATGGATTCTTTCCAGCGGCGCAGGCCCTTCGGGAAATAGCCTTCCAGCAGCGCCTCGAAGGCCGGATCGTCGGCGGCGGGGCCGGCGGCCATGTCGCGCTTCAGTTCCAGCTTGCCATAGGCCAGCAGCACCGCCAGCTCCGGCCGCGTCAGCCCCTGTCCGGCCACCTGCCGCGCGGTGATCTCGGCCGCGTCGGGCAGGCCCTCGACCGCGCGGTCCAGCCGGCCCTGGCGCTCCAGCTCGGCCATGAACCGGGCGTGCGGCTCCAGCTCGCCGGGTGAATCCATCTCCAGCAGCGAAAGCGCCAGGGTCTGGTCGTAGTTGTGGGCCAAGACGTGGGCGGCGATATCGCCGGTCATGCCCTTCAGCAAGGCGTCGCGGCGCTTGCGGGTCAGCTCGCCGGTGCGCTCCAGCATGCCCGTGAGGATCTTGATGTTGACCTCGTGGTCGGAGGTGTCGACACCCGCCGAATTGTCGATAGCGTCGGTGTCGATCTTGCCGCCCCGCAGCGCGAACTCGATCCGACCGGCCTGGGTGAAGCCCAGGTTGGCCCCTTCGCCGACCACCTTGACCCGCAGGTCCTCGCCGTTGATCCGCACCGCGTCGTTGGCCTTGTCGCCGACATCGGCGTTGGCCTCGTGCCGGGCCTTCACATAGGTGCCGATGCCGCCCAGGTAGAGCAGCTCGGCGGGCGCCTTGAGGATGGCGTTGATCAGGTCGGCCGGGGTCATCTCCTCGGCCTCGACGCCCAGTACGGCGCGCACCTGGGCGGTCAGCGGAACGGACTTCAGCGTCCGCGCGTAGACCCCGCCGCCCGCCGAGATCGCCTTGCGGCCGTAGTCGTCCCAGGAGGATCGTGGCAGGGCGAAGAGCCGCTGGCGCTCCTTGAAGGACCTGGCCGGGTCGGGGTCGGGGTCGAGGAAGACGTGGCGGTGGTCGAAGGCCGCCTGCAGCCGGATCTGGGTCGAGAGCAGGACGCCGTTGCCGAACACGTCTCCGGACATGTCGCCCACGCCCACCACGGTGAACGGCTCGGTCTGAATGTCCTTACCGAGCTCGCGGAAGTGGCGCTTCACAGCCTCCCACGCGCCGCGGGCGGTGATGCCCATGGCCTTGTGGTCGTAACCGGCCGAGCCGCCCGATGCGAAGGCGTCGCCCAGCCAGAAGCCGTAGTCTTCGGCCACCTGGTTGGCGATGTCGGAGAAGCTGGCCGTGCCCTTGTCGGCGGCGACCACCAGATAGGGATCGTCGCCATCGTGGACGACGACGCTGGCGGGCGGGATGACCTTCCCGGTCGGCGACAGGTTGTCGGTGATGTCCAGCAGGCCACAGAGGAAGGTCTGGTAGGCTCGGACGCCCTCGGCGCGGATCGCGTCGGGCGCGCCGCCCTTGGGCAGCAGCTTGGGATAGAAGCCGCCCTTGGAGCCCACCGGCACGATCACCGCGTTCTTCACCTGCTGGGCCTTGGCCAGCCCCAGCACCTCGGTGCGGAAGTCGTCGCGGCGATCGCTCCAGCGCAAGCCCCCGCGCGCCACCGGCCCGAAGCGCAGGTGGACGCCCTCCACGCCGACGCTCCAGACGTAGATCTCGCGGAACGGCTTGGGCGCGGGCAGGTCGGCCAACTCGCCACTGGCCACCTTGAACGAGATGTAGGGCTTGGGCTGTCCGTCGTCGGCGGGCTGGTAGAAATTGGTCCGCTGGATCGCCGCCACGAGCAGGGCGAGCCGGCGCAGCACGCGGTCGTCGTCCAGGCTGTCGACGGCCTGCAGCGCCTCGACGATGTTGGCCATCACGGCCTCGCCCTGGACCTTGCGCTCATCCCGCGCCGCGACGATCGCGGGATCGAAGCGGGTCCGGAAGAGGTCGAGGATCAGCCGCGCGACGCCGGGGTGGGCGGCCAGCGCTTCCTCCTGCACGCGCTGGCTGGGATCCAGCCCCGACTGCTGGCGGTAGCGGGCGAGCGCACGGACGAGCGCGGCGTCGCGCCAGGGGATCGCCAGCTCCAGCACTAGGCGATTGAAGCCGTCGTTCTCGGTCCGGCCGGTCCAGACGGCGACCACGGCGTCCTCGAACGCCCGCTTCAGCTCGGCGAACACGAGGTGCGCGCCGCGCGGATCCTCGATCTCGAAGTCGTGCACCCAGACCGGCGGCCGGCCAGGGCGGGTGACCGGGAAGCCGGCCTCGGCCATGGCCTTCAAGCCCATGTGGTCGAGGATGGGCAGGACGTCGGCCAGCGGCGCAGGCACGCCGGGCTTGTAGAGCTTGAAGCGGAACTGCACGGGATTGTCCGTGGACGCACGGTATGCCCTCACCGCCACCGGGGCCTCGCCCAGGGCCTCGATGACCGCCATGTCGGCCAGCGCCTCGGCGGGGGCGAAGCGGTCGCGATATCCGGCCGGGAAGGCGTCGCCATAATCGGTGAGGGTCTCGGTGATCGCCTCGGGCGTGCGCTCGGAGACGCGCACCGCAGCCTCGAACCGATCTTCCCAGGTGCGCGCCGCCTCGGTGATGGCGACCTCCAGGGCCTTCAGGTCAGGGTCGGCGTGCTGTCCGGGCGTGAAGCCCAGGATGTAGTGGACGCGGGCCAGCGGGGCGTCGGAGAAGCTGGGGTACGAGGCAGACACACGGCCGCCATAGGCCGCCGCCAGGATCCGCCCGGCCCTGGCGGCCAACTCGGAATCATAGTGGTCGCGGGGCAGGAACAGCAGCACCGAGGCGAAGCGGTCGAAGGGGTCGCGGCGCTCGAACAGCCGCACGCGGGGGCGGTCGTAGAGATGCAGTATGCCCAGCGCCTGATCGAGCAGCTCGTCTTCCGTCATCTGGAAGAGCTCGTCGCGCGGGTGGTTCTCGAGGATGTTCTTCAGGCGCTTTTCGTTGTGGCCGCCGGGCGCCATGGCGGCGCGCGCCAGGACATGGGCGACCTTCTCGCGGATCAGCGGCACGGCCCCGGCCGGCTGGTCGTAGGCCTCCGCGGAGAACAGGCCGACGAAGCGGATCTCGCCCAGGGGCTGGTCGTCGGCGTCGTAGCGCTTGATCCCCACGTAATCCATGTAGCCGCGCCGATGCACCCGGCTGCGTATGTTGGACTTGGCGACCGTCACCGCCGGGTCGGTGAGCAGGCGATCCTTGACCTTCCCCAGCAGGATGGCCGGCTCATTGGTCCGGCGCAGGACCGTGCGGGTCGGGTCGCGCAGGACGCCAAGCCCACCCGTAGCCTGGTAGAGCGGCTCCTCGGGGGCATATTCGCCGTTCTTCAGGCGTGGATATTCGTAGATCCGCGCACCGAGGAAGACGAAGTGCTCGGCCTGCAGCCAGCCCAGGAAGGCGACCTCCTCCTCGGTCCCGCGCTTCGGATGTGCCTGCAGCTCGGCGATGGTGCGGCCCATCAGCGAGAGCATCTCCGGGAAGTCGTCGACCGCGGCGCGGACATCCTTCAGCGTCTCGGTGACCCCACTCACCAGGGCCGCCTCGCGGTCGGCGCCCACGGGATCGAGGATCACCTGGATCATCGATTCCCGCCGGGTCGTTCCGGTGGCGGCCCGGACGCCCGCGCGATCGCGCTGGACCTCGACGATGGGGTGGAAGAGGGCGCGCACCGACAGGCCCTGGTCGGCGATCTCGCCCATGATCGAGTCCACCAGGAACGGAGCGTCGTCCTGCACGATCTCAAGCCGGTCGAGGCCCCCGGCCGACGGCCCGATGACAGGGGCGACGCGGATGATCGGCGCCGCGCCCCGGCGCCGGTCCCCGAACCGCCAGAAGGCGGCCAGGTTCTGGCCCAGGTCGGCGGCTGTGAGTTCCGGAAGCTCGTCGGCGACCGCGTCCGCGGCGGCCTGTTCGGCGAAGGCGCGGGCCGCGCCCTTGGCGGCGCCGTCGGCGAGGTCGGCCAGGATACTCTTTACAAGCGGGCGTGCGGCGGCGCGGCTCATCGGCGGGCTCCCGACACGAGGACGCCGCCGGAGGAGAGTGTCCGGCGGCGTTTGGTCCCGCCGTGGGGGGGCGACGGAACGCGCTCTACTCGCGGCGCCCTGTTGGGGACCGGGGCGCCCCGCCCAAGCCGCTCACGGCCCGGGTCAACCCTAGATAGGAAGCGGAAGCTCAAGTGGAAGACCCTCGTGGATCACGATCTCGTAGCGGCCTTGGATGACGGTCTGTCGACAGTTGCGTCGGGCGGCTCGTTGGGCTTGCGGTTCTTCAGCTGCTGCGGATCGCCGTCGGCAGATAAGATCACCGCGATCCAACGGGTTCCGTCGAATTGCGCCATGATCACCATCAGCGCCACGGTGAGCGGCGTCGACAGGAAGGCTCCGGCCGGGCCCCAGATCGCGCTCCAGAAGGTCAGCCCAAGCATGACCATGACCGGATCGATGTTCAGGCTGCGGCCCTGCATGCGCGGGTAGATGATGTTGCCGACCACCAGGCCGATCGCCTGCAGCACGCCGAACAGCACGATCGCCTGCCAGTAGCTGTCGAACTGGACGAGCGCCATCACCGGGGGCGCGGCCACGGCGACGACCCCGCCGATCACCGGGATGTAGGAGGCGATGAAGATCAGGAAAGCCCAGAACAGCGCGTCGTTCAGGCCCACGGCCATCATGGCGACCCACGAGGCGGCGGCGATCATCAGGCCGGTGACGGTCTGCACCCAGAGGTATTTCTCGACCCCGTCGCGGATGCGCTGGAAGGCGGCCATGGCGTCCTGTCGCTCCTCGCGGACCGGGAACAGGCCGACGGCCTTGCGCTCCAGCCCGCGCCGCGAGGCGATGATGAAGGCCAGGTAGAACAGCACGAAGGCCGAGGTGGAGGCGAAGCTCTGCAGGAAGCGCGCGACCTGGCCCAGGTAGCGGCTGGGGTCGAGCTGGTGGAAGAGCTGTCCGACCGTCGGGGGCACATCGACGCCGACGAGGCCCGCGATCCGCGCGATCAGGCCGTTGAGCTTGGGCGTATAGCCCACCAGTTGGGCGCCGAAGGACGCCGCGTTCTCGGCGATGAAGAAGGCGCTGCCGCCGAAGATCACGATCGACAGCGCCACCGCCAACGGCACGGCGGCGCGCTTCGACAGGATCGGCAGCCGGTGATCCAGCACGCGCGCGAAACCGTCGATCATCACGGCCAGAAAGATGGCCAGGGCCAGTGGCGTGAGGATCCCGGCCAGCCAGTAGAGCGCCGCCCCGCCGGCGATCACCGCCAGGATGACGGTGGCGTTGCGGGTGATGACGGACGACCGGTCGGCGGCTATGGGCGTGGGCGGCGTTCGCGAAGGCATGGCGGCTATCCCGGGCGGTCGGCCCGCCGTCAATCCGGGCGACCTCTACCCGGGTTCTGGACGCATGGGGAGCGAATTTGCCTCGGCCGGGAGGCCTTGGCGACGAACCGTTTTGCAGCCGAGCCGGCGGCGCGTAAACCTTCGGGATCGGCCTTCGAGGAGTTTCCATGAGCGACGACGGCGTGCTGATCGGCTTTTCAGATCATCCGGAATCCCTGCGCCTCGACCGCGCCAACCGACATGGCCTCGTGGCCGGCGCCACGGGCACGGGCAAGACCGTCACCCTGCAGATCCTGGCCCAGGGGTTCTCCGACGCCGGCGTCCCGGTGTTCGCCGCCGACGTGAAGGGCGACCTGTCCGGCATCGCCGCGGCCGGCCAGCCCAACGAGAAGATGCTGGCTCGGGCGAAGGGCATGAACCTGACCATCCAGCCGGCCGCCGCCCCGGTCGTGTTCTGGGACCTGTTCGGCGACCAGGGCCATCCGATCCGGGCCACGGTCAGCGAGATGGGGCCGCTCCTGATCTCGCGGATGCTCGACCTGAACGAGGTGCAGGAAGGCGTCATGAGCGTGGTCTTCCGCGCCTGCGACGACGAGAAGCTGGAGTTGCTGGACCTGAAGGACCTGCGCGCGGCCCTGACCCACGCCTCGGAGAACGCCGCAGAGCTGGGCGCCAAGTACGGAAACGTCTCGGACGCGACCATCGCCACCATCCAGCGCAAGCTGCTGGTGCTGGAGGACCAGGGCGGCGGCAACATCTTCGGCGAGCCGGCGCTGGCCTTGTCCGACCTGATGCGCACCGACGGCGCCGGACGCGGCTATGTGAACCTGCTGGCCGCCGACAAGCTGATCACCTCGCCCAGCCTCTACGCGACCTTCCTGCTGTGGCTGATGAGCGAGCTCTTCGAGGAGCTGCCCGAGCTGGGCGATCCGGAGAAGCCCAGGCTCGTGTTCTTCTTCGACGAGGCGCACCTCCTGTTCCGGGACGCCCCCAAGCCCCTGCTGGAGAAGGTCGAACAAGTGGTGCGCCTGATCCGCTCCAAGGGCGTCGGCGTCTATTTCATCACCCAGAACCCGGCCGACATCCCGGAGACCGTGCTGGGCCAGCTCGGCAACCGCATCGAGCATGCGCTGCGGGCCTATACGCCGGTGGAGCAGCGCGGCCTGCGCGCGGCGGCCGACAGCTTCCGGGCCAATCCGGCCTTTGACACCGCCGAGGCGATCCAGGGCCTGGGGGTGGGCGAGGCCCTGGTCTCGGTGCTCGACGAGCGGGGCGCGCCGACCATGGTGCAGAAGACCATGATCCGCCCGCCGGCCTCGCGGATGGGGCCGGTTACTCCCGCCGAGCGCGCGGCGGTGATGGGGCAAAGCCCGGTGCGCGGCCTCTACGACACGACGCTGGACCGCGAGTCCGCCTACGAGAAGCTGCAGGCGCGCGCGGCACCGCAGGCCGCGCCCACGGCCTCGGCCTCGCGGTCAGAGGAAGCGCCCGCCCCAGCCCAGGCCCCCGCGCCGCGCCCCTCAAACCGTCAGGGCATGGGCGAGGCCTTCGCCAAGTCGATGCTGCGGACGCTGGGCAGCCAGGTCGGCCGCGAGCTGATCCGGGGCGTGCTGGGCGGACTCGTCGCGGCGAGCCGGCCGACGCGGCGGCGGTGACGACAGCCCGATAGGGCTTACCCGGGTACGGGGGAAGCCAGCTACCGTGGCGCCATGCGGATCGCGCCGTCCAGGCGGACATCCTCGCCGTTGAAGTAGCCGTTGGTGATCATGGTCAGCGCCAGCTGGGCGAATTCCGGCGCCTGGCCCAGGCGCTTGGGGAAGGGCACGGAGGCGCCCAGGGCGTCCCGCATCGCCTGTGGGGCGCCCATCATCATCGGCGTCTCAAAGATTCCCGGCAGGATGGTGTTCACCCGGATGCCGTCGCCGGAAAGGTCGCGGGCGATGGGCAGGGTCATGCCGACGACGCCGGCCTTGGACGCCGAATAGGCGGCCTGGCCGATCTGGCCGTCCTCGGCGGCCGCCGAGGCGGTGTTGACGATAGCGCCCCGCTCGCCATCGATGGGCTCCAGGTCCAGCATCCCCTTCGCCGACTTGGCGATGCAGCGGAAGGTGCCGACCAAGTTGATCTGGATGACCATGTTGAAGGCGTCGAGCGGGAAGTGCTTGGCCTCGCGGGTCTGCTTGTCGCGGCTGGCGGTCTTGATCGCGTTGCCGGTGCCGGCGCAGTTGACCAGGATCCGCTCCTGGCCGTGCGCCGCCCGGGCCTTGGCGAAAGCGGCGTCCACCTCTTCGTCGGAGGTGACGTTGCACTTGCAGAAGATTCCGCCCACGTCCTTGGCGACGGATTCCCCCTTGGTTTCGTTCATGTCGAAGATTGCGACCTTGACGCCCTGCTGGGCCAGCGCCCGCACGGTCGCCTCGCCAAGGCCGGACGCCCCGCCGGTGACCACGGCGGCGACGGATGAATTGAGTTGCATGGACGTTTCGCTCCCGGCGCCATCAGATGGCCATTCAAGTTGTGCGAGGCTTTAGCCTGATGAGCGCCAGCGAAAAAGCATCACCTGACGTCAACGGCGCCTTCGACCCCAAGGCGCCGCTGGATCCGGCGCGCGCGCTGGTCCCGTGTCAACGAGCGGCGGGTGGCCCGGGGCTTCTGGCCGAAGATCCGCAAGGTGGCCTCGCTCGTGCCCTTCGCCTCGGAAGCGCTGGCGGTCTGGTACTGCGCGCGCGACGAGGAGACGCCGGCGGCGGCCAAGGGGATGATGCTGGCGGCGCTGGCCTATTTCGTGATGCCGTTCGATGCGGTGCCCGACGTCATCGCGGGCCTGGGCTACACCGACGACGCGGCGGTTTTCGTGGCCATGCTCTCGATCGTCGGGCGCCACCTGAAGCCCCGCCACCGCCAGGCCGCCAAGGCCGCCATCGACCACCTGCGCCAGGAGCCCCTGAGCTAGGGAATCTCGGCCGCGGCGCTGAGCTTCGCCGATCGCGCGAGCTGCTGTTCGCGAACGGTAATGAACAGGGTCGAGACCACCACCACACCGGCCCCCGCGACGGTCCAGGGCCCAGGAACCTCATGGAACAGCAGCAAGCCCACCGCGGCTGAGAATACCAGGCGGGTGTAGTCTATGGGCGCCATGGCGGCCGCCTCGCCCACCTGCATCCCCTTGATGTAGCAGGCCTGGTTGGCGGTCGCGATCACGCCCATCAGACACAGTAAGGCGAAGTCCGAGGGGCTCGGCCAGCGCCATACGAAGAGCGCGCCCGGGATCGCCAGCACCAGGCCCAGCACCGCCGACCAGACCAGGATCACCATCGGGGCGTGGTCGCGGGTGAGCACCTTCATGCCGGTGACCGTGAAGGCCAGCAGCAGGGCCGAGGCCAGCATGGCGAGCGCCGGCAGGCCGATGGCGAAATGCGGCCCCATGGCGGGCTTGATCATGATCAGAACGCCCGCGAACCCGACCACCGCCGCGCCGATCCGCAACGGGCCCACCCGCTCGCCCAGCGTGAACGCGGCCAGCGGCACCAGCCACAGCGTGCGCGTGAACGACAGCGCGTTGGCGTCGGCCAGCGGCATCTTGGCGAAGGCGTAGAACGACAGAATCATCGCCACCGTGCCGGCCGCCGAGCGGAAAATCAGGATGCCCGGGCGCGAGGTCGCGAAGGCCGCGCTGCGGTGTTTCAGGATCACGGGCGCCAGGATCGCCAGTCCCGCGGCCTGGCGGTAGAAGGTCTGCAGCGCCGCCGGATAGTCCTCTCCCAGGTACTTGATGAGCGTGGTCATGGCCGTGAAGGTCAGCGCCGAGCCCAGCATCCACAAGGCGCCCTGGAGATTGGGCGCCATCGGCGGCTGGGCCGCGGCCTCGCCGGCCACGCGGGCGGAAGCCATCAGACCATCACCACGACCTTGCCCATGGCCTTGCGGTCGGACAGGCGGCGGATCGCCTCGGCGCCCTGGGCCAGGGGAAAGCGTTCGGAAACGTGCGGCTTGATCCTGCCCTCGGCGTAGAGCTGCAGCAGCTCGGCGACCCGCGCGCGGTGACGCTCGGTGTTCTTGGCCATCCAGCCGCCCCAGAAGACGCCCATGATATCGCAGCCCTTCAGCAGGGCGAGGTTGAGCGGAATCCTGGGAATCTCGCCGGCCGCGAAACCCACCACCAGGTATTTGCCCTCCCAGGCGATGGCGCGGAGCGCGGGCTCGGCGTAGGCATCGCCGATCGGGTCGTAGATCACGTCGGCGCCGCCTGGCCCGACGGCGTCCTTGAAGAGCCCGCCCAGGGCCTTCTGGCCGTCCCGGTCGAAGGGGCCCCGGCCATAGACAACGCCAGAGTCGGCCCCGTGCGCGATGCACAGGTCGACCTTCTCCTGGCTGGAGCAGGCGGCGATCACCCGCGCGCCCAGCACCTTGCCGAGCTCGACCGCCGCCAGCCCGACGCCGCCCGCGGCGCCCAGCACCAGCAGGGTCTGGCCCGCCTTGAGGTCCGCGCGGTCCTTCAGCGCGTGCCAGCTGGTGGCGTAGGTCATCAGCAGGGCCGCGGCCTCGTCCCAGGGCATGGCGTCGGGGATCTTGATCAGCCGCTCGGCGGTCATCGACGTGAACTCGGCCATGCCGCCGCTGCCGGTGGTTCCCAGCACCCGGTCGCCCGGCTTTACCTGGGTGACGCCCTCGCCCACCGCGACGACGACGCCCGAGACCTCAGCGCCGGGGGCGAAGGGGCGGGGCGGCTTGTGCTGGTACTTGTCCTCGATGATCAGCACGTCGGGGAAGTTGACGCCCACCGCCTTGACCTGGACAACGACCATCCCCGGCCCGGCCTGTGGCTCGGCCACATCCTCCAGCACCAGGGTGTCGGGACCGCCCGCGACCTTGCTCAACAACGCCTTCATGCCGCTTTCCCGCCCAGTTCTTTTAAGAGATCGCGGACGCTATCGCAGCCGAACGGTTGTTTGAAGTCAGAACCGCCGGGCGACACCGGCGTAGATCTCGACGTCCGGCGTCGTGCGGTTGAGGCCCAGGTTGACCCCGGCGTCGAGCTGCGCATCGGCGCCGACGGCGAAGGCCGCGGTCAGGTCGGCGCTGGCCTGGTAGGCGCGTCCCGAGGGGTCGTCGTCGACCTCGCCCCAGACCTCTGCGCCCAGCGTCGCCGGCCCGAAGCCGTGGGTGACGCCGGCCGCCCCGACCCAGGCGAGGTGGGTTCCGCCGCCCGCGGCGTCGCGGACCACGTCCAGCTCGGGCGAGAGGCCGAGATCGCCCAGCGGCCCGAGCGGTATCGAGACCGGCAGCCGCGCCCCGCCCGTCCAGCCGCCGGCGCCCATCCCCCGGGTGGCGGTGGGCGCGGTGACGAATCCCTGCAGCGAGATGGCTGGCCCAGCCGCGTCGGGGTCGGTCAGGGCGGTCCGCAGGCCCAGCGTCGCGTCGCCCACGCCCGAGGCATGCCCCGCGCCTCGGTCGTGGCTGGCGATCAGCGGCGTCCAGGCGGCCTCGACCTCGACCCGGCGCGACAGACCGAACCGCGCCTCGGCGGCGGCGATCGACCAGGTTTCGGCGTGAACGCCATGGCCCCGTTCGAAGACCGCGTCGGCGAGGCCCATCTCGAGCTGCAGGTGGCCGGCGTCCAGGATGCAGGGCGGCGTCGCCTTGCCGGGCCGTTCGGCGCAGAAGTCGCGCAGCTCTCCGGCCCGGGCCGAGCCGGCGGCCAGGAAGGCTGTGAAGGCGAGGAGCAGGATCCGCATGATGCGGGTGATAGACGATTGCGCCGCATCCAGCGTCAAGCGGCCGGGCCGATTTGGCGCAAAGCCGCCGTTCGCCTATATTGGCCGCTCTCCAAAAGGAAACCTGCCTTGGGCGTGACCCTCGACCTTTCGCGCGCGCCCACGGTTCCGGCCGCGCCGTCCAAGCCGAACCTGATCGGCCTGACCCGCGCCGAGCTCGCCCAGGCGCTGATCGACGCCGGCGTGGTCCGGCCCGAGAAGGCCCGGATGCGCGCCACCCAGCTCTGGCGCTGGATCCATCACTACGGCGTCACCGACTTTTCGGCGATGAGCGACGTGGCCAAGGAGATGCGCGCGACGCTGGCCGAGACCTTCACCCTCGCCCGACCGGAGATCGTCGAGCGGCAGGTCTCCCGCGACGGCACGCGCAAGTGGCTGATCCGCACCGCGCCGGGCATCGAGGTGGAATGCGTCTATATCCCCGACGTGGGCAGGGCCGGCGCGCTCTGCGTCTCCAGCCAGGTGGGCTGCACGCTCAACTGCACCTTCTGCCACACCGGCACCCAGGCGCTGGTCCGCAACCTCACCGCCGCCGAGATCGTGGCCCAGGTGCAGGTGGCCCGCGACGACCTGGAGGAGTGGCCCTCGCCGAAGGAGGACCGCAAGCTCACCAACATCGTCTTCATGGGCATGGGCGAGCCGCTCTACAATCTCGACAACGTGGCCGCGGCGATCGACATCATCGCCGACAACGAAGGCATCGCCATCTCGCGCCGGCGGATCACGGTGTCGACCTCCGGCGTGGTCCCCGAATTGACCGCCCTGGGC
Organism: Caulobacteraceae bacterium; assembly: GCA_947478785.1. Taxonomy (GTDB): domain Bacteria; phylum Pseudomonadota; class Alphaproteobacteria; order Caulobacterales; family Caulobacteraceae; genus Phenylobacterium. The sequence goes on from CANJXI010000011.1 coordinate 41,513, forward strand.
GAGCGCACCCAGGCCATGCTGGCGATCTCGCTGCACGCCACCAACGACCCGCTGCGCGAAACCCTGGTGCCGCTGAACAGGAAGTATCCGATCGCCGAACTGATGGCGGCGATCCGCGCCTATCCGGGCCTGTCCAACGCCAAGCGGGTGACCTTCGAATACGTCATGCTGAAGGGTGTGAACGACAGTCCGGCCGACGCCAGGGCGCTGGTCCAGCTGCTCAAGGGCATACCGTCCAAGATCAACCTGATCCCGTTCAACCCGTGGCCCGGCAGCATCCACGAATGTTCGGACTGGGGGACCATCGAGGCCTTCGCCGCGATCCTCAACCGGGCCGGTTTCGCCTCGCCGATCCGCACGCCTCGCGGCCGCGACATCCTGGCCGCCTGCGGCCAGCTGAAGAGCGAGAGCGAAAAGCTCCGCGCCAGCGTCCGTCGCAAGGCGACCGCGTCTGAATCGGCCTCCTAGCGCGGCTTTCCGCAACCCGGCTGGGCCGTGCTATCTGGGGCGCAACGGGAGCGCCCCAGACCATGCCCATCGCCATCCAATCGCCCGAGATCCAGGCCTTCGCCACCGGCTTTCCGCTCACCCTGATGCACTTCGCGGTGACGCTGGTCATCCTGTTCGCCTCGGCGACGGTCTATGTCCTCTTGACCCCGCACCGCGAGATCACCCTGATCCGCGAGGGCAACGCCGCCGCCGCGGTCTCACTGGGTGGGGTGCTGGTGGGCTTGGCCATGCCGCTGGCGGTGTCGCTGAAGGCGTCGACCACCGTCGTCGAGTTGGCGTTGTGGGGCGCCTCCATCATGATCGTGCAACTGCTGGTCTTCCGGCTGGTGGACCTCGTCCTGCGCGGCCTGCCCCGGCGCATCCAGGACGGCGAGATGGCGGCCGCCGCCATGCTGGTGGGCGCCAAGCTCTCCACCGCCGTGATCCTCGCCGCCGCCGTCGCGGGCTGATCCGGTCATGGCCCGCGCCCGTCCTCGCCTGAAGGGGCGATGATGCATTTCCCCAGGCTGCCGGACTGGCTGATCTACGCCGCGGTGGTGGCGGCCCTGCTGATCGCCGCCATCGGACGTCAGGAGCGCACCGACGCGCCCGCCCCGCCGCCGCCCGCGCCCGAGGTGGAGGGCGCGGCGCTCGGGCCGGCCTCACCCTTCGACCCGGCGGTCGTGGTTGCGGTGTCCGACAAGACCGAGCCCGGCGCCGGCACCGCCTTTTCGGTCGCCCAGTCCGGGGTCTGGGTCACCGCCCGCCATGTGGTCGAGGGCTGCGCCCGGGCGGCGATCGTGGTTGCGCCGGGCAAGGGCGTCGAGGCGGCCGTCCGCATCGATCCGCACAGCGAGGCCGCGGTCCTGACCACCGACGGCGGGGCGCCGGCCCTGCCGCTCGGTCTCTCGGCGGCCTTGCGGCGCGGCGAGCGGGCGTTCCATCCGGGATTCCCGCAAGGGCGGCCCGGCGAGACCAGTTCGCGGCTGATCGGCCGCGAAAACCTGGTGGTGCAGGGGCGCGGCGCACGCACGGAGTCGGTGCTGGTCTGGGCGGAGACGGGCCGCACCGACGGGTTGAAGGGCACGCTGGGCGGTTTGTCCGGCGCGCCGGCGCTGGACAGCGACGGCCGGGTGATCGGGGTGACCATCGCCGAGGCCCCCCGGCGCGGCCGCATCTACACCACGGCGCCCGAGACGACCGCGCTGATCCTGGCGCCGAACCTGCGCGGCCTGCCGGCGGCGGCTGGCGTCCCGATCACCGCCGACAACTACGGGCGCGTCGCCGACGACCTGCGCCGCAACCTGCGCGTCGCCCAGGTGGTCTGCCTGACGACCTAGGCTTCGGTCTGGGTCTGGCCCCGCGCGGCGTCGCGGCGGCCCTGCAGGTGCGCGAGCAGCAGGAACAGCAGCATCGGCGGGATCGCCGTGAGGCCCGTCCCGATCCAGGCCAGCTGGTAGGCGCCGATGATCCCATGCGCCGGCGTGAGCGCGTCGACCACCTGGCCGGAGAAGCCCTTCAGGAACTTGCCCAGGACCGCGTAGGTCGATGACAGCAGCGCGTATTGCGTGGCGGTGTAGCCCAGCCCAGTCAGGCTCGACATGTAGGCCACCAGCGCCACGCCGGCGAATGCCTGGGCGAAGTTGTCGAGCGCCATCACCGCCGTGAAGGTCGCCGGGTCGTGGGCGACGCCGAGGATCGCGAAGGCCGCCGTGCCCAGGCCCTGCATCGCCGAGCCCAGGATCAGGGTTGGGAAGAGGCCGAAGCGTACGGCGCAGAGGCCGGAGATGGCGATGCCGAGGAAGGCGCCGGGCAGGCCGGTCGCCGCGCGCACCACGGCCACCGCGTCCTTGGTGAACCCCAGGTCGTGATAGTAGGGGTTGTACATCGGGCCCATCAGGAAGTCGGGCAGCCGGTAGAAGGCGATGGCCGCCAGCATGAGCAGGCCCAGGCCCTTGTGCGTGCCGAAGAAGTCTAGGAACGGGCCGACCACCGCGTCGAAGAAGCCGCGCGGCGTCCACAGCGGCGCCTTGCCGTGCATGACCGCGTCGGCGCGCGCGGGCTCGACGGCGAAGAGGCTGGCGGCCACGCCGATGCTCATCAGGACGGCCATGGCCACGTAGGAGGCGGGCCAGCCGAAGTGGGCCGCGCCGGCGATCACGGCGGCGTCGGCCACCAGGATGGCGACGCGATAGCCCAGCTGGGCGGCCGACGACAGCAGGCCCATCTCCCCCGGGTCGGAGGCCGCCTCGATCCGCCAGGCGTCGATCACGATGTCCTGGGTGGCCGAGGCGAAGGCCGCGACGAGGGCGAAGGCGCCGATCGCGGTGAGCCCGCCGCTCGGGCCGACCACGGCCATGGCGACCAGGGCCGCGGCGATCACCACCTGCGACAGCAGCATCCAGCCGCGGCGGCGGCCGAGGCGCCCCAGGAGCGGCACGTCCACCCGGTCCACCACCGGCGCCCAGAACGGCTTCAGCACATAGGCCAGGCCCACCCAGGAGATGAAGCCGATGACCTTCAGGCTGGTCCCCTCGTCGCGCAGCCAGTAGCCCAGCGTGTTCTGGGTCAGCAGGAAGGGCAGGCCGGAGGCGAAGCCCAGGCCCAGCGTCACCGCGACCTTGGGCTGGCGGATCGAGCGCAGCACCTCCATGGCGGTGCGCTTGCGGGGTTTCGGCTGAGCCGTCGCGGTCATGGGCGCCTTTCGGGCGGGCGCCGCCCGCGCCCTAGCCGAGCTTGGCGCGCGTCGCGGTTTCGGTCCAGCTACGGCCGGCCCAGCGGATCAGCATGGCCCGCAGCAGGTCAGGCGACAGGGGCTTGACCAGGAAGTCGTTCATTCCCGCGGCCAGGCAGGCGTGGCGGTCGTCCTCGAAGGCGTTGGCGGTCAGCGCCACGATCGGGGTCCTGATCTTCATCTTGCGCAGCGCGCGCGCGGTTTCCTCCCCGGACAGCCCCGGCATGCGCATGTCCATGAGGATCAGGTCGTAGTCGCCGACCTTCACGGAGGCGATGGCTTCCGCGCCGCTGGCGGCATGGTCTATCGCGCAGCCCTCGCGGCTCAGCAGCGCGCGGGCGAGGAGCGCGTTGATCGGGTTGTCCTCGACCAGCAGGATCCGCATGCCCGCGGCGGCGGCCTCGGCCACGCGGTCGTCCTCTCGGCCGGCGGCGTGGGCCTGCTGCGCGCCGGCGGCGATCAGCACCCGCTCGGCGAGCGAGGCGCGCCGCAACGGCTTGATCAGGTATCCGGCGAAGCCCGCGCGTCGATAGCCGGCCATTTGTTCGCGCTCATCCGGGGCCAGCAGCACGATGGCGGGATGGCCGGTGGGGCGGCGCAGGCGCCGCGAGCCTTCGGCAAGGGCGTGGTCGAGCAGGATCGCGTCGCCGGGCGCGATGGCGCGCTCCACCGAGGCCAGGTCCCCGCCCGCCACCGCGCGGCCGCCGCACGCCTCGATCTGCAGGACGGCGCCGTCGCGGACGATGCGGTTGGGGGAGATGACGCCGACGGTGCGGCCGGCGAGGAGATGCGCGGGCTGGGCCGGGGCCGGGCGCCGGAAATCCGCCTCGAACCAGAAGAGGGCGCCGCCGAAGCGCGCGCTCTCGACGCCGACCTCGCCGTCCATGGCGCCCGCCAGCTTGCGGGCGATGGCCAGGCCCAGCCCCGCGCCGCCAAGGCTGGCATGGGCGGCGTCGGCCTGGGCGAAGGCCTCGAAGATGCGCTCGCGCTGGGCGGCGGTGACGCCGGGGCCGCTGTCCTCGACGGTTAGGCGCAGACGCCCGGGCGTGGGCTGCAGGGCGCTGACCAGCACCCCGCCGTGTTCGGTGAATTTGACGGCGTTGCCCGCGAAGTTGAGCAGGATCTGGCGCAGCCTGCCCTCGTCGGCGTGGATCAAGCCGATGTCCCTGGGCGCCGCCCAGGCGATCTCCAGGCCCTTTTCCCGAGCCTTGGGCGACAGGAGTTCGGTCACGCCGCGCAGCAGATCCTCCACCTCGACGTCGCCTTCGTGCAGTTCGACCTTGCCGGCCCCTAGCTTGGCGAAGTCGAGGACGTCGTTGACCAGGGTGAGCAGGTGCTCGCCGCTCTCCCGCAGGGCGGCGGCATAGGCGCGCTGCTCGGCGGTGAGCTTGGTGGCTTCCAGGAGCCCGGCCATGCCCAGCACCCCGTTCAGCGGCGTGCGGAGCTCGTGACTGAGCGAGGCCAGCTGTTCGGCGCTGATCTGCGCGCGGCGGGGCCGGCGGAGCGCGAGGGGGCGGGGAGTGCGGCGCATGGGCCGTGTGCTTACGCTTGAACGACTTAACGGCGCGTCAAACTGGCGGGGTCTCCGGTTCGGCCATTTCGCGGGCGAGCGCCAGGAGGCCCGGCAGGCGGGCCGCCATCATCGACTTGCCGGAACCAGGCGGTCCCACGAAGGCCAAGTTGTGGCCGCCGGCCGCGGCGATCTCGAGCGCGCGCTTGGCGTTCTCCTGGCCCTTCACCTCGCGCAGGTCGGGGACCGGGCCGCCGTCCAGCATGGGTCCGGGCTTGGGCTGGGCCAGCAGCTGGGTCCCGCGGAAGTGGTTGACGATGGCGATCAGCGACGGGGCCGCCAGGATCTTGGTGTCGCCGGCCCAGGCGGCCTCCGCGCCGGAGGCCTGCAGGCAGATCAGGCCGAGCCCCATGGCGCCGGCCGCCACCGCGGCGGGCAGGGCGCCGGCCACCGGCACGATGCGGCCGTCCAGGGAAAGCTCGCCCACCGCCGCCCAGTCGGCGAGCGCGTCCGGCGGCACGATGCCCATCGCGGCCATGACGGCGAGCGCGATCGGCAGGTCATAGTGGCTGCCCACCTTGGGCAGGTCGGCGGGCGCCAGGTTCACGATGATCCGGCGGCCGGGCATCGACAGGCCCAGGCCCATGAAGGCGGCCCGCACCCGCTCGCGGCTCTCGCCAACCGCCTTGTCGCCCAGGCCCACGACGATGAACGCCTGCTCGCCGCCGGTGAGCTGGACCTCGACATCCACCTGGCGGGCCTCGACGCCCTCAAACGCCACGGTCACCACGCGCGCGGCCATACGCAACCCCTTGTGTCCCAGCTCCAGTTATCCACAAGGCGACCACAGCGCCGGGCCTAGATCAAGAACAAAAATGGAACAATTGCAGTAAGTGAGACAGTTCAGTAACTTCCAGCGGGTTTTTCGCGGGAAAAGCTAAGCCATGGCGCGAAGCGCTTCAATCCGTTCCCAGAGGATATCGGTGGCGTCGATGCCGGTGAATTTTTTCAGGGCGACCGCGCCGGTGGGCGAGGTGACGTTGATCTCGGTCAGGTAGTCGCCGATCACGTCGATGCCGACGAACAGGAGGCCGCGCCGCTTCAGCTCGGGCCCGATGGCGGCGCAGATTTCCCGGTCCCGGGCGGTCAGCTCGACGGCCTCGGCGCGGCCGCCGACCGCCAGGTTGGAGCGGATCTGGCCCTTCTGGGGAACGCGGTTGATGGCGCCGACGGCCTGGCCGTCGACCAGCAGGATGCGCTTGTCGCCCTTGGTCACCGAGGGCAGGAACTTCTGCAGGATCACCGGCTCGCGGCTGAGCTCGGCGTGGATCTCGAGCAGCGAATCCAGGTTCGGATCGTCGGCCAGGTGGCGGGTGACGCCCGAGCCGCCGCGCCCGTTCAGGGGCTTCAGCACCACGTCGCCGTGCCGCTTGCGGAAGTCGGCGATGGCCGCGCGGTCCGAGGTGATCAGGGTCGGCGGCTGCAGGTCCGGGAAGTCGGTGACGAACAGCTTCTCGGGCGCGTTCCGGACCTCGACGGGGTCGTTCACCACCAGGGTCCTGGGATGCACCTTCTCCAGGAAGAAGGTGGTGTCGATGTAGCTCATGTCGAAGGGCGGATCCTGGCGCAGCAGGATCACGTCGAATTCGGTGAGCTCGGCGCGCCGGTAGGGGCCGAGGCTGGCATGGTCGCCCACCGTGCGCTGGACCGTCACGTCGCGGCCGGAGGCGAAGACGCGGCCCTCGTCCATGGCGAGGGTGTCGGTGACGTAGACGAACAGGGCATGGCCACGCGCCTGTGCCGATTCCATCATCAGGAAGGTCGTGTCGCCTTCGATGTTGATCCCCTCGATGGGATCCATCTGCACGGCCACCTTCAGCATGGGACCTTCAAAGACATGGAGAACTCCCGAACAGCGAGGGTTGCAGATAGAGCGTGGCGACGGCCGAAGCTAGTTGAGCTGCAGCCGTATGCGTTCGCGTTGCGCCCGGGCGGCGAGCGCCGCGCCGCCGTCGAGCGCGGTGGCCCGCGCCAGGGCCTCCAGCGAGCCGGCCATGGCGCCCTGGCCTTCGCGGGCGGCGGCGACGTCGAGCCAGGGGCGGTGGTCGCCGGGGTCAAGCAGGGCGCGGCGGAGCGCGGCGCGCTCGGCCCTGGGGAAGTCGCGGACCTGGATGGCGCGGGCGTAGATGTTGTTCTGCAGCCGCATCAGGACGGCCCGGTCGCTGACCGGCGCCATCAGCCGGTCCAGCCGGTCGGCGACATTGGGGGTGAGGCCCGCGTGGAGCGCCCGGCGGGTCAGCTCGGACGGCAGCACCACCCGGCCCTCAGAGAATGGGTCGAGCGCGAGGGGCCCTTCCTCGGTTTCGATGCGGAGCAGGAAGTGGCCCGGGAAATCGACGCCGCGCAGCGTCAGGCCGCACTGGCGGGCCACGTGCAGGTAGAGGATCCCCAGGGCCACCGGCAGGCCCTTGCGCCGCTCGATGACCGCCAGGATGTCGGCGTTGTCGGGGTCCTCGTAGGTGAGGTAGTCGCCGTTCAGCCGCAGGTCGCCGGCCATGGCCTCGGCCAGCGCCTCCTCGGCGCTTTCCTGTTTCAGGCGCTGAACCAGATGGGCGACTCCGGCGGCGCCCAGGTCGCGGGCGGCCTGCGGGTCGCGGCTGGGGTCCTCATGGATGGCGCAGGCGATGGCGGCTTCCAGCAGGGGGAAGTCCGCGTCGGCGGCAGTCCCGGCGTCCAGCAGCGCAGTCTCAGCCTCCTCGCGGCCCATGGGTCCCCCTTAGCCTCCCTTCCAGGCGTCGGGAATATGCCTAGGAAGCTGGCCGGGCGCGAGGGCAATCAGGTCGAGGCGAACGGTCGCGCCCCGGAGCGCCGGCCGGCTGGCGGCGAGGCCCGCGCCGGCGCGCCGCAGCCGGTCGCGCTGGTCGGCTCGGACGGCTTCCAGGGCCGCCAGCAGGCTCGCGCGCCGTTTGACCTCGACCACCGCCAGCACGCGCCCGCGCTTGGCGAGCAGGTCGATCTCGCCCTGCGGGGTCTTCAGCCGGAAGCCCAGGATGCGGTAGCCCTTGGCCAGCAGCCAGAGCGCGGCCACCACCTCGCCCCGGCGGCCAGAGAGGCGCGCCGCGGCGCCGCGGGCCTGGCGCGCGCCGCTCATCGTTCCGCCCGCATGGCCATGGCCCGCTGGTAGACGTCGCGCCGCGAAAGGCCCAGCGCCTTAGCCACCTCGGCGGCCGCGTCGGCCGGGCGCAGCCGCTTGAGCGCGTCGGCCAGCGCGGTGTCGATGTCTTGCACGCTGGCCTCGGCCTCCAGTCCGGGCCCGACCAGAATGACGATCTCGCCCTTGGGGGCGTCGAGCCTGGGATCGGCGGCCAGGGCGCCGAGCGGGCCGCGGTAGAGGGTCTCGTAGAGCTTGGTCAATTCGCGGGCGACGACGGCCTCCCGCTCGCCCAGCACGGCGGCCATGTCGGCCAGGCTGGCGGCCAGCCGCGACCCGCCCTCGAAGAACACCAGGGTGGCGCGGATCGGGGCGAGTTCCTCCAGGAAGGTGCGGCGCGCGGCGCTCTTGGGCGGCGGGAACCCCGCGAACAGGAAGCGGTCGGTGGGCAGGCCCGCCGCCGACAGGCCCGCCAGCAGGGCCGAGGGGCCCGGGATCGGGAAGACCGGATAGCCCTCGGCGGCGGCTTCCTTGACCAGGCGATAGCCGGGGTCGGAAACCAGCGGGGTGCCGGCGTCGGAGACCAGGGCCACGGCCTTGCCCTCGGCGAGGGCGGCCAGGGCCTTGGGCCGGGCGCGCTCGGCGCCGTGCTCGTCATAGCGTTCCAGCCTGGCCGACAGGCCGTAGGCGCCCAGCAGCTTGCCGGCCACCCGGGTGTCCTCGGCCAGCACCAGGTCGCAGGCGTTCAGCACGTCCAGCGCCCGCAGGGTGATGTCGCGCAGGTTGCCGATCGGTGTGGCGACCACATAGAGCCCGGGCGCCAGGGGGGCGTCGTCGAGGGCGGGGGTCGGGGGGCGGGGAGCCATGGCGGAGGGTTCGCCGGTTGGGGGCGAGAAGGCAAGGGTGGTGCGCGTAGACGGGGACATTGGGTCAATCCCACCGGTCCCTGGCGGCGGCTCTAGATCGCCAGTTCGCTGGTCAGGCGATCGAGCACAAGGCGGCCGGCGGGGGTGGCCCGCAGGCGCTCGGGGTCGTCGTGCAGGAGTCCGAGGGCGACGAGGTCGGCAATCCTGGCGGGGGGAATTTCCAGGGCGGCGACGTCGGCGAGCAGCACGCCTTCGGTGATGCGCAGGCCGCTGAGCAGGCGCTCCTCGGCCGTTTCGACGGGGCTGAGCGCTTGGCGGCTGACGGCGCCGGCCGCGACGCTTGAGATGTAGTCGGCGGGGCGGGCGGGGGCCTCGGCAGCGTGGCGGACGCCGGCCAGGGTGAGGCGGCCGTGCGCGCCCGGCCCCGCGCCGACGTAATCCTGGCCTCGCCAGTAGACGAGGTTGTGGCGCGAGCGGGCGGCGGGGCCGCGGGCGTGGTTGGAGACCTCGTAGGCCTCGAACCCGCGCGCCCCCAGCACCGCCTGGGTGGTGTCGAAGAGGGCCGCGCCCTGGTCGGCGTCTGGGGGCGTGAAGGCGCCTCGGCGCACGGCGCGGTCGAAGGCGGTGCCGGCCTCGATGGTCAGCTGGTAGGGCGAGATGTGTTCGGCCCCCAGGCCGACGGCGCGGGCCAACTCTTCGCCCCAGGCGGCGGGCGTCTGGCCGGGACGGGCGTAGATCAGGTCGACCGAGAGTCGCGGGAAGGTCCGCGCGGCGGTCTCAGTGGCGCGGATCGCGGTGGCGGCGTCGTGGTTGCGCCCGAGGAAAGCCAGCGCCTGGTCCTCAAGCGACTGCAGGCCCAGCGACAGGCGGTTGACGCCGGCCGCCGCGAAGGCCGCGAAGCGGGCGGCCTCAGCGTCGGTGGGGTTCGCTTCAAGGGTGACCTCAAGGTCGGGCCCGGCCGTCCATAGCCGGCGGGCGGCGGCCACGATCTCGGCGGCCCAGGCCGGGTCCATCAGCGACGGTGTGCCGCCACCCAGGAATACGGAGACGAGCCGCCGGGGTCCGGTGAGCGTGGCCTGGGCCTCCAGGTCGGCGACGATGGCGCGGGCCAGCGCGGCGGGCTCGTCGCCGCCCCGGTCCTTGAAGACGTTGAAGTCGCAGTAGGGGCAGATGCGCGCGCAGTAGGGCCAATGGACGTAGACGCCGAGGTCGGGCCCCCGTGGGGTCGGCAAGTCCTTCACCAAAGCGCGGCCTTGAGTTTCGCGAAGGCCCGCGCCCGGTGGCTCATGGCGTCCTTGGCCGCGGGGTCCATCTCGCCGAAGGTCTGGGCGCCGCCTTCGGGCGTGAAGATCGGATCGTAGCCGAAACCCCGCTCGCCGCGTGGCGGGAAGGTGAGCGTCCCGTCGATACGGCCCTCCACCACCACGGCGGGCCCATCGGGCCAGGCGATGGCCAGCGCACAGGAGAACCAAGCGGACAGGTCCTCCGATCCGCTCTCCTCCAGCCGCTCCTCGACCTTGCGCATGGCGGCCATGAAGTCGCGCCCGGGGCCGGCCCAGCGGGCGGAATAGATGCCGGGGGCGCCGTCCAGGGCGGCGACGGAGAGCCCGGAATCGTCGGCCAGCGCCGGGAGGCCGCTGGCCTCGGCGGCGGCGCGGGCCTTGAGCAGGGCGTTGCCGACGAAGGTCGATTCGGTCTCTTCCGGCTCGGCAAGGCCGAGCTCGCCCGCGGTCACCAGCTGGAAGCGGTTCTCCAGGATCTCGGCCAGTTCGCGCGCCTTGCCGGCGTTGTGGGTGGCCACCACCAGGCGCGCGCCGGGCTCCAGCGTCAGGGCCATCTCGTCCAGGTCCTCGTTGCGAAGGCCGCGACCATAGGCGTCCGGCTCGGCTGTTGCATTGCGAAAGTTTAATATCGTTACTCAATATTCATTTGATCGAAAAGCGATGTGGCCATATTGAATACCGACATGGAGACGGGTTCACCGCCTCACCCACCAGCCGCCCGGCGGCACGACCAAAAGGACAAGACCATGGCCACCTCGCTGATGAAGACCCTCGACCGGATGCTGCTCTCCTTCTTCCTCATCATGGCCGCCACGCCGGTCCTGGCGCTCGCCGCCAGCGGCGCGATCTACTAGGCTCCGCCGCATGGATTTCGACCAAGCCGTCCGTTGCGCCAAGGCGCCGCGGGCGGTTCGCGGCGTTGGAGGGGTCTAAGACATGCGCGCGCTCGGGCCGGGCTCGGTGTCCAGCTTCCTGAAGGTGATCCTGGACGTGGTCTATTTCGCCCTGTGGATCGCGCTCGCCGCCCTGGCGCTGGCCGTGCTGGCGGCGCTGCTGTTCAGCTTCAATCCCGACCTCTTCCCGCGCGTGATGTCCACCGACGCGGCCCAGGTGGCCAGCAAGGGGCCGCTGCTGGCGCTGATGCTGCTGGCCTATGCGATGTCGGTGGCGGGCGTGCTGGTGATCTTCGACCGGCTGCGGCGGATCTTCATGACACTGACCGCCGGCGACCCGTTCCACCCCGACAACGTCAACCGCCTGCGCCTGATCGGGCTGATGCTGGCGGCGCTGGAAGTCGGCCGTTATGTGATCTGGGGCCTGGGGCCGTTGATGCCCTGGATCAAGCGGGCGCAGCCCAACTTCAACCTCACCGCCTGGTTCTCCGTCCTGGTGGTGTTCGTGCTGGCCGAGGTGTTCCGCGAAGGCGCCCGGCTCAGGCGCGAAGCCGAACTGACGATCTAGGCGCCCGCATGCCCATCCGCGTCCATCTCGACCGCGTGCTGCTGGAGCGGCGCATGTCGCTCACCGAACTCGCCGACCGGGTCGGCGTGACCATCGCCAACCTGTCGATCCTGAAGACCGGCAAGGCGCGCGCGGTGCGGTTCTCGACGCTGGCGGCGCTCTGCCGCGAACTGGAGTGCCAGCCGGGTGACCTGCTGGTCTACGAGGCGGGCCCCCGGAGACGAGCTTCCGGATGACGAGGACGGCTGAGCTTGGTGCGGTGCAGCATCGCGGCCTGGGGCGGATGCTCAAACCTTGCAGGGAACACGGAAAATTCCTATGTGCGACGCAACAATGCTGCACCGCACAAGGAGACCCTCATGACCGCCGCAATCCGCCGCTTGTTCGACGCCGTCATCGATCCGCTGGCCCGTGAAGTCGAACGCCTGCCGCCGCAGGCGCTGCGTCACTTCTTCGGGGCGTTCTAGAGCCAGATTGGAGTCCCTTCTCCCCTTGTGGGAGAAGGTGGCCTCCATCGGAGGTCGGATGAGGGGTCGAAAGTCCCTTCAGTCGTATCCTCAAGATCGCACGGAGAACCGAGAGAGACCCCTCATCCGTCAGCTTCGCCGACACCTTCTCCCGCAAAGGGGAGAAGGGGCTATGCGCCGCCGACCGCCTGGCGCTGGAGGATGCAGAGTTCGCCGATGCCCTTGCGGGCCAGCGAGAACAGCGCCTCGAATTCGCCTTCCGAGAAGCCGCGCTTCTCGCCGGTGGCCTGGATCTCGACGATGTCGCCCTTGCCGGTCAGCACGAAGTTGGCGTCGGCCTCGGCGTTGGAGTCCTCCTCGTAGTCGAGGTCGAGCACCGGCGTTCCGTTGAACACGCCGCAGCTGATCGCCGCCACCTGGTCGAGGATCGGGTCGGTGGTGATCAGGCCCTCGTCCAGCAGGTACTTCGTGGCCAGCCGCAGCGCCACCCAGGCGCCGGTGACCGAGGCCGTCCGCGTGCCGCCGTCGGCCTGGATGACGTCGCAGTCGATGGAGATCTGGCGCTCGCCCAGCGCCTTGAGGTCGACGATGGCCCGCATGGAGCGGCCGATCAGCCGCTGGATCTCCTGGGTGCGGCCCGACTGCTTGCCCTGGGCGGCCTCGCGGCGGCCGCGCGTGTGGGTGGCGCGGGGCAGCATGCCGTATTCGGCGGTCACCCAGCCCTGGCCCTTGCCGCGCAGGAAGCCGGGGACGCCCTCCTCCAGGCTGGCGGTCACCAGCACCCTGGTGTGGCCGAAGCCGATCAGGCAGGAGCCTTCGGCGTAGCGGTTGACGCCGGTCTCGAGCGTCACGGTGCGCAGCACATCGGCCAGGCGTTCGGAGGGGCGCATGTTTGGGGAACTCCAGGGTCTCTCCGGCGCTTGCGCCGAAAGTGGCCGCGCTTATCCTAGATCGCCACGGCCCCGTCCATGGGCGCACGTCAAACAAGTCACCGCCACAGGGCCCCCGTGACCACACCCCTCTTCGCCAGCGGCCCGTCCCTCACCGAACTCGACGAGCGGGCGCGCGACATCTTCCGGCGCATCGTCGAGAGCTATCTGGAGACCGGCGAGCCGGTGGGTTCCCGCACACTCTCCAAGGGCGGGCTGCCGCTGTCGCCGGCCTCGATCCGCAACACCATGCAGGACCTGACCCAGCTGGGCCTGCTGGGCGCGCCGCACGTCAGCGCGGGAAGGTTGCCGACGCACGCGGGCCTGCGCCTCTTCGTCGACGGCCTGCTGGAAGTGGGCGACGTGGGCGAGGACGAGCGGCGGACCATCGAGGCGCGGCTGCGCGCCCACGGCCGCAACTTCGACGACGCGCTCAACGAGGCCAGCGCCATCCTGTCGGGCCTGGCCGGCGGGGCGGGCGTCGTGGTCACCCCGATCCGCGACGCCGGCGTCAAGCATGTGGAGTTCGTCTCCCTGGGCGCGGAGCGGACGCTGGCCGTCATGGTCTTCGCCGACGGCACGGTGGAGAACCGGCTGATCCGGCTGCCGGCCGGGGTCACGCCGTCGGCGCTGATCGAGGCCTCGAACTTCCTGAACGCCCGCCTGCGCGGCCGGACCCTGGTGGAGGCCCGGGTCGACCTGCGGGCAGACCTCGACCAGGCGCGCCGCGAGCTGGACGAGACCGCCGCCCGCCTGGTCGAGGGCGGACTGGCCGCCTGGGGCGGCGGCGAGGCGGAGGACCGGGCGCTGATCGTGCGCGGCCGGGCCAACCTGCTGGACGAGGCCCAGGCCAACGACGACCTGGAGCGGGTGCGCTCGCTGTTCGAGGACCTGGAGCAGAAGGAGCAGCTGATCTCCCTGCTGGACGGGGTCCGCGAGGGCCAGGGCGTGCGCATCTTCATCGGGGCCGAGACCAAGCTCTTTTCGCTTTCGGGTTCCGCCGTGATCGCCGCGCCCTATATGACGGGCTCCCAGCGGGTGCTGGGCGCGATCGGCGTGATCGGGCCCGCCCGCCTGAACTATGCGCGGATCATTCCGTTGGTGGATTACACGGCCCGCGTGCTGGGCCAGGTGATGAACAGTTAGAAGAGACCAAGAAGAACCGATGTCCGAAGATCAGACGCCCCCCGCCGGCCACGACGCCGCCGACGAATTCCTCGCCGACGCCGCCGAGGCCGAGATCGCCGCCCTGAAGGCGGAGGCCGCGGGCCTGAAGGAACAGGCGCTGCGCTACGCCGCGGAGGCCGAGAACACCAAGCGCCGCGCCGAGCGCGAGATGAACGACGCGCGCGCCTACGCCATCCAGAAGTTCGCCCGCGACCTGCTGGGCGTGGCCGACATCCTCGACCGGGCCATGGCCGCCGCGCCCGCCGAAAGCGCCGACCCCGCGATCAAGAACTTCGTGGTCGGCATCGAGATGACCGGCAAGGAGCTGCTGGGCGCCTTCGAGCGCAATGGGCTCAAGCGCATCAGCCCGGAACGCGGCGAGAAGTTCGACCCGCACAAGCACCAGGCGATGATGGAGCAGCCCGACGCCGACGTGCCGGCGGGCGGCGTGGTTTCCGTGATGCAGGCGGGCTACGAACTGCTGGGCCGACTCGTGCGCCCGGCCATGGTTGTGGTGGCGGCCAAGGGCGCCAGCGCACAGCCCGCTCCCGCCGCCGAGGGTGGCGCGGCCAACCCCTATGCGGCCGGCGGTGAGGACGAGGCCGGCGGCGCTGTCGACCGCCGGGCGTGAGAAGCCGCCTCAGCGGTTCCTTGCGCGGGCGCCCCTTCCAAGCCCCTGCAATTTCGCTAATGTCGCAAGTCCCTTCCAAGTCGGGGGGCGTGGCCGCGAATCGCGTCCGCGCGGTGCGGTTCGGACCTGAGACATGAAGCTGACGATCGAGCGCGCGGCGCTCCTGAAGGCCTTGGGCCACGTGCAGAGCGCCGTTGAGCGCCGCAACACCATCCCGATCCTGTCGAACGTGCTGCTGTCGGCCGAGCGCGACCGGTTGACCTTTTCGGCCACCGACCTCGACATGGAGATCATCGACGAGGCCCTGGCCCAGGTCGATCAGCCGGGCCAGATCACCGCGCCGGCCCATACGCTCTACGAGATCGTCCGCAAGCTGCCGGAGGGCTCCGACGTCTCGCTCAGCTTCACCGGCGAGGACCCGCGCCTGACGGTGGCGGCGGGCCGCAGCCGCTTCAACCTGCCGGTGCTGCCGGCCGGCGACTTCCCGGTGATGAGCTCCGACGGGCTTTCGGGCCGCATGAGCGTCGACACCGGCGACCTGATCCGGCTGATCGACAAGACGCGCTTCGCGATCTCCGCCGAGGAGACCCGCTACTACCTGAACGGCCTCTACCTGCACACGGTGGTCGAGGACGGCGTCCAGAAGCTGCGCGCGGTGGCCACCGACGGCTCGCGCCTGGCGCTGGCCGAGATGCCGGCGCCGGAGGGCGCGGCGGGATCGCCGGGGGTCATCGTGCCGCGCAAGACCATCGCCGAGGCGAGGCGCCTGCTGGACGACGCCGGCGAGAGCGTCGAGCTGCAGATCAGCCCGCAGAAGGTGCGCTTCGACTTCGGCGGCGCGGCGCTCACCTCGAAGGTCATCGACGGCAACTTCCCCGACTACGCGCGCGTGATCCCCAAGGAGAACACCCGCATCGTCACGGTGGATTCCAAGCTGTTCGCCCAGGCCGTCGACCGGGTGGCGACGATCTCGGCCGAGAAGAGCCGCTCGGTGCGGATGGCGGTGGAATCCGGCCGCTGCGTGCTGACCGTGCGCAACATGGAGGCCGGCCAGGCGGTGGAGGAGCTGGAGATCGACTACGACGGCGACCCCTTCGAGCTGTCGTTCAACGCCCGCTACCTGCTCGACATCACCGACCAGATCTCGGCCGGCGGCAGCGCGCAGCTGCGCTTCGGCGGCCCCAACGACCCGGCCCTGGTGCTGGATCCGGCCGACGTGGACGTGCAGTACATCCTGATGCCGCTGCGGGTTTAGGGCGCCGAGACGAAGGGGTTTCATCGATCCGGGTAGACAAGTGGGTTTCAACCCCCTCAGTCAGCTTCGCTGACAGCTCCCCCTACGGGGGAGCACCTGGGCCTTCAGTGCCCGTGCGGCCCTTCGTAGACGCCGGGCGCCAGGCGTTCGTCCTCCGGACCCTCGCTGCCGGTCGGCAGGACGAAGCGGCGGTCGCAGTAGGGGCATTCGACGAAAGCGGCCTCGCCCATCTCCAGATAGACGCGCGGATGACCCAGCGCGCCGCCGACCCCGTCGCAGGCCACGCGGCCCGACCGCACCACGATGATCTCCGGCGGCGGCAGGTCGGGCGTCAGCGAGGGTTTCGCCGGCATGGGCTCGACCATGTTGCGGCGGGCCGGGGCCTTGAGCGGAGCTTTGCGAGCCATCGGAGGGAACCCTTGCTTGGCGTAACCGCGCCACGCGCCTAGGTATGCGAGGCGCCGCCGCCCCGTCAACGCGTGGACCTTGAATGGAACTTCCCGACTACGCCATCGAAGCCAAGGGCCTGGTCAAGACCTACGCCGCGACCAAGACGACGCCGGAGATGCGGGCGCTCAGGGGCGTCGACCTGGCCATCCCGCGCGGCTCGATCTTCGGCCTCTTGGGACCGAACGGGGCGGGCAAGTCGACCTTCATCAACATCCTGGCAGGCCTCTGCCAGAAGACCTCTGGCACGGTGTCGATCTGGGGCCGCGACATCGACAGCCGGCCCAGGGACGCGCGCGCCGCCATCGGCGTGGTGCCGCAGGAGATCGCCGCCGACCCGTTCTTCACCCCGTTCGAGGCGCTGGAGGTGGCGGCCGGCATGTACGCGGTGCCGAAGTCCGAGCGTCGCACCATGGAGCTGCTGAACGCGCTGGGCATCGGCGACAAGGCGGGCGCCTACGTCCGCCAGCTGTCCGGAGGCATGAAGCGGCGGCTGATGGTCGCCAAGGCCATGGTGCACAACCCGCCGGTGCTGATCCTCGACGAGCCCACCGCCGGCGTCGACGTGGAGCTGCGCCGCCAGCTCTGGGCCTATGTGCTGGAGCTGAACCGCAAGGGGGTGACCATCGTTCTGACCACCCACTACCTGGAGGAGGCCCAGGAGCTCTGCGACCAGATCGCCATCGTCAACCGCGGCCAGGTGGTGGCCTGCGAGCCGACCACGACGCTGCTCAGCCGCATGGACACCCGCAAGGTGCTGGTGACGCCGGACGAGCCGATGACGGCGGCCCCGGCGCTGGCCGGGTTCGAGACGGCGCTGCTGGCCTCGGGCGGGTTCTCGGTGATGTACCGCACCGGCCAGTCCACCGTCGAACAGGTGCTGGCGGCGATCCGCGCGGCCGGCCTCCACATCAAGGACATCTCCACCGAGGACCCGGACCTGGAGGACGTGTTCGTCTCGCTGACCTACGCCGCGCCGGAGGAGGTTGGGGTTTAGAGCCTCCGTTCGACCGTCATCGCCCGGCCTTGTCGATCAGGGTGCGGATGTCCGGCCAGCGATAGGCCACTTCGTGGAGCAGCTGCCCGCCCGGGCCGGCTTCCCGCCGGGGTGGGTCGGGCTGGCCACCCAGGTGCTCGTAGAAGCCGCGGGCCAGGAAGTTGTCGCGCAGCACCGAGATCATCAGGGTGGCCGCGCCCCGGGCCGCCATCGCGCGCGCCGCCCCGGCCAGGAGACGGGCGCCCAGGCCGCGGCCCTGCGCCTCGCGCAGCACATAGAGTGTGGCGATCTCGGCCTCGTCCTTGCGCCCGCCGCGCGACGGGCCGCCCGCCACGTAGCCGACCAGGCCCATGCGGTCGGCGCCGGCCAGGGTCACGTCGTCCGGCAGGGGATTGAGCAGGGTCTTCGTGAACCGCCGCGCATAGACCGGCTCGCTCATCCGGGCGAGGTAGGCGTCGGACAGGATGCCGCGGTAGGTCTCGCGCCACGAGGTGACGTGGACGCGCGCCAGGTCTTCGGCGTCCGAGGGTCCGGCAGGGAAGACCACGAAGCTCAACAGCCAGGCTCCACCAGCATTACGGCATCCATCCACAGCTTGGCGTTGTCGGCCCTCGGTTCAAGGGGCTGCGGGCGGGCAAAGCATCAGATAGTTTCGTCCTGCCCATGAATGCGCCGACCGCTCCCGCCCAGCCCGATCCCGCCGCCGGCGCCTCGCCGGTCATGGCGCAGTTCTTCGAGGCCAAGTCGCGCCAGCCCGACGCGCTGGTGTTCTTCCGCATGGGCGACTTCTACGAACTGTTCTTCGAGGACGCCCAGAAGGCCTCGGCCGCGCTGGGCATCACGCTGACGGCGCGCGGCGTCCACGCCGGCCAGCCGATCGCCATGTGCGGCGTGCCGGTGCACGCGGCGGAGGCCTATCTCGCCAAGCTGATCCGCGCCGGCTTCAAGGTCGCGGTCTGCGAGCAGATGGAGAACCCCGCCGAGGCCAGGAAGCGCGGCTCCAAGTCGGTGGTGCATCGCGACGTGGTGCGCGTGGTGACGCCCGGCACGCTGACCGAGGAGGGGCTGCTCGACGCGCGCGGCGCCAACCGGCTGGCGGCGATCGCGGTGCGCGCGGGCCAGGCGGCGGTGGCCAGCGTCGAGCTCTCCACCGGCGAGGTGGAGTGCCTGGCCACCGGGGTCGCCGGCCTGGCCTCGGCGCTGGCGGCGCTGGGCGCGGTGGAGATCCTGGTCCCGGACCGCCTCTTCGCCGACCCCGTGGTGGCCGAGGCGCTGAAATCCGCCGGCGGCTTCGTCCAGCCCCTGCCGCAGGCGCTGGCCGAGCCCGCCGCTTCGGAAGCTCGCCTGAAGCGGCTCTATGGCGTCGATACCCTGGACGGCTTCGGCGCGCTCAGCGGCGCCGAGGTCTCGGCGCTCGGCCTGATCGCGGCGCACCTGGAAACCACCCAGGCCGGACGGCTTCCGGCCCTGTCGGCGCCCCGCCGGGCCGGCGAGGCCGATGTGATGGCCATCGATCCGGCCACGCGGGCCAGCCTGGAGATCGAGAAGGCCACCTCCGGGGCGCGGGAGGGCTCGCTGCTGGCGGCCATTGACCGAACGGTGACGGCGCCCGGCGCGCGCCTCTTGGCCGCGCGGCTGGCCCGGCCGCTGCTCGACCCGGCCGCCATCGACGCCCGGCTGGACGCGGTGGCCTGGTTCTGCGAGCAGCGGGCGCAACGCCAGAAGCTCCGCGAGGCGCTGAAGGGGCTGGGCGACATGGCGCGCGCGCTCTCGCGCCTGGCGCTCGGCCGGGGCGGGCCGCGCGACCTGGGCTGTCTGCGCGACGGCCTGGCGATCGGCGAGGCGGTGGTGGCGCTGTTCGCCCGGACCCGCGATCCGCTGGTCAACCCGCCCGTCGAGATCGCCGGCGCGCTGGCGGCGCTGAATCCCGACCTGCACGCCGACCTCCTGCAATTCCGCGACCTGCTGACCGAGGGCCCGGGGCCCGACCTGCCGGCGCTGGCCCGCGACGGCGGCTTCGTGGGCGAGGGCGTGCGGCCCGAGCTCGACCAGGCCCGGAGCTTGCGCGACGACAGCCGCCGCGTCATCACCCAGCTGGAGGCGACCCTGGCGGCGGAGAGCGGAGTCTCGCTGAAGGTCCGCCACAACGCCGTCCTGGGCTATTTCGTGGAGACCACCGCCAAGGCCGCCGAGCCGCTGTTCGCGGCCCCGCTGAACGCCACCTTCATCCACCGCCAGACCCTGACCAACCAGGTGCGCTTCACCACCGTCGACCTCGCCGAGCTGGACGCCAGGATCGCCCAGGCGGCCGAGCGCGCCCTGGCCATCGAGCTGGAGACCTTCGAGGCCTGGCGCGGCGCGGCGATCGGCGTCGCGGCGCCGATCCAGGCCGCCGCCGCCGCCGCCGCCCGTCTCGACGTGGCCGCGGGCATGGCCGAATGGGGCGAGGACGTGGGCGCGACGCGGCCCGTGGTCGACCGCTCCACGGCCTTCGAGGCCGAAGCGGCCCGCCATCCGGTGGTCGAGAACGCCGTCCGCCGGGCGGGCGAGGCCTTCACCCCCAACGACTGCCGGCTGGACGGGTCGGGGGCCGGCGGGCCACGGCTGGCGCTGGTCACCGGGCCCAACATGGCCGGCAAGTCGACCTTCCTGCGCCAGAACGCGCTGCTGGCGGTGCTGGCCCAGGCCGGCTGCTTCGTGCCGGCCCGGCGCCTGCGGCTGGGCGTGGTGGATCGCCTGTTCAGCCGGGTGGGCGCGGGCGACGACCTGGCGCGGGGCCGCTCGACCTTCATGGCCGAGATGGTCGAGACCGCCGCGATCCTGACCCAGGCGACGCCGCGCAGCCTGGTTATCCTGGACGAGATCGGGCGCGGCACCGCAACCTACGACGGCCTGGCCATCGCCTGGGCCTGCACCGAGGCGCTGCACGAGGTGAACCGCTGCCGGGCGCTGTTCGCGACGCACTATCACGAGCTGGCGGTGCTGGAGGGCCGGCTGGCCTACGTCGCCAACCTCAGCCTGAAGGCCAAGGAGTGGAACGGGGACCTGATCTTCCTGCATGAGGCCGGCCCCGGCCCCGCCGACCGCAGCTATGGCGTCCAGGTGGCCAAGCTGGCCGGCGTGCCGCCCGCCGTGGTGGCCCGCGCCAAGGACGTGCTGGAGCGGCTGGAGCGCGAAGCCTCCGGCCCCGCCCACCTCGACGACCTGCCGCTCTTCGCCGCCGCCGCGCCGGGCGTCGCCGAGCGCTCGGGGCCGAGCCCGGCGGAGGCGGCGCTCCGGGCGCTGGAGCCCGACGGCATGAGCCCGCGCGAGGCGATGGACGCGCTGTACCGGCTGAAGGGGCTGCTCTAGGAGCTGTGGACAGTTACCGCAGCCATAGGACGATGGCAGCGAGCGTGACGACGGCGAGGTAGTTCCTGGCGGTCTTCTCGAAGCGGGTGGCGACGCGCCGGAACTGCTTGAGCTTGCCGATGCA
>CANJXI010000012.1 GCA_947478785.1 Caulobacteraceae bacterium
GCGATCTCCAGCGTGATCTCGCTGGAGACGGCGCCGTCCACCCGCGACAGCACGGCGCCCGCGATCTGGTTGCGCGCGGAGGTGACCAGCCCCTCGCCCTTGGCCAGGACGACAAAGCTGGACTTGATCAGCGCGATGGCCGGCCGGCCGGGCGCGAGGCCGAGCGTCGCGACGCTCTCGCGGGTGACGATGGCCGTGATCTCCACCCCGCCGGCGATTGCCAGCGTCACATCGGCGTTGACCGCCCCGTCTGTGATTCGGGTCACCACACCGCGAAGGGCGTTGCGCGCGCTGGTCTTCATGCCGAGGCTCCAGAACAGGTTGCCGATATCGCCGCCCGGCGCGTCCGCCAGGCCGCGGTCCAGCCGGTCCATGACCTCGGCGAGTTCGATCTCCATCCGCCGGAAAGCGGCGACCACCGTGCGCCCTGACGCGGTCAGTTCGGCGGTCCCGCCCTGCGCCCCGCCGGCTCTCGCGACCACCAGCGGAGACTCGAAGAGGTTGTTCAGCGCCTGCACGGCGTCCCAGGCCGCCTTGTAGCTGAGGCCCACCTTCGCGGCGGCGGCGCGGATCGAGCCCAGTTCGCCCAGCGCCTCGAGCAGCACGATGCGCTCGGCGCCGACGCGTCCGCCCTCGCCGCGGCGAAGCGACAGGGCGGCGTGGAGGGCCAGGGCGGTCATGCCCCCATCTAGCGCCACGCCAGGACGGCTGACAATCAGCCCAGCGCGGTCATCACCACGCCCACCGCCGCCATCGCGCCGCCGGCCCACTGGCGCGGCGACAGGCGCTCCTTGAAGAGCGTGCGCCCGGCCGCCGCCGCGAACGGCCCCTCGATCACGCCCACGGCCCGGACCTGCCCGGCCGGCGCCAGCGCCAGGGCCGAGAACCAGCAGGCCGAGGCCGCCGTCCCGAAAAAGCCCGCGCCGAGCGAGACCCGCCACGAGGCGGCGACCGCCCGCAGGGCTCCGGGTCGGATGGCCGCCAGCAGCAGGACCATGACGATCGACTGCAGGGTCTGGGCGACACAGAGCGTGGCGGTGGCAGAGTAGATCGGGTGTGCGGGCTCGAGCGCGAGGCCCGCCTGGCGATAGCCGTTCAGCGCCACCGCGAAGGCGAGGCCCGAGGCCAACCCGTAGAGCGAGCCCGACGCGACGCCGCCGGCCAGGGCCCGCCTGGGCCACGACAGGATCACCAGGGCGAGCGAAGTCACCGCGATGCCGGCCCACTGGACAGGCGTCAGCCGGTCACCGAACGCGAAGAAGCCGATCAGCGCACCCAGCGGCAGCGACGACTGCTGCATGAAGGTCGCCACCGCGAACCCGGAGCTCCGCATGGCCATCAGCAGGGCCGCGGTGGCGGCGATCTGGGTCACGCCGCCCGCCGAAACCGCGATCAGGAAACGCAGGTTGGGCTCAGGCGCCGCTTGCGGCGTCAGCGCCGCGACCACCGCGAAAAGCGCAAGGGAGAACGGCAGGCCGAACAGGAAGCGGACCAGGGTCGCGCCCCACGGCCCGGCGTCGCCCACCAGCCCGCGCTGCAGGGCGTTGCGCGCCACCTGCAGCGGCGCAGCCGCGGCGGTGAGGATTATCCAGAGCATTTGAGCCTGCCTTCCCCTGGTACGGGGGACATGTCGCTAAAGGCGGAGCCGGGCGACAATGGGGGAAGTGGGCGACGTGTCGTCCACGACTTCCCCCATCGACCCTCGACCTGTGGTCATCGGGGCTGGTTTCCCCCGTAGGGGGAAGCCCCTAGAACCCGCTGGCGATGGACGCCGGCGCGGACTTTTCCTTGCGGGCGAGCAGGTTGTTCAGCGCGTTGACGTAGGCCTTGGCCGAGGCGGTGAGCGTGTCGGTGTCGGCCGCCTGGCCGGTGGCGATCCGGCCATCCTCCTCGAGCCGGACGGAGACCTGCGCCTGGGCATCGGTACCCTCGGTCACCGCGTGCACCTGGAAGAGCCGCAGGATCGCCTCGTGCGGCATCACCGCGTGGATGGCGTTGAAGACCGCGTCCACCGGACCGTCG
Organism: Caulobacteraceae bacterium; assembly: GCA_947478785.1. Lineage (GTDB taxonomy): Bacteria > Pseudomonadota > Alphaproteobacteria > Caulobacterales > Caulobacteraceae > Phenylobacterium. The sequence continues at coordinate 2,023 of CANJXI010000012.1, forward strand.
CCGGTGGCGTTGGCGGACTTCTCCTCGCCCTCGATGGTCACGGTCAGGAAGGCCTGCTGCGGCCCCTCGGTGCCGGCGATCACCCGCAGGTGCTTGACCTGGATACGGTCCGCGCCCGAGGCCAGGGCGTCGTCCACCAGGGCGACGATGTCGTCGTCGAACACGTGCTTCTTCTTGTCGGCCAGGTCCTTGAAGCGCTGGAAGGCCTCGTTGAGCGCGTTCTGGCCCAGCTCGTAGCCAAGGGTGCGCAACTTCTCGCGGAAGCCCGCGCGCCCGGCGTGCTTGCCCATCACCAGGTTCGAGGCGCCCTGCCCCACCGTCTCCGGGCTCATGATCTCGTAGGTGCCGCGGTCCTTCAGCATCCCGTCCTGGTGGATGCCGCTCTCGTGGGCGAAGGCGTTCTTGCCGACAATCGCCTTGTTGAACTGAACCGGGAAGCCGGTGATCGCCGAGACGTAGCGGCTGGCCCGCGTGATGTGGATCGTGTCGGTGTTGGTGAAATAGGGCAGCGCGTCGCCGCGCACCTTCAACGCCATGACGATCTCTTCCAGCGCCGCGTTGCCGGCCCGCTCGCCGATGCCATTGATGGCGACCTCCACCTGCCGCGCCCCGCCCTGGACGCCGGCCAGGCTGTTGGCGACCGCCAGGCCCAGGTCGTTGTGGCAGTGGGTGGAGAAGATCACCGTGTCGGCGTTGTCGACGTTGGCGATCACGTCGCGGAACATGTCGGCATATTCGCTGGGATAGCTGTAGCCGACGGTGTCGGGCAGGTTGATCGTCCCGGCGCCGGCCTTGATCGCGGCGTCCACGCAGCGGCGCAGGAAGTCCTGTTCGGTGCGCGTGGCGTCCTGGGCCGACCACTCGACGTCGTCACAGAGGTTCCGCGCGTGGCTCACCGACTTGGTGATCATCTCCAGGATGTCTTCCTGGCTGGCGTGCAGGATGTGGTCGCGGTGGCTGGGGCTGGTGGACAGGAAGGTGTGGATGCGGCCGCGCTTGGCCTTCCTGATCGCCTCGGCGCAACGCTCGATGTCGGCCATGCCCGCCCGGGCCAGGCCGCAGACGATACTCTCGGTGACGATACCCGAGATCGCCCGGACGGCTTCGAAGTCGCCGTTGGAGGCGATCGGGAAACCCGCCTCGATCACGTCGACCTTCATGTCCTCGAGGATCTTGGCCAGTTCCAGCTTCTCGTCGTGCGACATCGAGGCGCCGGGCGACTGCTCGCCGTCGCGCATGGTGGTGTCGAAGACGATGACGCGGTCGCGTTCGGATCGCGGGGCCACGGGCTCCGTTACGCCGGGCTCGGATTGGGGGGCGGTCATGTTCTTGGTCTCTTCGCGGAAGTTTCATGGGGTCGGGCGAGGGAGGAAACCCCTGAACGCCCGGCCGCGAAGACGCGCAGCCTAGTAAGGCGCCCAGGGGCGGCTAAGCCCCAGCGAAAGGAGAAGCAGGCTGTCGTTGCGCGTGCGCATGCCGCCAGCCTCTAGCGAAACGGGGCCCTTGTCGCAAGCATCTTGCGCCATGGCCCCCTCACGCCGCCTGGCCGAAGCTCAGGAATTCGTAGCGGGCCAGGTGGTGGTCCACCGAGCCGAAGGCGCTCTCGATCATGGTGGCGCGCTTGAAATAATGGCCGATGGCCATCTCGTCGGTCATGCCCATGCCGCCGTGCAGCTGGATGGCGTTCTGGCCCACGAACCGGCAGGCCTTGCCGATCTGCACCTTGGCGGCGGAGGCGGCCTTGGCGCGCTCGGCCTCGTCGGTGACCTTGATGGTCGCCATGTAGGTCATCGAGACCGACTGCTCGAGCTGGATGAACATGTCGACCATCCGGTGTTGCAGCACCTGGAAGGCGCTGATCGGCTGGCCGAACTGCTTGCGCTGCCGGGTGTATTCGACCGTGCCCTCCTGCAGCTTGCGCAGCACCCCACAGGCCTCCGCGCAGGTCGCCACGATCGCCTCGTCGACCACCTTCTCGATCAGCGGCAGGGCGTGGTTCTCGGGCCCGACCAGGGCCTCTTCGCCGACCCGCACGTTCTCCAGATGGACCTCGGAGGCGCGGAAGCCGTCCACCGTCGGATAGTCGCGCGTGGTCACGCCGGCCGCGCCCCTCGGCACGATGAAGACGCTGATCCCGACCGCGTCGCGCTGGCCCCCATCGGTCCGGGCGGTCACGATCAGGTGGGTCGCGTAGGGCGCGCCGACAACCACCGCCTTGTGGCCGTTCAGCACATATGACCCGCTGTCCTTTCGGGCGGTGGTCTTGATGTCGGCGAGGCTGTAGCGCGCCTGCGGCTCGGCGTGGGCGAAGGCGAAGATCGCCTCGCCGGCGATGATCTTGCCGATCAGCGCCGCGGCGTCCGGATGGCCGGAGTGCTTCAGGAACCCCCCGCCGATCACGACGGTCCCCAGATAGGGCTCGACGACCAGCGCCCTGCCCATCTCCTCCATGACGATCATGGACTCCACAGGCCCCCCGCCCAGCCCGCCCAGGTCTTCGGCGAACGGCGCGCCCAGGATGCCCAGTTCCTCGGCGAAGGCCTTCCAGACATCGGGACGCCAGCCCGGCTCGCTGGCCAGGGCCGCGCGCCGCTGGTCGAAGGCGTAGTGGTCGGCCAGGTAGCTGGCGACCGTGTCACGCAGCATCGACTGTTCTTCGGTGAAGCTGAAGTCCAAGGGCCTACTCCGAGCCTGGGCGGGGACGGGCGAAAATTGCGGTCACAGCCCCAGCACCATCTTGGCGATGATGTTGCGCTGGATCTCGTTGGAGCCGCCATAGATCGAGGTCTTGCGGCCGTTGAACATCTGGCCGGCCACGCCCGCCGCATAGTCCGGACCGATCTGGGCGTTGTGGCCGAGGTCGCGCAGGAAGGGCGCGCCGTAGACGCCGACCGCCTCCAGCACCAGTTCCTGCAGGCGCTGCTGGATCTCGGTGCCCTTGATCTTCAGGATCGAGGTCTCCGGCCCCGGGCCCTTGCCGCTGGATTCGTCGGCCAGCGTCCGCAGTTCGGTGAATTCGAGCGCCGTGAGGTCGATCTCGAGCTCGGCCACCTTGCGGCGGAAGAAGGCGTCGCCCAGCAGGCTGCCGCCTGAGTCCGACCGCTCGGTCCGGGCGATCTCCCGCAGCTTGCCCAGGGCCTGCTTCGAGCGCGCCACCCCGGCGATGCCCGAGCGCTCGTGGGCCAGCAGCGCCTTGGCGCAGGTCCAGCCCTGGTTCTCATGGAAGATGCGGTTCTCGACGGGGACCTTCACATTGTCGAGGAAGACATCGTTCACCTCGTGCCCGCCTTCGAGCGTGATGATCGGGCGCACGGTGATCCCCGGGGTCTTCATGTCGATCAGCAGGAAGGAGATGCCGGCCTGCGGCTTGGCGTCCGGATCGGTGCGGACCAGGAAGAAGCCCCAGTCGGCGAACTGCGCCAGCGTGGTCCAGGTCTTCTGGCCGTTGACCAGGTAATATTCAGCGCCATCGTCGCCCTTGATCCGCTCGGCGCGGGTCTTGAGGCTGGCCAGGTCCGAGCCCGCGCCCGGCTCAGAGTAGCCCTGGCACCACCAGACATCGCCGTAGTAGATTCCCGGCAGGAAGCGCTGCTTCTGTTCCTCGGTGCCGAAGGTGTAGAGCACCGGCGCCAGCATCGCGACGCCGAACGGCAGGATCCGCTGGGCGTCGGCGCGAGCCAGTTCCTCGGACCAGATGTACTTCTGCGTGGGCGTCCAGTCGGTGCCGCCCAGCTCGCGGGGCCACGACGGCGCGATCCACCCCTTCCTGGCCAGCACCTTGTGCCAGGCGAGGTAGTCCGCCTTGGCCAGCGGCTCGCCCGCGGCCTCCTTGGCCCGCAATTCGGCGGGGTAGTTGCCCTCGATGAACGCCCGGACCTCGGCCCGGAAGGCGTTCTCCTCAGCCGAGAAATCGAGGTTCATGAGCGCTCCTCCGACCGTTTGCTTTACGGTGTATAGGTCTGCCGGCCACAGTAGTCGCGGGCCGGGAGCTTGGAAAGCCAACGCTGACGGCCGCGCACGGGGAATCCGGGCGCCCGGCCATCCTCGCGAACCGAGCGCCGATCCAGCCGTTTCCCAGGCCTTGCCCCCATCGCAGAAACCGGCCACGCCTCGCGCCCATGCCCCGCATCGTCACCTACAACGTCCACCGCTGCGTCGGGAACGACCGGAAGCTGGACGTGGCGCGCATCGCCGACGTGCTGGCCAGGCTCGAGCCCGACATCGTGGCGCTGCAGGAACTCGACGTCGGCCGCGCGCGCACCGGCGGCGTCGACCAGGCCCACGAGATCGCCGACCAGCTCAATATGGTCTCCCACTTCCACGCGGCGCTGAAGGTGGAGGAAGAACTCTACGGCGATGCGATCCTCACGGCCCTGCCAGAGCGGCTGATCCAGGTGGGCCCCCTGCCCGGCCATCCCCTGACCACGGCGCTGGAGCCCCGCGGCGCGCTCTGGATCGAGGCGGATGTGGGCGAGCAACGCCTGCAGGTGATCAACACCCACCTGGGCCTGGTGCCCCGCGAGCAACAGATGCAGGCCGAGGTGCTGGCCGGGCCGTCCTGGCTGGGCCATGCCCGGTGCGTCGGGCCGAAGATCCTGCTGGGCGACTTCAACGCGACCGGGACCTCGATCGTCTATCGCACCCTGTCGGCGAGGCTGGAGCCGGCCCGGCGGCTGTCGCCGAAGCGCTCGCCCACCGCGACCTTCCCCTCGCAGTTGCCGGTGCTGCGGATCGACCACCTCTTCGTCAGCCCCGAGATCCGGGTCGTCGACGTCTTCGCACCCTATGACCTGCTCACCCGCGTGGCGTCCGACCACTTGCCGCTGGTGATGGATTTCGAGGTGGGCCCGCCGCGCCCCTAGAGCGCGTCAGGGTGAAGTGGATACCGGTTCACCCGTCCGACGCGCTCTAAACATTTGAAGATCGACCCTTTTCATCCGGTTCAAGTGATTCCACTTGAACCGGAAAGGGTCTAGACGGCGCCCAGGCCTGTGATTTTCTGCGCCGCGGCGGCCTGGGCGATAGCCCGAGCCTCCTGGAACAGGTTCTCGCGTCGGCTGCCGAGGCGCCAGGAGTCCTTGACGTCGGACGGGTCGCAGATGTGGTAGGCCGAGACGAATTCGCTGAACGCGGTTTTCTGCGCCGGTTCGATGGGCAGCAGGCGCCCCTCGCGGTTCAGCGCGTCGATCGCCGGCGCCAGTCCGCCGAAATCGGCGCGGGCGCGGGCCACTGCGTCGCCGGTGTAGCCCATGTAATGGCCGACCAGGCGGTCCCGGAACGCCCCGATCGAGAGTTTCGCCTGTTCCTCGTCGCACTCGATGACCAGTTCGACCTCGGTGTCGAAGCCGCCGGAACGGTTGTTGAGGTTGGCTGAGCCGACGCGCGCGATCCGGTCGTCGAAGACGCTGGTCTTGGAGTGGACGATGATGTGCTCGCCGCCGGGCGTGGTTGGGAAGAAGGCTCGGAAACGGCCGAAGATGTCGGCGGCGCGCAATCGCCAGATCATCGAGCCGCGGGCCCGGTCCATGGTCGCCCGGTCGAACCAGCTGGGCGCCTCGCCCGTCGATATCAGCACGACTTCCGGCCCGTCCGGCTCGGCGAGCCTGGCGGCCAGCGCCTCGGTCACCAGCGGGGACGTGAAATACTGGTTCTCCATGTAGATCACCTGCTTGGCCTCGGCGATGCAGGCGAGCGTCAACCGGCGCCACTCGTCCACGAGGGGGCGCTTCTTCCAGGCCGGCTCGGTCCGCGCGATGGCGATATCGACCTTGGTGAGCGCCGCCGGAACATGCTCGGGCCAAGGGTCCCCGCCGGCATCCTCGGGCTGCGGCAGGCTCTCCTTGGTCGCCCGGCGCCAGCGCTCCCGGAAGAGATCGCCGAAGGCCTGCGCCGCGTCCCCATCGACCATGGCCATCACCTCGTGGCGCGCGGCGTGGCACTCCTACTTGGGCATGATGCGGCGCGGGTCGTCGTCCATGTGGCTTGGGGTGTCCCAGCGGTCCACCGCGATGTCGCCACCGCCGCAGAACGCCAGCCGGTCGTCGATGATCAGCACCTTCTGGTGGTGGCAGGCGCCGAAGGGAACCTGATCGTCCAGCTTGAACTTGACCGGCGTTCCCTTGAAGTAGCCTCGCGAGCGGTGGGGAAAGAACTCCTGGGTGGCGGCGATGGGAAACGCCGAGCGCCAGATCAGCAGGCGGACGTCCAGTTCCGGCTTGGCGCAGGCGAGTTCGACCAGGATGCGGCCGACCTCGTCGGGATCATCGGGGCCGTCGTAGCCGTCCGGGAACAGCCGGGTGCGCGGATCGAACCCCCAGCCCAGCAGGTGGATCGAGCGCTTGGCCTTGATCATGGCGTCGAAGGCGGCCGTGAAATAGGCCTCGGTGTCGATCAGGAACGCGGCGCGGTCCGCCCGCGCGGTTCGCCAGCAGGTCTCGCCGGGTCTCAGCACCGAGGTCAATTGTCAGGGATCCTTGCACCTAGCGTCCCGTGGCGGACTCCGACGAACCCAGCACGCTAGGCAGAAGTCCCACGGTCAAGGTGTGGTTCCCGCTTCCGATCGCAAGAAAAAAGCGCGCCGGCATCGTCGGTGGCGGCGCGCTGGCTGAGCCGTCAGCCATGATGTCAGCGGGCGACGACATCCTTGGCCGGGCTCAGGTAGGCCGTGCACGCGCCGCTGAGTTCGGCGCTGAGGCGGGTCTTCGACTCGGCCCTGACGGCTTCGCGTTTGGCGCGGGCCATCTCTTCCTGGCCGTGGTCATAGATCAGCGGCGGCCGCGACCGGCCCTCGGCCTTCAGCAAGGCGTCGAGGCTGGCCGTGTCCACCGAGCCCAGGCCGACGGCCAGGCCCTTGCACCGGTTGGCGCGGAGGTAGTCCACGTCGCTCAGTCGGTCGGAGGCGCTGGCCGCGCCCGTGACCCCAAGACCCAGGACGGTTAGCGCGAGTAAGGCGGTCTTCATCGATGCTTCTCCCTGAAGGAAACGACAAGACACCACTGACCCGGTTGGCCGCCCGGCTCAAATTAATTACCGGCAACATACAGTATTACTGGATTAATATGCTGTAATGTTCTCACGACTTGCTTTCCTTGCGGCTCGGGCCTCGGTCCCCTAGGTTGGGCCCCGCATGCTCGAACCTCCGCCGCCAGGGCCGCCCAAGGCCATCAAGACGCCCTGCATCCAGGTCTGCGTGGTCGATGGCGAGAGCGGCCTTTGCCTGGGCTGCTACCGGACACTCCCAGAGGTGGCCGGCTGGGCTGGGCTCTCCGAGGCCGGGCGGGAGACGATCATGGCGGAGCTTCCGGCCCGCCGCGGCCGCATCCGGCCGGAGAAGCTCTCGATGTTCGGCTGAGGGCCGCGCTTGTTCACGGCTTGCAAACATCCCTGGGCTAGCGTTCCCGCGAGATGGCCCCGATCGGGGTCCGGACCGATGAGCACGCCGAACGTGTCGAACGCCCTGAAATTCGCGATGGTCTCGATGGTGGCCGCCATTTCCGCGGTGGCCAGCGCCGAGGTGATGGTCGCCATGGCTCCGCGCCAGCCGACCCTGCGGGCCGCCAAGGTCGAGGCATTGATGGCGCCGCCCGCGGTCGGCGCGCGGATCGCCTTGGGGCCGGTGGCCATCGCGAAATCGGATGACGGTCATTACTGGGCCGACGGGCAGGTGAACGGGACGGGCATCCGCTTCCTGGTGGACACCGGCGCCACCGCCGTGGCGCTCACGCCGGACGACGCCGCCCGCCTGGGCTTCGACGCCGCCCGCCTGAACTATGCCTTCCGGGTGGTCACCGCGGCCGGCGACACCCGCGCCGCCGCGGTCACCCTGGACAGCGTCGTCGTGGCCGGGGCCAGGCTCGACCATGTGGACGCCCTGGTGATCGAGAAGGGGCTCGACACCTCGCTGCTCGGGATGACCTACCTAGGCCGCCTGACCAGCTTCCAGGCGACGCGCCAGGCGCTCGTCCTGCAGCCCTGACACCGCCGCCAGCGCACGGTCGATCACCTCGATGCCCGCGCCCGGCTTGACCCCCTCGACGGTGAGGATCCGCCGCCAGGTCCTGGCGCCCGGCGCGCCGTGGAACAGCCCCAGCATGTGCCGGGTCATCGCCGCCAGGTGGGTTCCCTTGGCGAGCTCGCGGGCGACGTAGGGGCGATAGCGTTCCACGGCCTCGGCGGCGCCGACGGCCTCGCCGTCGCCGAACAGGTGTGCGTCGACCGCGCCCAGGATTCCCGGCGTGTGATAGGCGGCCCGGCCCAGCATCACCCCGTCCACATGTTCCAGGTGCGCCTGCGCCTGCGCCAGCGAGCCCACGCCGCCGTTGATGACGATGGTCAGGTCCGGGCGCTCGGCCTTCAGCCGATAGACCAGCGGGTAGTCCAGCGGCGGCACGTCCCGGTTCTGCTTCGGCGACAGGCCCTTCAGCAGCGCCTTCCTGGCATGGACCACGAAATGCCGGACGCCGGCGGCCGCGCAGAGATCGACCAGCCGGAACAGGCTCTCCTCCGGGTCCTGTTCGTCCACGCCGATGCGGCACTTCACCGTCACGGGCACAGCCACGGCGTCCGCCATGGCGGCCATGCATTCCGCCACCAGCTCCGGCTCGCGCATCAGGCACGCCCCGAACCGGCCGGACTGCACCCGGTCGGACGGGCATCCGACGTTGAGGTTGACCTCGTTATAGCCCTCGGCCTCCCCAATCCACGCGGCCTGGACGAGGTCCGCCGGGTCAGAGCCCCCGAGCTGCAGCGCCACCGGATGCTCGGCCGGATCAAACGCCAGCAGCCGCGCCCTGGGTCCATGCAGGATCGCGCCGGTGGTCAGCATCTCGGTGTAGAGCATGGCGCGCGAGGTCAGCGTCCGGTGCAGCACCCGGCAATGCCGGTCCGTCCAGTCCATCATCGGCGCGACGGACAATCTATGCGACTGGAATTCTTGCACTTTATCGTGGGCTCAACGGATAGGGCGCGGCGAGAGCGCGGGGTTCTACGCTATCACGGGGCGTTTTTCGCGGTCATCCCGGAAGACGATGGTCATTTCGGCCGCGGCAGGGGCCGGTAGGCCAGCCGGTCGCCGCGGGCCGAGCCCAGCCAGAGGGTGTCGCCGACCACTACGCCCGTCGTGGCCCAGCTGTAGTCGGGGTTCGGCTCGGCGTAGGCCACGGCCGAGACAGCCAGGGTCGCGGGATCCAGCCGGGCGGCGACGTAGCCGTGGTTGCACTCGGCCTGGCCCGGGCCAAACTTGCGCGGGCCGCCGCAGGCCGGTTCGTCATGCCGGTCTCCGGCGAAGATCAGCCAGTCGCCGCTCCATCCGATGTTGTCGGGCGAGAAGTCCACGCTCGCCGAGCGGCCCAGGAGCCTCGGCGCATCCCCCCGCGCGAAGGCCGAAACCGTGCGGTCCTTGTAGCTCACGACATAGAACGACCGGTCGTCGCGGGATGTCTCCACACCGTTGGGGATCGCCAGTTCGGTGCCGGGAAGCCTGCTGAAACCCGCCTGCCCGGGCGTCCACCGGTAGACCGCCCCGGTCGGTCCGTTCCCGGTCCGCGCCGCCGCGGGCAGGTCGGGGAAGAACAGCACCGTCGCCAGCACCTCCCCGTCGGAGAAGGTCGCCACCGCGTTGAAGATCAGGCCGTCCGTGGACGGGATGCAGCCGACCCACGTCAGGGTCGGCACCGACGGGCGCGCGTCGACCTCGTACACCTCGACGCCTTCCCGGGCGGTGTGGCCGACCACATGCAGCCGGTAGCGGCCATCTCCGATGGCGCGCAGGCTGAGGCCGTGGCTCTCGAACCGGGCGGGGTCCGGCGGCGTGGCGCAGGCCGGATAGGTCCGCGCGTCGCGCTGGACCCGCTGGTAAGGGCTGGTGTTCCACCTGAGCGCGGTCTTGGCGTCCGTGTCGACCAGCTTCAACCCGGCGCCCGGCTGCATGCCGCTGACGATCATCCAGCGGGTTCCCGCGATCGGCTTCAAGTCCTCCGGGCTCTCGACGCCGCAGATGAACGACAGGCCGCCGCCGGCCGCGCAGCCCCCTGTCGCCACGGCAGGCTGGGCAAGCGCCGGCGGGCCCAGCGACAGGCCGGCGGCTACGATCAGGCTCGCGAGAAACGTCCGCATCATGGCTCTCCGCTATCAGGGGTACATAAAGCCGCCGCCATTGACCATGAAGGTCATACCGGTGAGGTACGAGGCGTCGGGGCCGGCCAGGAACACCGCGACCCGGCCGCCATCGGCGTAGGCATCTCCCATGCGCCGCATCGGGTTGCGCGGCGTCGCGTCGCTCTGAAGTTCGGGGTGCTTCTGCATATAGTCGCGATAGGCATCGGTCTCGATGCCCGGGTTGATGACGTTGCAGGTGATGCCATATCGCCCCCACTCGTTGGCGGCGGTGCGCGTGAGCGCGCGGATCGCCTCCTTGGCGGCGTTGTAGGCGACGGTGCCCGCGGCGCCCCGCTGACCGTTGGATGATCCGAAATTGATGACCCGGCCCTGGCCCGAAGCCTTGAGGTAGGGGAAGGCGGCCTTCATGAACCGGAAGCTCGCCGTGGGTCCGGTCAGCAGCGTGAAGTCCCATTCGGCGTCGCGATAGTCCTCTAGCGGCGTCGTGCCGCAGGACCCCTCGGGCGCCTCGGGCGTGCCGAAGGACTGGGCGTTGTTGACCAGGATGTCGATCCCGCCGAACCGCTCGACCGTCCTGGCGACCGTGCGCAGGACATCGTCGTGACGGCCGACGTCGCAGGTAACCCCGATCGCCGTTCCGCCGAGCGCGGCGATCTCGGCCAGCGTCCCGTCGATCGAGCCCTGACTGCGCGAGGCGACGACCACCTTCGCGCCCTCCCGGGCGTATTCCACCGCGATCCCCCGGCCGATGCCCCGGCCTGAACCGGTCACGATGGCGACCCTGTCCTGAAGTATGCCGGCCACGGGTTCGTCTCCTCATTCCTGAGCGCGGGACCGGCTGCCTATCCGGCGGCCGGGTCGCCTTCGACCGTGCGCGTGAAGTTTTCGTAGGCGTCGGCGAAGTCTGTCTTGAACTGCTGGACGACGTCGGCGGAGGAGGTGACCGCCTCGATGAGGCCGATGCCCTGGCCCATCTCGTAGGTGACGAGTTCCCGCGCGCCCGGGGAGCCGGCCTCGGCGGCCCGGTCGGCCCGGCGCAGCGCCGGCGTGCTCAGCATGGGCATCAGCGGCAGGGGCAAGGTCTCGGGCGCACCGGGCCGGTCCCAGGCGTCATGCCAGGCGCTGCGCAACTGGCGGCAGGGCTTGCCCGTGCGGGCGCGGGAGCGGACGGTGTCGGAGGAGCGCGCCTCGACCATCTTCTCGCGCAGCACCGGACTGGTCTCCGCCTCGGTGGTGGCCAGCCAGACGCTGCCGGTCCAGACGCCCTGGGCGCCCATGGCCATGGCGCCGGCCATCTGCTGGCCGGTCATGATCCCACCCGCGGCCAGCACCGGCGGCGCGCCGTAGGGCGCGACCGCTCGGATCACCTCAGGCGTCAGCACCATGGTCGAGATCTCGCCGCAGTGGCCGCCCGCCTCGGTCCCCTGGGCCACCAGGATGTTCACCCCGGCCTGGGCCTGACGCAGGGCGTGCTCCTTGGCGCCGACCAGGGCCGCCACCGGCACGCCGGCCACATGGGCGCGCTCGATCATGATCGGCGGGGCTATGCCCAGCGCATTGGCGATCAGCCGGATGGGATGGCCAAAGGCCACGGCGAGGAGTTCCTCGGCGCTGTCGGGCGCCGTCGGCGGCAGGCTCCGGCGCACCGCCTCGTCGCGTCCGAGCCGCACGCCGTGTGTCGCCAACAGGTCCACGACGAAGTCGATGTGGCGCTCGGGGATGCGGGCGACGAAATCCTCCAGCACCATGCCCGGCTGGGCCTGCTGGGTCTGCGGAAACAGGATGTCGACGCCGTAGGGTCGCCCATCCACATGGGCGTCGATCCAGGCGAGCTCCTGCTCCAACTGTTCGGGCGAGAAACTGCTGGCCCCCAGCACGCCGAACCCGCCGGCCCGGCTCACCGCCACCACGACATCGCGGCAGTGGCTGAAGGCGAACAATGGAAAGTCCACGCCCACCAGCTTGCAGACCGCGTTGTCCATCAGGCCGGTCGGTTCGCGAAAACCCCACGGTCGATCTTGCCCGACGCGGTCTTGGCGAGGGCCTCGGTCCGGACATGGATTTCACGCGGGACCTTGTAGATCGCCAGATGCTGCCGGCAGTAGGCCTTGAGATCCTCTTCCGCCAGCTCGGCCCCCGGCTCGGGCACCACGCTGACCACCAGCCGTTCGCCCAGCCGCGCGTCGGGCCGGCCATAGGCGACCACCTCGCGCACGCCGGGATGCTCGAACAGCACCCGCTCCACCTCGGCGCAGTAGATGTTCTCGCCGCCCGAGATCACCATGTTCTTCTTGCGGTCGACGATGGTGACCAGGCCCGCCTCGTCCATGAAGGCGATGTCGCCCGAGGCGCACCAGCCGTCCCGCAGCGCCTCGGCCGTCGCCTCGGGGTTTCCGATATATTCGGTCATCAGCAGGGCGCTGCTGGTCCAGAGCTCCCCGCGTTCGCCGACGTCGGCCTGCGAGCCGTCCTCCCGGCGGATCTGCAGGTTCACGGTCGGGACGGCCCAGCCGCAGGAATCGGGATTCTCGACATAGGTCGCGCCGCTGATCGAGCAGGTCCAGGCCGTCATCTCGGTCTGACCATAGGTGTTGCAGATGATGCAGCGAGGCATCTGGCTACGGATTTCCGCCACCAGGGCCGGGTTCAGCGAGGCGCCGCCGTTGACCATGTATTGGATGGCCCCGAGCGTCGAGGGACCGGCCCTCGGCGAGCGCAGCATGTCCCACAGCATGGTGGGCACGAAGCCCAGGCGCGACAGGCCGATGCGCTCGATCAGGTCGAAGGCGACGTCCACGTTCCACTTGCTCATGATGTGGATGGTGGCGCCGACGCTGATGGCGCGCACGGACGGCAGCATGCCGCTCAGGTGGAACATCGGCCCCAGGATGACCGCCGGAGAGGTCATCGACAGCCGATCCGGCGCCAGTTTCACGCCCAGCTCCTCCTCGTAGCGCATGTCCTGCAGCGCGCCCATCATCTCGCTGAGCTTCGCCCCATGGGCCAGCGCCCCGTGGCTGAGGACCGCACCCTTCGGAAAGCCGGTCGTGCCGGATGTGAAGAGGATGATCGCGCCGTCGGACGGCGCCACGGCCATGGGCTCGAACGCCAGCCCCGGCGAAGGCTCGGCCAGCGTCGCGTAGTCGGCGTCGATCCCGGCTCGCAAGGGCGTCGCGGCGGGGCCGATCACGATCCGCGGCCATGGCGGATCGGGGCTCGCCGCGGCGATGATGTCCGCCCGTCCGGCGTCCAGGATGACCAGTTCGCATTGGGCGGTGGCGATGGCCCGCAGCATCTCCTCGGCGACCCCACGGCTGTTCACCAGCGCCGCCACGCCGCCCGCCGCGGTGATCGCGATCAGGCTGACCAGCCATTCCGGCCGGTTGCTGGTCACCACGGCGACCTTCGTCCCCAGCTTCACGCCGAAGCGTTCCCGGAACGCCTTCCCCAGCGCGGCGGCCTGGGCGAACACCTCGTCGAAGGTCAGCTCAACGTCGTCCTGGACCACCATCGCCCGCGGGCCGAACCGCCTGGCCTGCTCGTAGATGGCGCAGAGCGTCCTGGGCGCGCCCTTGAAAACCGACTGCGGGCGGCCGAACACATCGACGGTCTCAAGTTCGAACGCCTTTCCCGGGCCGATCAGGCGCTCGACCAGCGGGTCCTTGAGATCTGGGTGCACTGCGCTACTCCATCGCCCTCGGGCGCGGCTGGGATCTTAGTCGAGGTTGAAGAGGCGCGCGGCGTTCTCACGCAGGAACAGCGGCCAGACCTCGTCCTTCAGGGGCACATTCTGGAGTTCCGAGAAAATCCGGTCCAGCGTCAATCCCGCGGGGAAATAGCCGGCGTACATCACCTTCTTCGCGCCGCGATTGTTGGCGTAGTCGATGATCGCCTTGGGGTAATATTTTGGGGCGAACGCGCTCGTGCAATAGTAGAGGTTCGGGTACTTCAGCATCAGCTTGACCGCCAGGTCTTCCCACGGCTCACCGCCGTGGCGCATGACGAACTTCAGGTCCGGGAAGAACCAGCAGACCTCGTCCACCAGTTCGACCTTCTGGGTGCGCAGCGGCAGGCGCGGGCCCGGCACGCCGACATTGACGATGATCGGCAGGTCCAGGTCGATGGCGGCGGCGTAGATCGGATACATCTCGCGATCGTCGATCGCCACCTGCGGCATGGAAGCCGACGGGAAGTAGGTCAGGGCCTTGATGCCGTGGTCCTTCTTCGCCTGGCGGATGCGCCGCACCTCGTCCATGCCCTTGCTCGGGTCGACCGCCGTCTGGAAGAAGAAGCGGTCGGCGAAGCGTTCCTTGACCTCGGGCTGGCGGATCGCGTCGTTGATCGAGATCAGCGCCTGGCCGACGTTGTGCTTGTCCATCTCGGCCACGATAGCGTCGGCGTAGCGGCTGGAGTCGGTCCCGAGAGAGGGCACGTTCTTGAACATGTAGCCGGCCGGCATCGCGGTCGCCTGCCCTTTCCCGTCCCGCTGCATGGCGGCCACGGCGGCGTATCCCGCCGCGTTGTGCTCGTCGGTGGGAATGCTGACCATCAGGTCGATGACGCGGACGTCTTTGGGGAAGGCCATTTAAGTCTACCTGTCTTGAAGATCCGGGCGCGGACCGGTCCAGGGCCGCGGGTGGTTGAAATAGAGCGTGCGGAAGGTCACCGGACGCTAGGCGTAATAGCGCGCATATTGCTGGCGGTAAGCGAGGATCGGGCCGTCCCCATCGACCAGCAGGGGCGCTTCAAGGTGTTTCTTGCGCGGCCAGACCATCGCGTCCTGCTCGAGCTGGCGCTTGGTTTCCCGGATCAACGCCCGGGTCACGCCGACCCTGCCCTCTACCAGCGCGGGATGGAAATAGAGGTGGCGAAGATGGGTCCGCTGGCCGTCCAGCGGCGTCTGCATCTGCAGGAGCAGGAGGTCGGTGATGCCCTCGAACCGGGTGAACGAAACACCCGGCCCCGGCGCGCGGACCGAGATCTTGCCGACCACGTCGCCCCTGGGCGTGGGCACGATGGTGGTGACCGAGCTATGTCGGGTCCAGCCCTCGATCTTCAGCTCGGGCGTCGGCGGCGACTTGGTGTCGTGCAGGGCCCGGAAATGGGCGGTGTCCGCGCCGTTTTCCGTGAGCTCCTGGATGTGCACGTCGATGATCCACTCGTGATAGTCCGCCGACATCCATTTCTCGTCGGCGATCTCGGTCACCGGGATCAGGTCCCACAGGGGCGCGGCCTTCTGTGGATGCCACCAGGCGAAGATTATCCCCATGTCCTCGTGGATCGGCCAGGCCCGCTCGCAGGGCTTCTTCAGCACCGGCGGGATGAGCCTGGCGTAGGGAATGGCCGCGACCGAGCCGTCACCCTTGAACTGCCAATGGTGGAAGGGGCACTGCAGGTCGTCGCCAACGACCGTCCCGCCATACCCCAGGTGCGCGCCCAGGTGCGGGCAGTAGGCGTCCAGCGCGCGGACGACGCCGTCCTCGCCCCGCCAAAGGACGAACTCGCTGTCGCACCAGGCGAGCGGCTTGACCTCGCCCGCCGCCAGATCTTCGGATCGCGCGACCGCGAACCATCCGAAGGGCAGCGGCAGGTTGGACCGCGCTTCCCTGGGCTTGCCCGACGATTCCACCCCAAACTCCTCTTGTCCGACGCCCTCGGGGACGTGGAGCGGACAAGCTACCCAAGCCCGCCGCCGGAACATAGCCTTCAAGCGCGATGGGCTTCATTCGCTTGCTCCCTCCGGGCCCGCGATTAGGGTGACGGGCATACGGGTGGAGGCGCTGCGATGGACGATGCGACGGGCGGACGGATCGGCGTCCTCGTGGATGACGCGATCTATACGGAATCGCCGCGTTGGCATGACGGCTGGCTGTGGTTCTCCGACATGGGCGCGGGCGAGGTTTGCCGCGTCTCGCTGGACGGCCGCAAGGAAGTCATGGTCTCGGGGTTATTCACGCCGTCGGGGCTGGGCTGGACCCAGTCCGGCGACCTGCTCATCGCCTGCATCCACAACTCGACCATATTCCGAGTGGGCGCCGACAACATACCGCGTGTGTTCTGCGGTCCGGAGCAGCACGGGACGCTGGGGACCAACGACATGGCGACCGCCGGCGACCGCAGCTACGTCACCTGTTCCGGCCGGGAATATCAGAAGGGCGACAGCTTCGAGACCCTGGCCCTGCCGGTCGGCCAGATCCTGCTGATCGACCATCTGACCGGTGAAAGCCGATCCGTGGCCGGCGGGATGAAGATGCCGAACGGTGTCGCCATCTCGCCGGATGGGCGCACGCTGGTCGTCGCCGAACTCTTCGCCATGCGTCTCCTGCGCTTCGATATCGGCGCCGACGGCTCGCTCTCGGGCCAGCGGGTGATCGCGGAATTCGACCACATCATCGACGGCCTGGCGCTCGACGCCGAAGGCGCCGTCTGGGTCGGCGCCACGGGAACCAACAAATTCAAGCGCGTCGACGCGTCCGGCAAACTGGTCGAGGTCGTGGATGTCCCCGGATGGGGCTGCATCGCCCCGATGCTGGGTGGGCCCGACGGGCGAAGCCTGTTCATGGCCGTGAGCCAGATGGACAATCCGGACGCCATCTTCGAGGGCCGCGCGAAGGCGCGGATCCTGCGGACGGACGTGGCGGTTCCGGCCGCCGCCCAGGCCGTCTGAGACCCGTTCAGCCGGTTGTGGCCTCGGCCGCCGATAACCGGGCGGGCGCTGAGAATCGTACGGCGAAGATGAGGCCCGCCGCGATGAGCTGAACGACGAAGAACGCGATGAACGCCACGGCATATCCGCCGAAGCGGTCATAGACCTCGCCGCCGAACCGGATCGCCACCATGCTCGCCACGGCGCCCATCGGGCCCGCCAAGCCCCGCGCCGTACCGAAGGAATTCGCGCCGAAATGGTCCGCCAGCAGGGCGTTGAACACCGGCGTGAGTCCGGCGTTGGCGAGGCCCATCAGCGCGGCGCAGACGATCAGCAACCCATAGGTCGGGACGAGGACCAGCAGCGCCACATTCATTCCAGCGCCCATCAGGCAGATGAGGACCATCAGCAGCACCCGGTCGACCTTGTCGGCCACCAGGGACATGACGCCGACGCCGATGATGGCGGCCACGCCCATGACCGGAAACAGGCTCGTCGCCTGCGCCGCGGACAGGCCCGCGGCGCGGGCCAGCGGCACCAGGGTGATCAGCAGGGTCTGGCCGACCGCCACCGCCACGGCCCCGGACAGGCCGATCAGCCAGAGGCGCGGCATCCGCAGGAGGACGCCGACCTTGGTGGGAGGTTGGAGCGGAGCACGGGCCACGGCGCCCGGCTGGCCGGCGGATTGCACGCCGCCGGCTTCTATATCGTCGTCACCCGGTCGGTCGCGGACGACCAGTGAAACACCCAGGAGGATCACCGTCATGACCGCCCCGACCAGGAACAGTGTGGTGCGCCAGCCATAGGCTTCGATCGCCAGACCCATCAGCGGCGTCACGGCGATGCCGCCGGTGAACATGCCGATGGTGGCGAGCGCCATGGCCCGGCCGCGCTGCGCCGCGAACCAGCGCGCGATAAGCATGGGAGTTGTCAGAGTGCCGGCTCCGAGCGCCGCGGCCGGCAGGGTGACCGCCAGCACCGCCGCGCTGAACCACAGCGAGTGCGACAGCCCAAGCGCCAGGAAGCTCAGGCCCATGAGCAAGGCGCTGGCGATCATGATCCGGCGGGCGGGTGTCTTGTCGAGCGCCCGGCCGATGAACGGCGCGAGCGTCGCGGTCCCCAGGTTGAAGATGATCAGGCCGGTGTTCATGTCGGCGCGCGACAACCCGAACTCGGCGGATACCGGCAGGACGAACAGGCCGTAGGCGCTGTAGGTGCCGCCGATGACCAGCATGTAGACGACCATGGCGACCGCCACGATCCGCCAGCCGTAATAGAATCCCCGCATTCGATGTTCCCCCCGCGCCCTATTGCCCTGGGCGCTTGATGCTTGGGCGGCCGGTTGCGCGCCGCCTCGTCTTGTCGTCAGCCGATGCGAACCGCCGGACCGGTCCGGCGGCCCACCGCGGGCGCTGGATCAGAGGCGTCGCTTGAGAAGCATCATCTTGGCGGTGCCGGAATCGATGGCGTCGGAGATCTTCATCTGGCCCGACTGGCCCCGCTTGCCGATCTCCGCCAGGACGGCGGTGGGGTCGTCCAGTTCGAGTTCGTACATCGCCAGGTAGTCGCCGTCGGGCTTGGCCGGCGACGCCGGGATGGCCTCGTATCGCTTGGCCCCTGTCACGCCCGGAATGGCGCAGATGTCGGCGATGTGAACCTTGTCGTACCATTCGTTGTATTCGTCGTCCCGGCCGGGCTTGGCGCTGCTCCAGACCGCCATCACATAGCTTCCCATGGTGTCTCCCCTCATGATGATGCGCGCCGCGGTTCCTCGCGGCGGCTTTGCTTTCCTAGGAGAGCGCGAACTGGCCGCCCGCGCAATGCGCCTGTTCCATTCCATTGTCGCGCGGGCCGCCCGCCGCTCATCGTTGACGGACGCGCGATCGCGGGCCAGCCTGAAGGGGCGCCGGCCGGAGCGCGCCGAGCGGACCTCATGAGCGACCAGACCACGACACTTGCCGCCGCCACGCGCGCCGCGCCGCTGGGCGCCTATCGCCGGGCCGTGCGGCTCACCGCCGAGGCCGGCGTGGCGACGGCGGCGATGGAAGACGACGTCCATCACTTCGAGGTGGTCCTGCGTCACGAGGGGGACTTGGTCACAAGCGTCGAGGCGCGGCCTGTGCGCACGCCGTGGTCCGCCTGCCCCGGCGCCGCCCAGCAACTGAAGACGCTGGAGGGATGCACCACCGAACAGATCCGGCTCATGGGCGCCGTCGAACGGGCCGAACACTGCCTGCATCTCTACGACCTCGCCATCCTTGCGGCGACCCATGCCGGCAAACCCGGATTCGAGCGCCTTTACCGCATCGAGGTGGATTACGACGCCTCCCCGCCCCTGGCGCGGCTCTGGCGTGATGGGTTGGAAGTGCTGAGCTGGGGCCTGGATGGCAAACGGATCCGCGGGTCGCGATACGACGGGCTGGCGTTCGCCGATCTGGCCGGTCACCTGGCAAGGTCGGACGCGGACGAGTCGGAGATCGAAGCTGCGCTGATCCTTCGGCGCGCATCGCTGATCTCGCTTGTGAGGCCCCTCGACCTCGATGCGTTTCCGGGCGGCCGGATCAGTCAGACCGGGCTTGCCAACTGCTACGCCAAGCGTCCCGGCCGCCGGGAGACCAGCGTCCGCAACATGGGGACGTCGCGCGACCTCTGGGGCGCGGGCGTCTGGCCTCTGGAGGGACAATCGACATGAGTGACACCGACCTGGCCGCCCGGACCGCGCATCTGGAGGCGCGCGCGGCGATCACCGACGTCGTCCATCGCTACGCCCACGCCGTGCGCGAGGGCGACGGCGCGGCCTTCGGAAAGCTGTTCACCGACGACGCGACCTTCGAGGTCCGTGAACGGGTCGCGGGCCAGACCGAGACGGTGAGCCGGACGAACATCGCGGGCGGCGAGGCGGTCGCGGCCCACCTGGCGAAGAGCATCGCGTCAGGCGGCGACCTCTGTCCGCTGATCCACAACCTGCTGATCGATATCCAGGGCGAGGAGGCCTCGAGCCGCTGCGTCATGGTGGGCGCGGCCGGCGCCGGCGTCGGACGCTTCATGGGCGCCTACCAGGACCGCTACCGGCGAGGCCCGGACGGCTGGCGCTTCACCGCGCGGATATTCACGATCCACGCCTGGGCGTAGGCTTGGCCTCGGCTCGGATCACAACGCTCACCCAGGCGCGCGCCGTGGCGTGGCGAGCCTGACGGCGAAGATGACCAGCAGCGCGAAGGCGATGACGGCGGCGGTGGTCAGCGCGCTGGTCGGTCCGAAGCGCCTGGTTATCGGTTCGACGAGCACCACGCACAGGGGCGCCGCCATGTAGTGGGCGGCCTTGACGATGCCCACCGTGCGCCCCTGCTGGTCAGGGCCGACAAGGCTGGCCGCCGCCGTCATCAGGTTGGGCACGAACCAGCCGATCCCCAGGCCGAACACCCCCATGCCGATGAAGACGCCAAGGATGCTCGGCCAGACGGTGACGATCGAGAGCCCCAGGCCGGTGCACGCGAAGCTGAACAGGAATCCGGCGCGGGACGAGAACCACCGCTGGGAACGCGCGAACAGCAACGACATGCTGGCCGAAAGAATGGAGTCGCCAAAGCCCACCATCGATATGACCAGCGGGCTCGAGACGCCGGCGTTCCTGAGCACGAACGGCACATAGACCACGGGCAGGTAGGTGATAGCGCCGATGAACAGCGCCAGGAGGATGAAGCGCTTCGGAAACCAGCTCAGCAGGGCCGCCCGATCGGCGGAAACCCCAGGCGCGGCCGCCGCCTTGACCTCGTCGGTCCCGAACAGCGCGAGCACGCTGAACAGCAACCCAAGGCTGTAGAGGGCGAACGGCCACCGCCATCCGAACTCGCCCACGAAACCCGCCAGCGGATGGATCGCCAGGGCGCAGAGACTCGCCACGGCCACATGCCCGCCCATCCACTTGGCGCGGTCATTCCCGACCAGGCGCGTGTTGATCATGGTCATGCTGATCGCGGCGATCGCGCCCGAGGCGGCGCCGACGAGGAGACGAGAGACGAGCAGCACCGGCAGGCTATCGAGATAGAGGCCCGCGGTGCCGCCGACGGCGAACACCAGACCGAAGAGCAGTAGGATTTTCCGGACGCCGTAGCGGTCGGTCAGGAAGCCCGCCAGCGGCGCGCCGATCACCATCGTCAGCCCGGTCACCGTGACCAGCAGCTTCACCAGCAGCCTGTCGTCGGGGCTGTGCGCCAGGGCGGCGTCGATCTGTGGCAGGACCGGGGTGAGCGCGACCAGGGCCATCGCCACGGCGATCCCGCCGGTCAGCATGATGAGCCGGCTGGCCCAGCTCAGCGGAACCGCCGGCGCGTCGTCGCCAGGGACGCTCGCGGCCGTCAAGGCCTCACGCCTTGCGGGCGTTCGGCGACAGCGACACCGCCACGTCCATGCGTCCCAGGCGGGGGATCTCGATGGTCATCACGTCGCCCGGCACGACGGGCCCGACTTCCGAGGTGCCGGAGAAGATCACGTCCCCCGGGCTCAGCGTCATCACGGTGGACGCGAAGGCCACCAGCTGGGCCATGCTGCCGGTCAGCTCGCCGAAGCTGCGGCTATGCTTGAGTTCGCCGTTGACCGAGAAAGTGTAGGCGAGCGTCGTGGGATCGCCCACCTCGTCCGGGGTGACCAGGCAGGGGCCCAGGACGCCGAAGGTGTCGAACGACTTGCAGAAGGTGAAGAACTCGCGCTCCTCCTTCATCGTCATGTCCAGCGCGCAGCAATAGCCCGCCACATGGTCCAGCGCCTCGGCCTCGGAGACGTTGGTGCAGGTGCGGCCGATGACCACCGCCATCTCGGCCTCGTGCTGGGTGATCCGGTCGGGCCAGCGGATCTGCACGCCATCGCCCTCCCCGGCCACGGCGCTGGTCATCTTGAAGAGGAATCCCATCATCCCCAGCGGCGCCTTCATCTGCGGCCAGTTGGCGACACCGCAGATGAAGTTGCCCGGATTGGCCACCGGCGAGAGCAGCTTGACGGCGCTTCGCGGAATGACCGGCGCCTTCGCCGCCAGGGCCTCCATCCGCGGGCGGAGCCGGTCGAGATTGGCGATGAACTGGTCGCCGCGCGGCGCGGGCCAGCTCTGCGGCGGCAGCTCGGCGGTGACCTCGGTCACGTCGCGGATCCCCTCTGGCCCCATGACGCCCACGCGCGGGCGCGCCTGCGGGTCGTCATTCACGGTGAACCGGCAAATCTGCATTGGCGTCTCCTCGGCGGCTTATGTTTTTTGGTGGGCGGCCACGCCCTGGGCGCCGCGGCGCGCCACGTTCATAGCCTGTGTGCGCGGTGGATCAAGCGCTTGGCCGGAGCCGGCGCTGGCTCAATCCGCGCCTCGCGCGCCGGAGCGGACAAGCCGTCCAGGCCGCGCCCCGGTATCAACTCCGTCGCGCCGGGTGACCTGGCCGTTGACCAGGGTCGCCAGATAGCCGCTGGCGCCCTGCAGCAGCCTTCCGGCGCCGCTCGGCAGGTCGTAGGTCATCCGGGGCAGGTGCAGGGACAGCCGCTGGTGGTCGATCACGTTGATGTCCGCCCGCTTGCCGGGCGCGAGCACCCCGCGATCCGTCAGGCCGTAGAGTTCGGCGTTCCGCAGGGAGAGCTTGGCCACGATCTGCTCCAGCGGCAAGGTCGGACCCCGCTTGCGATCACGCGCCCAGAAGGCCAGCTGGAAGGTCGGAAGCGCGCCGTCGCAGGCCATCCGCATGTGGGCGCCGCCGTCGCCCAGCCCGCTGATGACGATGGGATGCTCCAACATGTCGTGGAGGGCGCCCAGGTTCCCCTCCGCATAGTTCAGCGCGAAACTCGCGCAGACGTTCAGGCCGTCGCCCGAGGTGTAGTGATCGTAGAGATAGGCCTCCATCGGCGCCCCGGCCGCGGCGGCGAGCGCTTCCAGCCGCCGCTCCGGGCCCGGCTCGTAGTCCAGCGGCTCGGCCATCGGGAAGATGCCGGCGATCCGCGCGCGCAGCACCTCGACGAAACCGCCCAGCGTCGGGTTCTCGGCGACCAGCGCCGGGTCGCTGTTCTGCCCCAGGATCGCCGCGCGCCGGGCGGGGTCACGCAGGGCGATCACCCGTTCGGCCAGCGGCAGGTGGGCCACCGTCTGGTAGGCCGGGCGCAGCATGAAGATGTGATAGCCCTCGAGCGTGGTCAGGGCGCCGACGCCTCGGGTGGAGATCTGGGGAAAGACCTGGTGGCCCGACGCCAGCGCCCGTTCGGATTCCGCCAGCATCATCCGCCAGTCCTGGGGATCGCTGCGGAACTGCAGCAGGGTGTAGGTCACCGGACGGCGGCAGGCCTCGGCGATCCGCACGATGCGGTCATGCTCGGCGCGGCGGGCTGAAGGTCCGGCCTCGGCGAACATCAGGTCGCCGTTGGCGCCCAGCGGGATGATCTGGAACGTCCCGTGTCCCGAGCTTCCCATGGCGCTGGCCAGGCCGATCAGCTCGTCATCGTCGGCGAAGGTGCCGGGCACGTTGGCGCCCTTGCTCGACAGGTGTTCGAGCACCCTGGCCCCGGAAAAGCCGATCGCGCCGGCGTCCATCGCCTCGCGCACCAGCCCGGCCATGGCCGCGATGTCCTCGGCCGTCGCCGCCTCGTGGCGCAGGGCGCGCTCGCCCATGACGAAAACGCGCAACGGCGCATGGGTGATGTGGCTGGCGACATCCATGGTGTAGCGCCGCTCGGCCAGGCGATCGAGATAGTCGGGGAAGCTCTTCCACCGCCAGTCGAGCCCTTCGTCGAGGACGATCTCGGGAATCTCCTCGACACCCTCCATCAGCTCCATGAGGGCCTTGCGGTATTCGGGCCGGACCGGCGCGAAGCCGACGCCGCAGTTGCCGCCGATCGCGGTGGTGACGCCGTGCGAAAAGCTCGGGTCCAGCCGGTCGTCCCACAGGAACTGCCCGTCATAGTGGGTGTGGACGTCGATGAAGCCCGGCGTGACGATCGCCCCGTCGGCTTCGATCACCTCGCGGGCGGGCTCACGCACGCGGCCGATCTCGACGATGCGGCCCCCGGCGATGGCCACGTCGGCCGTGAACGGAGCCGCCCCCGTGCCGTCCACCACGGTCCCGCCGCGAATGACGATGTCGTGCATGCCAGGCTCCTTATGTCGCGATATTGCCATTGCCCCGGCGTGACCGCCATCTCCGTCGAGGCGGTCTCTCCGGCGCCGCGCCGGCCTGTGGCGCACGGCGAAATAACTCGCTTAGAGCCGTGCCGAAGCCCATGTATAGGGTATTGAAACACCGGCCAACCTACCGCTTGGTAAGGGCGCGGCCGGACCCTGTGATGGAGGATTTCATGAGCGTAGCGACGTTCGAGCGGCAGCAGCCCAAGGCGCTGTCGAAGATCAAGATTATCGACGCCGACACGCACCTGACCGAGCCGCACGACCTGTGGACGAAGCGCGCGCCGGCCTCGCTCCGCGATCGCGTGCCCCAGGTCAAGACCAAGGACGGCGTCCGCTCCTGGGTGATCGACGGCGACAAGCTGATCGGCCGCGGCGCCCACCCGTCCAGCGCCATCCGCAAGGACGGCTCTAAGGCCCGCACGATCGACGACTTCATGAAGCTGGAGTTCGAGGACGTCCACCTGGGCTCGTCGGACCTGACGGCCCGCCTGGCGGTAATGGACGAGATCGGCGTCTACGCCCAGATCGTCTACCCGAACATCCTGGGCTTCGGCGGCCAGGCGACCGCCAAGGTGGACCCGGAACTGCGCCTGGCCAGCGTGCAGATCTTCAACGACGCCATGGCCGAGATGCAGGCTGAATCCAACGGCAGGTTCTTCCCGATGGCGCTGCTGCCCTGGTGGGACATCGACGAGGCGGTGCGCGAGATCGAGCGGGCGCGCAAGCTCGGCCTGCGCGGCGTCAACATCAATTCCGACCCGCACCACCACACCGGCGTGGACGGCCAGCCGATCCCGGACCTCGCCACCCGTCACTGGGATCCGCTCTGGGAGGTCTGCGAGGACCTCAACCTGCCGATCAATTTCCACATCGGCGCCAGCGAGCAGTCGATGGACTGGCTCGGACAACAGGGCTGGCCCTCGCTCTCGACCTCGCTCAAGGCGGGCCTCGGCGGCGCCATGCTGTTCTTCAACAACGGCCGGGTGATGTCGAACATCATCTATAGCGGCGCGCTGGACCGCTATCCGCGTCTCAAGTTCGTGTCCGTCGAGAGCGGCATCGGCTGGATCCCGGTCCTGCTCGAGGCCCTGGCCTACCAGCTCGACGAGATCGCCGCCGACGAGACCCCGCTCCTGACGCCGCAGGAGTATTTCAAGCGCAACTTCTACGGCTGCTTCTGGTTCGAGAAGGAAAACATCAGCCAGACCATCCGCCAGGTGGGCGTGGACAACGTCCTGTTCGAGACCGACTACCCGCACCCCACGGGCCTGTTCCCCATCGACAACCTCGAGGAGCGCCTGAAGGACCTGACCGAGGAGGAGCGGCGCAAGGTGATGAGCCTGAACGCCGCCAAGCTCTACGACATCCCCCTCGACTGACTGCGTCGGGCGAGGTTCCCCGGGAACCTCGCCATTGACGACAATCGCCTAACAGACTGGGAGCACGTCCATGACGCCGCCGCTGGATAGGGCCGCCTTCGCGGGCGTGCGCGTCGTGGAGCTGGCGCAATATGTGTTCGTGCCGGGCGGCGGGGCGATCCTCGCCGACTTCGGCGCGGAGGTGATCAAGATCGAGGAGCCGAAGGGCGGCGATCCCTACCGGTCCCTGCAGATCAACGACGGTCGCCAGACACCCTCGGCCAACCTGGCCATGGAGCTCAACAACCGCGGCAAGAAGAGCCTGGCGCTCGACCTGAAATCGCCCGAGGGCCGTGAGGTCTTCTTCCAGCTCATCGCCACCGCCGACGTGTTCCTGACCAGCATCCGGCCGGACGCCATCGAACGCCTGGGCCTGGGCGTCGACGCGCTGCGCAAGCATAATCCCAAGCTCATCTACGTCCGCGGCAACGGCCTGGGCTTCCACGGCGAGGAAGCCAATCGTCCGGGCTATGACGCTTCCTGCTTCTGGGCCCGGGGCGGCTTTGCCGATGTTCTGCGCGCGCGTGGCGCGGAGCACCCCGTCCACCCGCGCCCGGCGCTGGGCGACCATGCGGGGGCCGCGAACATGGCGCTGGGCGTGGCCACCGCCCTCTTCCGCCGCGAACGGACCGGCCAGCCGTCGGTGATCGATATCTCCCTGCTGTCGACGGCCATGTGGATCCTGTCGGCCGACCTCACCCTTTCGGCCACGCCCGGCTACAACGAGCGCGTGGCGGGCGCGAACGTGACCCAGCAGCCGCTGATGCGCGCCATGCGCTGCAGCGACGGCCGCTGGCTCCAGCTGATGCTGCTGGACCCGGCGCGCTACTGGCCGGGCCTCTGCGAGCGGATCGGCCACCCCGAGCTGATCGACCATCCGCGCTACGCCACCGTCGCCCTGCGCGCGGAGAACGGAGTCGAGCTCTATGACGTCCTGGCCGGGATATTCGCGCGGAAGCCGGCGCGGGTGTGGGGCGAGGCGCTCGCCGGATGGGACGCCCCCTGGGAATATATCCAGTCGATCTCCGAGGTGGCGCAGGATCCGCAGGCCAGGGCCAATGGCTATCTGTTCGACGTCGAGGTTAGCGACGGGACCAAGGTGCAGCTGGTCGCGGGACCCATGTCGATCGACGGTTCGCCCGCGCCCATCGATCCGCGCCGCGCGCCGCTGAAGGGCGAGCACACCGACGACCTGCTGGGCGGCCTCGGGCTGGACCCGGCCAGGCTGGAGAGGCTGCGCGCCGACGGCGTGATCGCTTGAGCCCGACCTCGCCCGGCGCGACAGAACCACCCATACCCAAGCGTCCGCAGGAGCCCGCATGCCCCGCCATCAATTCGTCGTTCTGACCGAAGCCGTTCCCGGTCGCGAGGCCGAGTTCGAGGAATGGTACGACAACCAGCACCTGCCCGACCTGCTCAAGGTCCCGGGCATCGTCGGGGCGCAGCGCTTCAACGTCCAGCAGGTGATGGCCGGCGTCGAGTTCCCCAAGTGGGTGTCGCTCGCCATCTATGAGATCGAGAGCGGCCATCCCCAGGCGGTCATCGAGGAGATCATGGCCCGGTCCGGCGGCGAGCAGATGCCGCTGAGCGAGGCCCTGATCGTGCCCACGGCGCTGCAGGTGCTGGCGACCGCGGTGAAGAAGGCCTCTTAAGGCCCACCGCAGAGATCGCGGCGGCCCCACCGGGCCGCCGCGTCGTCCTCAGCCGATCTCGCCGATCTCGGAGCCGACCGGATAGACCGCGCCGGCCTCGGCCTTGCGGGCCAGCTTGCCGGACGCCGGCGCCTCGATCTCCTGAGCCGCCTTCTCGGTTTCCAGCACGTAGATCGGATCGCCTTCCTTAACCTCGGCGCCATCCTCCACCAGCCATTCGGCCAGCGTGCCTTCAGTCATGGCCATCTCCAGCCGCGGGATGGTGAGCGTGGTTGTCATGCGTCGAATTCCTAGAGAGCCATCACTTCGCGCACGCGCGCGACGATGGATTTGGCGGTGGGGACTTGGTTCATCTCGATCTCGCGAGAGTAGGCGATGGGCGCGAAGTCGGCGCCAAGACGGCAGGCCGGGGCCTTCAGCTTGGAGAACAGCTCCTCGTTGATCGTGCTGGCGATCTCGCCGCCGAAGCCGCCGAACTCTGTGGCGGAATGGACGACCAGCGCGCGGCGGGTCTTCTTCACCGAGTCCAGAATCCGGTGGTAGTCGAGCGGGAGCAGGCTTCGCAGGTCGATGACCTCCGCATTGACCCCTTCCTTCTGCAGCTCCTCGGCCGCGGCCAGGCAGTGGTTCACCTCGAAACCGTAGCTGATGAGGCTGATGTCCGTGCCTTCGCGCTTCACCTTGGCGACGCCCAGCGGGATCCGGTAGTCCTCCAGCGGAACGTCCGCCTTCGTGGTCATCAGCAGCATCATGGATTCCATGTGGATGCAGGGATCCTCATCGAAGATGCAGCTCAGAAGCAGGCCCTTGGCGTCGAAGGCGTTGCTGGGATAGGCGACCTTCAGCCCCGGTATGTGCAGCATCCAGGACTCCAGCGACTGGGAGTGCTGGGCGCCGAAGCCGCCCAGGCCGCCGCCGACCATCACGCGCACCGTCATCGGCACATGGGTCGCCGCGCCGGACATGTAGCGCTGCTTGGCCGCGTGGTTGACGATCTGGTCCAGGCAGACGGCGGTGAAGTCGCTGAACATCAGCTCGGCCACCGGGCGCATGCCCACGAGCGCGGCGCCGAGGCCGGCGCCGATGATCGACTGCTCGGCGATCGGGGTGGGCCGCACGCGGTCCTTGCCGAACTTGGTCTGCAGGCCGTTCGTCGTCATGAACACGCCGCCGGGAGGATCGCCGATGTCCTCACCCAGCAGGAAGACACCCTTGTCCTTCTCCAGCGCGATTTCCTGGGCGCTGCACACGGCCTGGTACATCGGCATGGTCTTGCGCTCGCCCGTGGGCTCGACCTCGGCGGCGCGCACCGGATAGTGGCCGCGGCGGGGCACGACGTCCGGATCGGCGTAGACGTCGATCAGCGTCTCGGAGACCGGCGTAACGGGGCTGGCCAGCGCCTTCTTGATGGCTTCGTCCACCTCGGTCTGGGCGGCCGACTCCATGGCGACCAGTTCTTCTTCCGTGCAGACGCGGGCGTCCAGCAGGAGCGCGCGGGCGCGGACGGCCGGAGCGCCGTCCTTGCGCGCCTGCAGTTCGTCGCCGGAGATCTCATGGGTGTCGCCGACGCCGGCGTGCGGGCCCAGGCGATAGGTCAGGGCCTCGACGAAGATCGGGCCCTCACCCTTACGGATCGCCTCGATCACCGTCTTCATGCCCTTGTAGAAGGCGACGGGATCGTTGCCGTCCAGCTTGACGCCCTTGAAGCCGTAGGCCTCGGCGCGGGACGCGAAATCCTTGCTGGCCGTGTAGTCGGGGATCAGGGTGTGTTCACCGATCTGGTTGTTCTGACAGAGGAAAATGATCGGCAGCTTCCAGACGCCGGCCAGGTTCATGGCCTCGTGGATGGCCCCGATGGAGGTCGCGCCGTCCCCGAAGTTGACGATGGTCACCCGGTCCTCGCCGCGCGACTTGGCGGCCAGCGCCAGGCCGTTGGCGATCGGGGCGCCGGCGCCCACGATGGCGGTGGTCAGCATCGAGCCGGACGAGGGGTCGGAGATGTGCGGCGAGCCGCCCTTGCCCTTGTTGAGGCCGCCGGTCCGGCCGAGCGCCTCGGCGAACAGCCCTTCCAGCGGCACGCCCTTGGCCACCTGGTCGTGGATGCCGCGATAGGTGGTGACCATGTAGTCGCGCGCGGTGGTGAGCTGGGAGATCACCGCCGGGATGCCTTCCTGGCCGGTCATCGGCCAGTAGGTGAACATGAACTTGCCGCTCGAGAGGCCGGCCTGGATCGCCTTGTCCACGGCCCGGATCCGGGCGAGCTGGCGGTAGATTTCCTTCAGCACCGAAGGTTCGATGCCAAGGTTGGTTTCGAGAAGCTTTTCCATGGTCGGGGTCCTCAGCGGGCCTGGGTCGGCGGGTGGACGGGCGCGCGGCGACCGCGTCCCAAGGTTTCGGCGAGATCAGGGTGCAAATCGATCACAGCATGCTCTCGCTGGGGGTTCGGGTTGGGTCTGATCATCAAGGGACCGGTCCAACACATGGGCCTGGAAATTGCAACTGTCAGGAACGCGCGCCGCCTGGCGGCGTCGCGGCCCCGGCCCAGTTCTGGGCGTTCGCCGCGTGCTTGGCGGCCACGTAGCCCCAGGTGAACGACGGTCCGACGCTCGCGCCAGCGCCCGGATAGATGCGGCCCATCACCGAGGCGGTCGTCGTGCCGGTGGCGTAGAGGCCGGTGATCGGGCTGCCGTCGGGACGAAGGACGCGCGCGTTCTCGTCGGTGACCACCCCGCCATAGGTGCCGACATCTCCCGGCACCACGAGGCAGGCGTAGAAGGGTCCCTTCTCGATCGTCCCCAAGGCCTGCGAAGGCCGATGGTGGCGATCGCCAAGCCACTTGTCATAGGCGCGGTCGCCGCGGTGGAAGACCTTGTCCTGGCCGGCGCGGGCGTCGGCGTTGAACGTGTCCACGGTGGCGGTCAGACCCGCCGGATCGATGCCGCAGAGCTTGGCCAGTTCCTCGAGCGTGTCGGCCTTCCTGAGGAAGCCCTTGTCGTACCACTCCTGGGGCTTGGCCGTTCCCGCGAAGGTCCCGCAGAACATGTAGGTCTTCATGAACTGCTCATCGACGATCCAGTAGCTCGGCACCGCCGGAACCGTCTCGTTGCGCTTCAGCATGTTCTGGCAAAACTCCATGTAGGAGCCGCCTTCGTTCATGTAGCGCACGCCCGACTTGTCCACGAGGATGGAGTGCGGGTTGGCGATGTCCATCTGGCCGCTGACGGTGGAGAGTTCGAGGCCGTTGCCGTTCTTGTTCTCGCGCCCCGGCGGGATCGCCATCTGGTTGCCGACCATCTCGTTGAGCTGGCCCGTCCAGGCGCCGAGGCTCATGAGCTCGCGCAGCATTTCGCCGGTGTCGCCCGGCGTCGTCGCCGTCCATTCCGTGGAGGTTCCGGGTATGTATTTGTCCCGCATCTCCTGGTTCTGGGCGAAGCCGCCGGCGTTCACAAGGACGCCCAGCTTGGCGCCGATGCGCACGTCACGGCCATCGCGGTTGACCACCACGCCCTTGACGGCGCCGTCCTCGACGATGAACGACTTAACGCCGGAGTTCAGCCGGATGTCGACGCCCTTCTTCAACGCCTGCTGAAGCATCCGCCCTTGCAGCGCCGCGCCGGCGGTCACCCAGTTCTTGCCGGTCAGTTTGGCGAGCGCGCCCCGCAGCCCGACCTTGAAGACCGTGTACTTGCCCTTCCACGACTTGTTGTAGTCGCCCAGAAAGAAGAACTCGTCCAACGACCCTGGCAGCTGCAGGAAGTTGGGACGCAGCTTCTTGCGCCATTCGCCCAGTTCGCTGGCGTTGAAGAGCTCGGCGACGACCGTGCGGCCGGGGACCGATCCGCCGGCGCGATCGTCATAGTAGTCGGGATATTCCTTGATCCGACGAAGCCTGACCCCTTGCTTCACCAGGAAGTCCACCATGGCCGGGCCTTCGGTCACATAGGCGCGGCGCCGCTCGGGGCTGGTGCCGGGCGCATCCACCGACTGGCCCGCCGTCGCGTCCATATAGGTCATGGACTTCTGGAAGCTGTCCTCGACCCCGTCCTCGGCCATGAAGCGGTTGTTGGGGATCCACATGACGCCGCCGGAGCGGGCCGTGGTGCCACCCACCATGTCGGTCTTCTCCAGGATCACGACGCTCTTGTCGGCGGACCGCATGAACAGGCCCGCGCACATCGAGCCGCCGCCGCTGCCCACGACGACGAAGTCGAACTCTTCGTCCATTCCGTTCACCGCCGCCATGCCTTCACCCTTGTCCAGAACCCGAACGCCACGTCAGCCATGCGGCGAGCCGGGCCACGTAGACGGCGCGTCTTCGCGGCCTGTTCGCCAAACGCCAGGCTGATGTCAGCGTCGTCGTCGCCTCCCCTTGCCGCGTCCGTGATCCCGGGCTGCGGCGCGCCAACCCTCGGATTGAAACGGTGTGTTTCATAATGAGCGCGCCATTGGAAGCGTCAAGCTCGCCCCGTCCCGGCGCCCGGCGACGGCGCGACGGGCCGTCGCTTGTGGTGCCCCGCGGTTGCTATTAATTGGACGCATCGATCCAGAATTCAGTTGAGGAGCCCCGGGCGGGCGAATGACCGATTCCGTCGCAGAACCCGGCGCCAACGCCGCGCCGGCCCGGGCGCAGACCCTTGGCGCCGACGGCAGCGTGGTGGATTGGCCGAAGATCTTCCTGGGCTTCGGCGGCATGGTCGCCGGCCAGTTCATGGCCATGCTGGACATCCAGATCGTCGCCAGTTCCCTGTCCCAGATCCAGGCCGGGATCGGCGCCAGCGCCGACGAGATCGGCTGGGTGCAGACCATCTACCTCCTCACGGAGGTGCTGATCATGCCGCTGACGGCCTATCTGACGAAGCTGTACGGCACGCGGCGCTTCTACGTCGTGGCCACCATCGTCTTCATCCTGGCGTCGATCGCCACCGGGCTCTCCACGACGACGGAGATGATGATCGTCACCCGCGCCGTCCAGGGGCTCGCCGCCGGCGCGATGATCCCGCCGGTGTTCGCCACGGCCATGTCGGTGTTCCCGCCCGAGCGGCGCATGACCGCCAATATCGGCATGGGCGTGATCATCACGCTCGCCCCGACGCTGGGCCCGACGCTGGGGGGGCACCTGACCGAGGCGCTGGGCTGGCGTTGGCTGTTCTTCATCAACGTGCCGATCGGCGTGATCGTGGTCTTCCTGGTCGGCCGCTACGGCGGGTTCGACAAGCCGGACCCCTCGCTCGCCAAGGGCCTCGACTGGTGGGGCGTCGGCCTGATGAGCGTCTTCCTGCTGTCCATGCAGTATGTGTTCGAGGAAGGGGCCGGCCACGCCTGGTTCCAGAACGGAACCATCCTGTGGCTCACGGTGCTTTCCGTGATCACCGGCGTCAGCTTCATCTGGCGCCAGCTGACCTATTACCGGCCGATCGTCTCGCTCAAACCCTTCACCGACCGCAACTTCGCCCTGGGCTCGGTCATGAGCCTGATCTCTGGCCTGTCGCTGTTCGGTGGCACCTTCATCATTCCGCTCTTCCTCGGCAACGTGCTGCGCTACAACTCCGCGGAGGTGGGCAACACCATGTTGGTGTCGGGCCTCGTCATGCTGGGCTGCATGCCGATCACCAGCCGCATCGCCAACCTGATCAATCCGCGGGTCGCGCTCGTGCTGGGCTTTGGGGTCTCGGCCTGGGGCGTCGCCCTGGGGGCGCATATCTCGCAGAACTGGGGCTTCTGGGATTTCGCGGCCCTGCAGGCGGTGCGCGCGATCGGCCAGATGCTGACGATGATCGGGTCGCAGCAGCTGGTCATGTCCACCCTGCCGATCTCGATGATGAAGGACGCCTCGGCGATCGTCAGCCTGATCCGCAATGTCGGCGGCGCCATCGGGGTGGCGATGCTGACCACCGTGATCGGACACCAGGCGGCGGTTCACTACACCGAGCTCGCCGCGGGCGTGAACGCCGGCAACGCCACCAGCGTGGGTATGCTCGCCGGCTTGACCGACATGATGAGCGCCTCGGGGGCGGCCGATCCGGCCAGCGCCGCGCAGAAGGCCTTCTCGATGTTGATCCGCCGCGAGGCCCTGGTGCTGTCCTATGCCGACGCCTTTTACGTCCTGGCGCTCAGTTGCCTGGTGGCGGGCGCGCTGGCCGTGTTCGCCCGGCCCTCCCCCACGAACGCCCCGCCGCCGGCCAGCGCGGGCCATTGATGCCCCGCCTCATCGGCCAGATCGACCGCGTCAAGAACGAAGCCATCCTGGACGCCGCCGTCGAGGTGCTGTCGGAGCGCGGCCTCGCGGCCCCGATCGACGAGGTCGCCCGGCGCGCCAACGTCTCCAAACAGACGATCTACAACCACTACGGCTCCAAGGCCGAGCTGGTGCGCGCCGTCGCCGAACGCCGCGCCGACGAGATCCGGGTCCACCTCCGCGCGGGGGACGCCGGCAAGGGTCCCGCCGAGGCGCTGGCCGCCTATGGCCGCCTGCTGCTGGAGACCTTCGCCCGCCCGCGAGGCGTGGCGTTCATGCGCCTGGCCGTCGCCGGCGCGGCCGAGGCGCCGGACGTCGCCCGGGCCCTCTATGAAGCCGGGACGCTCACCAACAGACTGGAACTCGCCGCCTTCATCGCGCTGGAAAACGCGGCCGGACGGCTCGACGCCCCCGACCCGCTGCAGGCCGCGGAGTTCTTCGGCGGCATGGTCATCGGGTCCTACCAGACCGCGGCCCTGCTCGGCGTCGCGCTCGACCTCACCGACCCGGAGATCGACCGCGTCGCGCGGGAAGCCGCCGAGCGTTTCATGCGGGCCTACAGGCGCGACGATTGATCCGCCCTGGAGCCGGCGGGCGCGGTCCTACGGATTGCGCGCGATCAGCAGGCTACAGCCGAGGTGGTCCACCAGATAGGCTCCGCTGGCGCCCGACCACCACCGTTCCACCAGCGATTTGCGGCGGTGGCCGACCACCACCAGGTCGGCGCCGATCTCCCGCGCATAGGCGGCGATGCACTGGGCGGGCTCGCCGACCACGACCTTGCCGGTGACCGGGATGCCGGCCTCGACCAGCCGCGCCATGCCGCTCTCGAGGATCGCATTGTACTGGTCGAGCGCGCCGGCCAGGGGACCCGCGTGGTTGGATTCCGCGGCCATGAGCGCGCCGCTTGTCGCCACGACGGAGAGCAGGAACACCTGGGCCTTGTCCTGCCGGGCGAGGAGAGCGCCTTCCTTCAGCGCGGCGCGGCCCTCCACCGAGCCGTCGTAGGCGAGCAGTATGCGCTCATACATCGTCCGCCTCGCTGGCCGCGTCGGGCCGGCGGGCCGATCGCCGCCAGCGCGACGAGATCACACCTTTCCCGTCGCCGGCACAAGCAGCCCCTTGAGGGCCGGGCGTCAGGCAAAGGTCAGGGCGCGGCCGTTCTCCACCATGATCTTGCGCACGTCCCGGTCGGAGAACCCGTCCAGGTTGGCGAAGAAGTCGCCGGGCTCCGCGAGGCCTTCGGCATGCGGCCAGTCGGAGCCGAACAGGATGCGCTCGGTGGGCACATGCCTAGCGAGGTCCGCCACGTTGTCCTCGATGAACGGCGCGACCCAGCAGTTGCGATGGAACTGGTCGACCGGGTTCATCTTGAACATGCCACGGTTCTGGACGTGCGCGATCTGCAGGTCGTGGAGCAAAGGCCCCACCCAGGTGCCGCCGGTCTCGATATAGGCCAGGCGCAGGCGCGGAAACCGGTCGAAGAGGCCGTGCGCGATCAGGACCGCCGCCAGGTCGTGCACCAGCCGCTTCTTCTGCAGCATGCCGACGAGCTGGCGCCCATTGTCGGGACCGCTTCGGTCATGCAGGTCCTCGCGCTGGAAGCCGGTCTCCGAAATCCCCCAGGTCTGGGCGATCGCGTGGTCGATCTGCTGGTAGCCGTCCTGGAAGCCGGGGTGGACGGACGCGGTGATCCCGGCCTCCTCGATCCGCGCCCAGAAGGGATCGAACATGCGGTCGGCGGGTGACTTCATGCCGTGCGCCGTGAAGGCGGGACCGGGCCGCAGGACCACAACCCGCGCGCCGCGCGCCAGCGCCCACTCCAGCTCGCGGACCGCCCCGTCGACATCCGACAGCGACATCAGCGGCGCCCCGAAGATGCGGTCCTTGTAGGCGAAGCCCCACTCGTCCTCGATCCAGCGGTTGAAGGCCCCCAGGATGTGGATGGAGGCCTCCACGTCCGGCTGCATGGGCCCCTCCATGCACACGCCCTGCGACGGGAACATCCAGGCAGCCTCGATCCCCTGCGCGTCCATCACCCGCAGCCGCGCGTCGCGGTCGTACCATTCCGGATGCGCCTTGGGGTCCTCGGACCTGAGATCCTGCTTGTAGTCGTCATGCGCGGCCCGGCCCGAGAAGAACTCGACCAGCGAGCCGGGCTTTGGCCGGGGCTGCACGTCGCCCGGGCCCGGAATCCACTGGTGCAGCCGGTCGCCGATGAAGTAGCGGAGCGAGCCCTCATGCTCGGCGACCCGCACGCCGCGATCCTTGAACTTCGGATCGCGGTAGCGGGTGAATGCGTCGCTCGTCTCCCAGTAGTGGTTGTCCGCGTCGAAGATCGACCCGAACGCCGCGCGGTCGAGGTCCGTCATGGTGTTCTCGATCCCTAGGTTGGTCGCTCAACTATATTCTTGATCGTCATCGCCCGGCTTGTCCGGGCGACCCATGATCTCCGTGGCGCCGGAGAAAACGCGGCGGACAGGCTGCAAACCACAGACTTTCCCCGGAGTTCATGGATCCCCCGGACAAGCCGGGGGATGACGGTTCATGAATAAGATCAATATCCTGATCGGGTCTTCAGCCTAGGCGACCCCGTGGCGGAGCAGCTTGCCCGGCGTGGCCTGGGTGCATTCGCCGTCCTCGAAGGTCACTTCGCCGTTCACCAGGATGTAGTTGTACCCCATGGCCTTCTGGACCAGGCGCCACTCGCCGGCGGGATAGTCCCACAGGCGCTCCTGCGGGCCGCTGTCGAGGGCCTCCAGATCGTAGACAAGGATGTCGGCGGCCATGCCCTCGGCCAGGTAGCCGCGGTTCTTCAGCCCCGCCGCCTGCGCCGGATAGGCGGCCAGCCGCCAATGGGCCTGCTCTAGCGACATGATATCGTGCTCGCGCACCCAGTAGCTGATCAGGTCCGTCGCATAGCGGCCGGTGGTGACGAACTTGGTGTGTGCGCCGCCGTCGCTCACCCCGGGCAGCGCCACCGGGGACGTGGCGATCTCCTTCATGGCCTCCGGCGGGGTCATGATCATCTTGGTCTCGAAGCCGCCCCGAAGTTCGCCGGCCAGCGCGATGTCGAGGAAGACGTCGAGCGAGTGTTTGTTCTCGCGGGCCGCGATCTCGCCGATCGTATAGCCTTCGTACTTTTTCTGCAGTTCGAGCCCGTCGGTCACGTCCACCGGGATCCAAGCCACCTTGATGTCGTCCATCACATAGCCCGAGCCGAACAGCCCGCCACGCGCCTCGTGCACCTCTTTCATCACCTTGCGGCGTTCGGGATCGGCCAGCTTGTGCATTTTGAGCTGCACGTCGGTTCCGGCCAGGGCTTCCTTCCAGCAGGGAACCGTGTCGGCGAGGTTGTAGTCCTCCAGCGTGAACTGCGAGACGAAGTTGGTCGTCAGCGCCTGGGCGTAGACCCGCAGGCCCTCGTCCTCGTTGAGTTCCTTCAGCCGGGTGAGCGCCGCCGTCGGGGTGATGCGCATCCCGCCGTGCTGGTTGAGCGCGCCTTCGGCGAGCAGGGCGTTCCAGATGACCGGGCGGCCGCTTTCGCGGGCGATGGTCTCGGCGAAGCCCATGTCGCCGGTGATCTGGGCGACGCCGCGCCCAAGCGTGCCCATCGCGCGGGAGAACGCCTTCAGGTCCCGGTCGCTCATGGTGTCGGTGACCATCGGCGTGCCGTCATAGTCGGTCTGGACGTTGCGATAGTCGTCGCCCGCGATCTGGGCGCTGATCCCGCAGCCGCCGGCTTCCATGCCCTCGACGACGAGGTCGCACATCTTCTGCATCTCTTCGTCGGTGGCCGGGCGCTTCTTGGCCTCGTCGATGCCGATCACATAGCCGTAGAGCGGCGCCAGCGGCACGAACGACATGATGTTGACGCCCTTGGGCGTGCGCTCCACCGCGTCCAGGTATTCGCCGAAGGACTCCCAGCTCCAGGGCATGCCTTCCTTCATGGTGGCCAGCGGCACCGCCTCGTTGCGGGTGAGCGACAGCATGGCCCGCTCGCGGTCTTCCGGCCGGCAGGGCGCGAAGCCGAAGCCGCAGTTGCCGATCAACACGCTGGTCACGCCGTGCCAGCCGGACATGGTGCACCAGGGGTCCCAGAAGAGCTGGCTGTCGTAGTGGGTGTGCAGGTCCACGAAGCCCGGCGCCACGATCTTGCCCTTCGCATCGATCACCCGCTTGGCCCGCTCGGCCGGGATGCCGTTGCTGATCTCGACGATCTTGCCGTCCAGGATGCCGATGTCGCCACGATAGCGGGGCGTCTGCAGCCCGTCGATGATCGTGCCACCCTTGATGACGAGGTCGTACTTGGACATGTCGGGATCCTCCTCCGTGCGCCCGCCGGCGTCGTCGCGACGGGCGCTAACCGCCTGTTCTTCCCCCCATTACGCTCGCGTTTCAGGAAGATTGCAACACCGTGTAACCCGCGTTCGGCGGCGAGATGGACGCGGCGGCGCCGGGAGCGGCCGAGGCCGCTCCCGGATCCGTTCCGGCTAGTACTTGTAGCCTAGGCGAACGCCGTAGGTCCGGCGCGGCGCCCAGGTGCCGTAATCGCCGAACGCCCCACCGTTCAGGGACAGATGGTAATTCTTGTTCGTGAGATTGTTCACAAAGACACCAACAATGTAGTGTTCCGTGGGATCGGTCCAGTTGGCGGATGTATTGACCAGCGTATACCCCGGTTGCCGATAACGCTGCTTCCCCCCGAGAGCGCCCGCCAGATTGGGATACATCGCCGGATTTCGCGCCACATCCTCCGGGCTGTTACCATAGAGCGACGGGTTGTTGGTCACATAGGAGTCAGTGTACTTGACGTTTGTGGAGATCTTCAGGCTGCCGCCCACCACATCCAGGAATTCATAATCGGCGCCGAGCACGGCGGTGAAACCCGGCGCGCGCGCCATCTGGTGGCCGCTCCAGTCCTGGATCTGACCCGTGACATTGGACCCGGTCCCGCCATTGCCCGCCGCGTTGAAGCCGTTGGCCGTGGCGTTCTGGAAGTCGGTGTAGCGCGCATGGGTGTAGGCCGCGCCCAGATTGAGTTCCAGGTGGTCAATCGGATCCCAGACGACCTGGGCCTCGACGCCATAGATCTTGGCCTTCTTGGCATTGGAGACCACGTTGATCGGCGAATTGGGCGCGAGCGGGTTGGGAATGGTGATCCCGACCTGCAGGTTGGTGTAGTCGTAGTAATAGGCCGCCGTGTCGAAACGGTAGTTCGAGCGCGCGGTCTTGAAGCCCACCTCGTAGGCGGTGATCTTTTCGGGCTTGATGGGCAACAACACGACCCCTGCCGGGGTGGTCACCTGCTGCACCAGCCCGGTGCGGAAGCCCTTGGAGACCGACGCATAGACATTGCTGTCGGGCGCGACCTCATAGCGCACGGAGACGCGCGGGCTGAAGTTGTGGAAGGTGGCGTGCAGACGGTCGCTGCCGACCGGGCTGCCTGCCGCGTAGACCTGCGACGGGAAGAGGATCGTGCCGTTGCGGGCCTTTTTCTGCTCACTGGCATAACGGCCGCCGACATTCAGCACCAGCTTGTCGGTGACATTATAGGTGGCGTCCGCGAACAGCGCCCAGGCCTTGGTGATGCCGGACCCCTTGCCGACGGAGCCAAGCCGGTTGCCCGAATAGGTTTCGCTGTAGCGGGTCTTGACCCGGTTGCCCCAGTAGGTTCCCCCGAGGATCAGGTTGAGGTTCTTCACGGCGTCGATGTTGTAGTCGAGGCCCTGCTGGAAGCTGTCGGATGTGAACCGTACGTTGGAGAAGCTGAGGTCCAGATAGCTGCCGTCGAAGTCGAACACCTGCTTGATCCGACGGTGCGCGCCGCCGGTGTAGGAGGAAATCGTCCCGATCGGCGTCTTGTAGATGACCGTCACGGTCCCTTCGTCGACGATGTTGAACTGCGCGCTGTCGCGGTTCGTGGCGAAGGTGCGGGGGTCGTATAGCTGGCCAACCTTCGGCGGCAGCGCCGCCGAGCGGTATTTTTCCACGTTGAACAGGACGCCGCGCGGGTCTTCCAGCTGGGTGAAGTTGTAGGCGAGCGTCACCGTCAGGTCGTCGGTGACGTCGGCCTGAAGCTTGGTGCGCACCGAATAGGAGGCGGTCGGCGCGGCGTCGCCCTTCTCCCGGCCCGTGGCGTCAAGGAGGTCGTAGTAGCCGTCGCTCTTGCGGCCGTAGCCGGCCAGGCTGAAGCGGATGCGATCCGTGATCGGGCCCGAGATATAGGCGCTGAGCGTACGGTCCTTGTAGCTGGCGTATTTGAAATCGATCTTGCCGGTGAGCGTCTTCGACGGCTGCAGGGTGGTCAGCAGGAAGGCGCCGCCGGTGGCGTTGCGGCCGTAGAGCGTGCCTTGCGGGCCTTTCAGGACCTGCAGGCTCTCCAGGTTCGCGAAGTCGGCGTTGATGGTGCTGGTGTCGTCCTGGTAGAAGCCGTCGATGTAGAGGGCGACGTTGTTCTCGAACCCGACGTTGGTGGTCAGTGACGAGACCCCGCGAACCGACGGCTGGGTGGCGAAACCGCTGAAGTTGATCTGCACACCGGCCACCGCCTGGCCGAGTTCCTGCAGGTTGCGGATGCCGCGGTTCTCCACCGCCTGCGCCGTGATCGCGGTGACGATCATCGGCACGTCTTCCAGGCGCTCGGCGCGGCGCTGCGCCGTCACCACGACTTCTTCCAGCGTCGAGGCCTTCTCGGAAGCCGCGGCCGCTTCCGCCGACGCCGGGGTAGAGATCCCAAGCGCCCCGGCGGCGCAGCCGCAGAGGAGCGCGCCTTTCAAGGCTTCATTCCAGTTTCGCATTTGTATTCCCCCTAATGACCCTGCGTTGTGTTCAACGACTTCAGATTGTCGATTTCATACCGACGCTTCTAAACGACTAAGTAAAGCTATACTGGCATGGCGGCGAACCGCCACCACCCTTGCGAAGCGCCGCGCGCGATATCAGGCCGGTGGTGAGAAAATGCCACACACCGATTCCGCCGAAGACCAGCACTCGACCTCCGTCTCCTGAATAACCCCTGTTCTCGCATGGTATCCATGTCCGGACAGCCGTCAGCTTACAGCTGTTGCTTCAGCCAAAGGTCAGTTCGCGGACATTGTCGTGCATGATCCGGCGCTGGTCCCTCATCGAGAAATTCCTGATGTTCTCGAGGAAGTCGGTCGGCTGGGCGAAACCCTCGCCATGCGGCCAGTCGGAGCCAAACAGTATCCGTTCGACCGGGAAGTGCCGGGCGAGCTCGTCGACGTCGTCCTCGGGATAGGGCGTCACCCAGCAATGCTCGATGAATTGCTCCCGCGGGTTCTGTTTGTACTGACCGCCGTGGTCCAGGTACTCCAGGGATTGCAGCAGCGACGGCACCCAGGCGGAGCCGGTCTCGACGAACGCCATCCGCAGGCCCGGGAACCGTTCGAACAGCCGGTGCGCCACCAGCATGAAGGCGAAGTCGGAGATCTGCCGGCCCTTCATCATCGCCGTGAAGGGCGAGCCTCCGGTGATGGCCATGGCGTTGACCGGCAAGGCGGAGCCGTCGGCCTGTTCACCGTACATCTGGCGCAGGGACTCGTAG
This sequence comes from Caulobacteraceae bacterium, assembly GCA_947478785.1. Lineage (GTDB taxonomy): Bacteria > Pseudomonadota > Alphaproteobacteria > Caulobacterales > Caulobacteraceae > Phenylobacterium. The sequence goes on from CANJXI010000012.1 coordinate 42,804, forward strand.
ATGCCGTTGTAGCTGTTCTCCGCCCCGGCGTGTGACGACACCACGATGCCCGCTTCCTGGGCCAATCCCCAGAAGCGGTCGAACATCGGGTGGGCGGGCGAGCGCATGCCGTCGCGGGTGACCGCCGGGCCGTGCCGCAGATGGACCATGCGCGCCCCGCGTTCCAGCGCCCACGTCAGCTCCGCGACCGCGTTGTCGGGGTCCGAAAGCGTCATGTAGGGCGCCGCGAAGATCCGGTCCTTGAAGGCGAAGCCCCATTCGTCGTCGATCCATCGGTTGAAGGCTCGCGTGACCTCGATCGAAGCCTCCGGGTCCTCGGCCAGCATGGAGGGCTCGAGCGTCACGCCCTGCGACGGGAACATCCACGCCGCCTCGATCCCCTGGCCGTCCATCACCTCCAGGCGCCGGTCGCGGTTGTACCATTCGGGGTGGTCCGAAGGCGGCACGTCGAACGACTCCTTGAACTCGTGGGCCTTGACGCGGCCGGCGAAGAAACCAAGGAAAGCGCCGGGCTTGGTGCGCAGGTGGACGTCGGCGGGACCGGGCAGGATCGGCACGATGTTGCCGCCCAGGACATAGCGCAGGACGCCGTCCACCTCCTTCACCTGCAGGCCGCGATCCCGGAACTTCGGATCGCGATGCCGGGTGAAGGCGTCGCTCGATTCCCAATAATGATTGTCGGCGTCGAAGATCGGGCCGAAATTCTCCCGGGTCATGGCTTCTGTCATGGCGCGTATCCTCCCAGGAACGCGCGACGTCTTTGATCAGCGTCGCCCGTTTATACGAACGTTACAGCGAGTTTCATACGCCGCGCAACCGGGAAGTCCGGTGTGTGATGTCGCAGGCTCAGCCGGACGCCTTTCCGAACATCGCCTCGACCTCGACCTTGCGGACCTTGCCGGACGCGGTGAGCGGCAGGGCCGAGACGAAACGCCAGGCCCGCGGAACCTTGAAGTGCGCGAGCCGGGTGGCCGCATGCGCCTCCAGCGCCTCGGCGGTGAGCGTGCTTCCGGCGCGGGGGATCACCGCGGCCGCCACCTGCTGTCCGAACCGCTCGTCTGGCGCGCCCACCACCGCGACGGCGGCCACGTCGGGATGCCGCAGCAGCGCGTCCTCGACCTCCGCCGGATAGATATTCTCCCCGCCCCGGATGATCACCTCGCGAGCCCGGCCGTGGATCCGCAGGTAGCCGCGCGCGTCCAGCGAGCCCAGATCGCCCGTGTGCAGGAACCCCTCCCCGTCGATGGTGGCCGCGGTCGCCTCGGCCATCCGGTAGTAGCCGTCCATCACCATCGGCCCGCGGACCAGGACCTCGCCGACCTCGCCCAGCGCCAGCGTCCGGCCGGTCGACGGATCGGTGACCTTCAGCTCGACGTGCGGCGCGGGCTGGCCGACCGTCTCGGCCAGGGTCGCGGCGTCGTCGCCGGGCACGCTGCTGGTGATGATAGGGCATTCCGACTGGGCGTAGGCGTTCAGCACCGGGGCTGCGAATTCCCGCGTCAGCCGCTCGATGAGCGGGCGCGGGACCTGGGTTCCGCCGATCCCGATGGAGCGCAGCCTGCCCGTCCCGGGCGTCCACACCGGATGGTCCAGCAGCGACAGCAGCACCGTCGGCACCCCGCCGACCCGGGTCGCGCCCAGGAGCGTCATGAGCCGCAGGTATTCGCCCGGCTCGAACCGGTTCATCACCACGTAGCAGGCGCCCGTCACCATGGCGCCCAGCAGCATGGTCACCGCCCCGCCCACATGGTTCATCGGCGAGGGATTGAGCCACACCTCGGTCTCGTCGGCGCCGCAGGCCTGGGCCCGCAGCCAGGCGGCGTTGAGCGCCGCGCGGTGTGAGAGCGCCGCGCCCTTCGCCCGCCCGGTGGTGCCGGAAGTGAACTGGATCAGGAACAGGTCCGCCGCGCCGACCGGCGGCAATTCCCGCGCGACCGCGCCGGCCGCCAGCGTGCGCAAGCGCTCCAGGGGAAACACCTTGCCAGGTTCGCCCAGCGCCTCCGCCCGCGATAGCAGTTCGACGCCGCGCGTATCGTGGCCGGCCAGCAGCAGCGCCGGCTCGGTGAGGTCGCGGGCATGCTCGCACTCGTAATCCGACCAGGCCGGATTCCAGCCCGTCACCACCATCCCGGCCAGCCCGCAGCCGTATTCCAGCAGCATCCATTCCAGACTGTTGCGGCTCCAGATGGCGATCCGGTCGCCCGGCGAGGCCCGGTCCAGCAGCCAGAAGGCCACCTGTTCGGCCGCGCCCAGCAGGTCGGCGTAGGACATCGTCGCGACGCCCTCGCCCGCCGCCCAGGCCAGCGCCGTGCGCTCAGGGTAGCGGACCGCGATCTCCCGCAGCCTGTCGCCGACCGAACCCTCCAGCAGGGGCAGCGACAGATCCGGCGCGCGGTGGGCGGGCGCGGCGAGCGGGGTCGGAGGCTGCGCGCTCATGGGTTCCTGCCGGATTGCAACGAGTGCGTTGCGATATGCGCGCGCCTGCGCCAACGTCAAGACGGCTGGGCCGCGCGGCGGATTGGCGCGCGCCCGGCCATGGACTCCGGATTGACGGCGGTGCATGTCGGCGCCCGCGGGCGCTGGCGCAGGTCGCCGCGCAGAGGATAGAGAGAGGACGCGACGGGATGGGAGTGCTTGACGGACGGGTGGTGCTGGTCACCGGCGGCGCGCAGGGCATCGGCAAGGAGTGCGCCCTCTTGGCGGCGCGCGAAGGCGCCAAGGTGGTGATCAACGACCTGGGCGCCTCGGTGAAGGGCGATGACGCAGGCTCAGCCTCGGCGGCCGAGGCCACCGCGCAGGAGATCCGCGCCGCCGGCGGCGAGGCGGTCTCCAATTCCGACAGCGTGTCGAATTTCGCCGCCGTCCAGGGCATGGTCCAGCAGGCCATCGACACCTACGGCCGCCTCGACGCGGTGATCAATCCGGCCGGCATCCTGCGCGACGGCATGTTCCACAAGATGAGCGAGGCCGACTGGGACGCGGTCATCGCCGTCCACTTGCGCGGCGCCTTCAACGTCTCGCGCGCCGCCGTCGAGCTGTTCCGCAACCAGGGCGGCGGCTCCTTCGTGCACTTCACCTCGACCACCGGGCTGATCGGCAACATCGGCCAGGCGAACTACGCTGCCGCGAAGCTGGGTGTTGTGGGCCTGTCCCGCAGCCTGGCCCAGGAAGGCGCCAGCAAGGGCGTGCGCTCCAACGTCATCTCGCCCTTCGCCTGGACGCGGATGATCGCCACCATCCCGGTGACCGACGAGGCCTCCGCCCAGCGGGTCGAGCGCATGCGCAGCGGCATGCGCGCCGACCAGGTGGCCCAGCTGGCGGTCGCGCTGGCCGGCGAGTCGGACATCACCGGCCAGATCTTCGGCGTCCGCGGCGACGAGATCATCCTCTTCAGCCAGCCCCGGCCGGTCGCCTCGGTGGCCCGCACCGACGGATGGACGCCCTCGCGGCTGCTGTCGGAAGGCCTGCCGGCGCTGTCGTCGAAATATACCGACCTCGGCGTTTCCGCCTCGGTCTTCCCCTACGACCCCATCTGATCGGAGCTCCCATGCAACGCGCCGCCATCGTCAGCCCGATCCGCACGCCGGTGGGCAAATACCTGGGAGCCCTTTCGAACGTGCAGGCCGGCGACCTCGGGGCCCTGGTGATCAAGGCCCTGGTCGAGCGGACGAAGATCGATCCGGCCTCGATCGACGACGTGATCTTCGCCCAGGGCTACGGCAACGGCGAGGCGGCGTGCATCGCGCGCTGGTCGGCGATGGCGGCCGGGCTGCCGATCAGCGTCCCGGGCTACCAGCTCGACCGCCGCTGCGGGTCGGGCCTGCAGGCGGTGATCGATGCGGCGATGATGGTCCAGACGGGCGCGGCCGACGTGGTCATCGCCGGCGGCGTCGAGAGCATGAGCAACGTCGAGTACTACACCACCGACATGCGCAAGGGCGCGCGCGGCGGCTCGGTGACCCTGCATGACCGGCTGGCGCGCGGCCGGGTGATGAGCCAGCCGATCGAGCGGTTCGGCGTGATCTCCGGCATGATCGAGACCGCCGACAACCTGGCCCGCGACTATCAGATCAGCCGCGAGGAGGCCGACGAATACGCCCTGATGAGCCACCAGCGCGCGACGGCGGCCTGGGCGGCGGGCAAGTTCGACGACGAGCTGGTCCCGGTGGCCGTGCCCCAGCGCAAGGGCGATCCGGTGATCATGAACCGCGACGAGGGCGTGCGCGGCGACGTGACCGCCGACAGCCTGGCGGCGCTGCGTCCCATCGAGAAGGGCGGCGTGGTCACGGCCGGCAACGCCAGCCAGCAGAATGACGCCGCGGCCGCCTGCCTGGTGGTCTCCGAGAAGAAGCTGGCTGAGCTTGGTCTGGAGCCGATGGGCTGGCTGGTCGGCTGGGCGGCGGCCGGCTGCGAACCCTCGCGGATGGGCATCGGCCCGGTGCCGGCGGTGGAGCGCCTGTTCGCGCGCAGCGGCCTCTCCTGGGACGACATCGACCTCGTCGAGCTCAACGAGGCCTTCGCGCCGCAGGTGCTGGCCGTGCTGAAGGGCTGGGGCTGGGACGAGCGCGACCGGCTGAACGTCAACGGATCGGGGATCAGCCTCGGCCACCCGATCGGCGCCACCGGCGGACGGATCCTGGCCAACCTGCTGCGCGAGCTGAAGCGCCGGGGCGGCAAGTACGGCCTGGAGACCATGTGCATCGGGGGCGGCCAGGGCCTGGCCGCCGTGTTCGAGGCCGCCTGAACGACCGATCTGCCGGGGGAGGACATGGATCAAGCCGTCGCCGACCTCCTGTCCAAACAGGAGATCACCGAGGTGCTCTATCGCGTCGCGCGCGGCACGGACCGCGGCGACCTGGAGCTTTTCGCGTCCGGCTTCCATGAGGACGGCGAGGACTACCACGGCCTGGCCAACGGCCCGGTCCGCAACATCCTGGCCGTGCTCGGCAAGTCGAAACTGCTGCTCACCCAGCACGCGATCTCCAACGTCCTGATCGACCTGGAGGGCGACACGGCCCGCGTGGAGTCCTATTTCACCTCGTTCCACCAGAGCCGCGACGAACAGGGCGGCCTTTGGGACGAGACCGTCCGGGGCCGCTACCTCGACCGCTTCCAGCGCCGCGCCGACCGCCGGTGGAAGATCGCGCGCCGGGTGGTCGTGTGGGACTGGTCGCGCGTCGAGCCCTCCGGCGAGAGCTGGTTCGACAGGATGCGCCAGCGCCCGGGCGTCGACGACCGCTACGTCTTCGGCCGGCGCGACCGCCAGGACCTGGTCTATACCGACACCCTGCCCGAGGGTTTCGGGGCCGGCGCGTGACCCGCGTCCTCATCCTCGACGAGATCGTCGTGAAGCCCGGCCAGGCGGCGGCCTACCGGGAGGCCTACCGCACCGGCTACCGGCCCGGCGCCGAGCATCGCGGCATGCGCCTTGACGGCGCCTGGCAGAGCCCGCCGGGCCAGGATTACGACGAACTTCCCACCACCCTCTATTACCTCTGGTCGGTCGAAGGCGTGGACGGCTGGTGGGCGATGCGCATGAGCCGCAAGGCCGATGGCTCGGACGAGCGCTTCGACAAGCTGGCCTGGTGGCAGGCGCATGAACACCTGACGCTGAGCCGCAAGCGCAGCATCCTCACTCCGCAGCCGGACGCCTGACATGTTCGTCTCGCTGCGCATCCTAACCCTGCCCGCCGACCGGTTCGCCGCGCGCGACGCCCTCATCGCCCGGCTGGGCGAGGCCGCCGCCGGGTTGGCCGGGGTCCGCACGTCCTGGATCGCGCCGGTCTCGCCCGTCGCCGTGATCAACGCCGGCCACATCGTCTGGCGGATGACCTTCGAGACCGAACGCGACGCGCTGGCCGCCCCGCTCGATCCCACATGGCGCGCGAAGATCGCCCCGCTGCTGGCCGAGGTCCAGCTGACCGGGGTCGGCTACCGCGTGACCCGCAGCGCCGTGCGCCAGGCCGGCGCCGGCATCTGGCGGGCGCTGATCTTCCGGGTCATGCCGCACGGCTTCCCCGACGCCGCCCGCGAACTGGAAGACGCCACCCTGCTCTTCCCGAAATTCATCCCGGCGATCCGCAGCTGGGCGCTCAGCCCGGTCTCGCTCGTCGAGGGCCCCAAGGCCTTCACCCACGTCTGGGAGCAGGAGTTCGACAGCCTCCAGGGCCTGACCCGCGACTACATGCAGGCCCCCATCCACTGGGGCGTGGTCGACGCCTACTTCGACGCGGAGTACCCGCAGTACATCGTCGATCCCCAGCTCATCCAGGTGGTGGGCGAGATCGACCGGACGATCATGGCCTGAGAGCCGTGGCGGCCAAGCATCGGGAGGCGCTTTCATGACCACCGTTCCAAAGCCCCTAGCCGGCCGCACGGCGATTGTGACCGGCGCCAGCCGCGGCATCGGCAAGGCGATCGCCCAACGGCTGGCGTCGGGCGGCGCCCATGTGGTGATCGGCGCCCGCAGCCTGGAGGCGCCGGCGGGCGGCTTCGCCGGCACGATCCATGAGACCGCCGAGGCGATCCGGGCGGCGGGCGGCCAGGCGACGCCGCTGGCGCTCGACATGACCGACGACACGAGCCGCCAGGCGTTCGTGGCGGCCGCCATCGCGGCGACCGGCGGCGTGGACATCCTGGTCAACAACGCCGGAACCGCGCTCTACAAGGAGACCTGGGCCTACACCCTGCCGGAAGCCATGGGCCAGGTCGAAACCTACCTGGTCGGCCCCTGGCGCCTCTGCAACCTTCTCATCCCGCACATGATCGAACGTGGCCGGGGGTGGATCCTCAACATCGGGTCGAGCTCGGTGGTCAAGACCCCGGAGCCGCCCTACGAGACGCACCTCGGCTACTTCGGCCACGACGTGCTCTACGCCCCGCTGAAGGCGGCGATCCACCGTTTCAGCCAGGGCCTCGCCGCCGAGGTCCACGCCCACAACATCGCCGTGAACCTGCTGGCTCCCGTGGGCGGCGTCTACACGCCGGGCCTGGAGGCGCTTGGCCTGATCAGCTCCGCCGACCACCCGGCCGTCGAGGCGGAGGAGCAGATCGCCGAGGCCGCGCTCGACCTGGTCTCGCACGAGCCGAAGGACCTCACCGGCCGCATCGTCTGGTCGCACCGCTATCTCGACGAAATTGGGCGCCCGACCATGTCGCTCGACGGCCGATCCGTCGTCGTGCCGCGCTGAACATCCTGGAGTCCGAACCCATGACCGCACCGATCCGCGTCGGCATCGTGGGGGCCAACCCCGATCGTGGCTGGGGGCGTGACGCCCACCTGGACGCCCTGCGAAGCCTTCCGGAATTCGCCCTGGCGGCGGTATCTGCGCGCAGCCAGGCGAACGCCGAGGCGGCCGCGGCGGCGTTCGGCGCGCCCCGGGCTTTCGGGGATTCCCTGGCGCTGGCGCGCGATCCGGATATCGACCTCGTGGCGGTCACCGTGAAGGTCCCCGAACATCGCGCCGTGGTCCTCGCCGCGCTGGCGGCCGGAAAGCACGTCTATTGCGAATGGCCGCTGGGCTGTGACCTCGAAGAATCCGAAGAAATGGCCGCCGCCGTCCGGCTTGGAAGCCGCGCGATGATCGGGCTGCAGGCCCTGTCCGCGCCTGTCATCCTCCAGGCGGCGAAGCTGATCGCCGATGGCGCCATAGGTCGGCCGCGCGTGCTGCGCACCTATGGCACCGCGGCCGCCTGGGGCGAGGAGACCCAGTCGCAGGCCATCTACCTGCAGGACAAGCGGAACGGCGCGACCCTGGAGACCATCGGCGGCGGCCACACGCTGGCGCCGGTCGAGGCGCTGGTCGGCGCCTACGTCGAGGTCGACGCCCGCAACAGCATCCTGCGCAAGTCCATCCGTGTGCAGGACACCGGCGAGATGGTCGAGCGGACCTGCGCCGACCACATGTTCGTCCTGGGCCTGCACGACAGCGGCTGCGTTTCCACATTCGAGATGGTGGGCGGAACGACCGGGCGGCCGGTCTATTTCGAGGTGACGGGCGAGACCGGCTGGATCCGGATCACCGGAACCGTCCCCGGAACCTGCCAGATCGCCCGCCTCGCGCTGGAGGCCAGCTTCCCCGTCGAGCCCCCGGCCGAGCCGGTCGCCCCACACTTGGTCGGCCCGCCCGCCAACGTCGCCGAGGCCTACGCCGCCTTCGCCCGCGACCTTCGCGACGGGACCCGCACCGTGCCCGATTTCAACGACGCCGTGCGGCTGACGCGGCTGCTCGACGCCATCGACCGCGCATCGGCCACCGGCCAACGCCAGCTCCTGCAGGCTTCCACGAGGTGAACGCCATTCCAAGCGCAAGGGGATTCCAGGGCGTCGGCCCGCGCCTCACCCTGGGCATTCTCGTCCTCCTGGCGGCGCTTTCGCAGGTCGACCGGGGGATTCTCGGCTTGGTCGTGCAGCCGGTCAGCGCGCACTTCGGCATCAACGATTTCCAGATCAGCCTGCTGCAGGGCGCGGCCTTCGCGATCTTCTACGCCGTGCTGGGACTGCCGTTCGGGGTCGTCGCCGATCGCTGGTCGCGCCGGGGCCTGATCTTCATCGGGGTGGCCATCTGGTCGCTGGCGGCGGCGGGCTGCGGACTTGCGGCCAGCTTCAACCAGCTCGTCCTCGCCCGCCTGCTGGTGGGCGCCGGCGAGGCCGCGCTCTATCCGGCCGCCCTGTCGCTGATCAGCGACATCTTTCCGCGCCACCGGCTGGCCAGCGCGGTCTCGGTGTTCAGCATCGGCAGCTCGATCGGCGCGGGCGTGTCGCTGGGCTTCGGCGGCGTGCTCGTCGACCTGTTCACCAAGACCCCGGTGAGCCTTCCGCTGGTCGGGCCCGTCGAGGCCTGGCAGGCGGTCTTCGTCGCCACCGGCGCGCCGGGCCTCTTGCTGGCGCCGCTGATCCTGCTGGCGCCCGAGCCAAGGCGTGGCGCGACCGCCGCCCCGCCGGCTCCTTGGAGGCCCCTGTTCGCCTTCATGCACAGCCGTCGCCATTTCTTCATTCGGCATTTCACCGCCTTTTCCCTGCTGAGCCTGCTGGCCATGGGAAACGGGGCCTGGATGCCGGCCCTGATGATGCGCCGCTTCGGCTTCACACCGGGACAGGCCGGGATCGCCTTCGGCCTGATGGCGGCGGTCACGAACACCGTGGGCATGCTGGCGGCGGGCGCGCTGCTGGACCGGCTGATCCGCCGTGGGGTCTCTGACGCGCCCATGCGCCTGTTTGTCTGGCTCACACCCGTCGCCGCCGCGTTCGCCATCGTGGGGTCGCTCAGCCCCAGCCCGGTGGTCTTCCTGACCTGCATGGCCGTTGCGCAGTTCGGCTATAGCCTGTCCGGCCCCGCCGCGACGGCGATCCAGCTGGTGGCGCCGGCGACCATGCGCGGTCGCCTGTCAGCGCTCTTCAACGTGGTCTTCTACCTGGTGGGCTATGGCTTCGGCCCGTCCGTCGTGGCCCTGCTGACGACCTACCTCTACCGGGACCCGAACGCGGTGCACCTGTCGATCGCCACGACCATGGCGGTGATCGCGCCCATCGCCTGGCTGGTCATGCTGAGCGGCCTCAAGCCCATGCGCGAGGCCATGGCGCTCGGCGAGGCCCAGCGCGACGCCTGAAGCGGATCAGGTTTCGCCGGCCCTCGCCAGGACCCGGCGGGCGCGCTCGACCACCGGCAGGTCGATCATCCGGCCCTCCAGCGCCACCACGCCCTTGCCCTCCCCAGCCTGCCAGGCGGCCAGCACCGCGCGGGCGTCGGCGACTTCGGCGGCCTGCGGGGCGAAGACGGCATTGACCACCTCCACCTGGTGCGGGTGGACGCAGAGGTTACCCGAAAGGCCCATGCCGCGCGCCGTCTCGACCGCGCCGCGATAGGCCTCAAGGTCCCTGAACTCGGCGATGGAGATGGGCGCGCCCAGCGCCATCAGGCCCCGGGTCGCCGCGGCCAGCGCGATCATCCGGCACGGCAGGTCCAGCGTCAGCGGCGACGGCGGCGCGCCCAGCGACAGCGACAGATCCTCCGGGCCCAACGCAAGGCCCCTCACCCGCTCCACCGCCGCGATCTCGGCAAGGCGCGAGAAGGCGGCCGGCGTTTCGATCAGCGCCAGCAGGCCGATGCCGCCGGCCGGCAACCCGCGTTCGGCCTCCAGTTCGCCGACCATCGCCGCAATCACCGAAAGCTGGCCGGCGTCCTCCGCCTTGGGGACCAGCAGCGCCTTCAGCCCGGGACGGACCACCGCGTCCAGATCGGCCACCGCCATCAGCCAGGGCGTGTTGATGCGCACCACCACGTCCTGGCCCAGGCCCGCCAGCCGCTCTATCCAGACCCGCGCCGCGGCGCGCCCCGCAACCTTGGCGTCGGCCGGCAGGGCGTCCTCCAGGTCGAGGATCAGGGCGTCGGCGCCGCGCGTGTGCGCCTTGGCCAGCCGCGCCTCGTCGGTGGCGGGCGAAAACAGCAGGGATCGCCAGGCGGCGGTCATGCGCTGGTCACCGTGGCGCTGACCGCGATGCGGCCGTTGCTGTCCGTCGCCCAGACCTCGGCCCCGTCCGGGGTGTCCGCCAGGTTGAGCGTGAACGGCGCGCCGTCGAAGATCGGGCTGCGGGCGCGGAAACGGAAGCCCGTCACCGCACGGCCGGTCCGGTTGCGCAGGAAGTGGTCCATCAGCAGCGTCGCCAGGTAGGGGCCGTGGACCACGAGGCCCGGATAGCCCTCCTCGCGGGTCGCGTAGTCGCGGTCGTAGTGGATGCGGTGGCTGTTGAAGGTCAGCGCCGAAAAGCGGAACAGCTGCACCGTGTCGGCCCTCAGCGTGCGGCTGGCGACCGAGGCGGCGGGCGGCTCGTCGGCCTTGGGCGCCGGCGCTCCGGCCACGGCCGGCGGGGGCGGCTCGCGGTAGACGATGTCCTGCTCCTCCACGACCCTGACCGCGCCGCCCGACGAGACCTCGTGCCGCACCGTGACGAACACCATCTCGCCCGAGGCGCCGGTCTTGCGCTGCAGGTCGGCGATGGTCGAGCGCCGCGCGATCTCCGCGCCGATCGCGATCCCGCCCGTGAAGGTCAGCCGGCTGCCCGCCCACATCCGGCGCGGCAGGGTCACCGGCGGCATCAGCCCGTCGCCGCCTCTCAAGGGGTGCCCGTCGACGCCCAGGCCCGACTGGCGCGCCCGGGGCAGGAAGTAGAGCCAGTGCGCCAGCGGCGGCGCTTGGCCGGCCGGCCAGGGCGGCGCTGTGTGATCGAGCAGGTCCGTCAGCCGGTCGAGCGGTCCCCGCGCGGCGAGATCGGTCTCGTCTTCCGTCCGGCCGATCCAGGCCTTCAGCTCAGCGTCGTCCATGCGTCCCGGTCCCGCTATGCGCCGACGGCCTGCGGCTGGGCCGCCCGCTCGCTCAGCAGGCCGCGCGCGATCACGTGCGCCTGGATCTCGGCCGCGCCCTCGAAGATGTTGAGGATGCGCGCGTCGCAGAGGATCCGGCTGATCTCGTACTCCAGCGCATAACCGTTGCCGCCGTGCACCTGGACGCCGGCGTCGGCGTTCGACCAGGCCACGCGGGCGGCCAGCAGCTTGGCCATGCCGGCCTCGATGTCGCAGCGGCGCCCCGCGTCCTTGGCCCGGGCGGCGAAGTAGGTAAGTTCGCGGGCCATGACGATCTCCACCAGGCTCATGGCGATCTTGTCCGACACCCGCGGGAAGTCGATCAGCGGCCGGGCGAACTGCTTGCGCTCGAGCGCATAGCGCAGCGCCAGGTCGAAGGCCGTCCAGGCGACCCCCACGGCGCGGGCGGCGGTCTGGATGCGCGCGCCTTCAAAGGTCCGCATAAGCTGCTTGAATCCCTGGCCTTCTCCCTGACCCAGAAGGGCCTCGGCCGGGACCGTGAAGTCGTCGAACGACAGCACATATTCCCGCATGCCCCGGTAGCCCAGCACATGGATCTCGCCGCCCGAAAGGCCCTCGTTGGGGAACAGGTCGTCCGGCGTGCCGCGCAGCTTGGGGGCCAGCACGATGGAAAGGCCATTGTGGCCCGGCGTCGCCGGATCGGTGCGGGCCAGCACCGTCATCAGGTCGCTGCGCGAGGCGTGGGTGATCCAGGTCTTGGCGCCGCTGATGCGCCAGGTCCCGTCCTCGCCGCGCGTCGCCCGGGTCTTCAGCGACGCCAGGTCCGAACCCACGTCGGGCTCGGTGAAGACCGCTGTGGGCAGCACTTCGCCGGATGCGATCTTCGGCAGCCACTGCGCCTTCTGGCCCGGCGTGCCGGCCGAGCCGATCAGCTCGCCCGCGATCTCCGAGCGGGTGCCCAGCGATCCGGCGGCGATCCAGCCCCGGCTCAGTTCCTCGGTCACCACGCACATGGCGAGCTTGCCCATGCCGAGGCCGCCGTACTCCGGGTCGATGCAGATCCCGAAGACGCCCAGCTCGGCCATCTCGGCCACCACGGCGTCGGGGACCAGGTCGTTGGCCAGGTGCCAGCCGTGCGCGAAGGGCGCGATGCGCTCGGCGGTGTAGCGCCGGAACTCCTCGCGGACCGCGTCCAGCGTCTCGTCGCCGATCCGCTCGCTGGGCCGCCAGCCCTCGGCGAGGCGCCGCGCCAGGTCGGCGCGCGCCTGAGGCGTGGAGCCAGACGCCACGAACCAGGCGACCGCGGGGTTGGCCTCCAGCGCGCGGCCGGCGGCCGAGACGTCCATGTCAGAAGGTCGGGCTAACTCATTCTGACTCATGGGCAATCCACCCGCCAGTTGAGCCAGGTACTCGCCCAGGCCGATCTGCAGCACCAGCGCCTCGCCCTCGCCGGCGACACCGTCGGCGCGGCCCTGCTCGAACCAGGCGCAGACCTGGGTGATCGCCTCGACCACCGTCGCGGTCCAGGCCAGCGCATGCAGCCGGCGCTGTTCCGGATCGAGCCGCTTGGAGTCGGGCCGTCCGCCCTCCCCGGCCAGCTCGGCGGACACCGCCTTGCGGGCCGTCGCGAGATAGGCCTGGGCCGCGTCCCGGGCTTCGTTGGCCCGCTTGAGAAGATCGTCCATCGACACCTTAGCCCTCCGCCTCCGCCCGCCGCACCATCTGGCGGGCGATGATCGTCTGCTGGATCTGCGAGGTGCCTTCATAGATGCGCAGCAGGCGCACGTCGCGATAGAACCGCTCGACCTTGTACTCGGCCATGTAGCCCGCCCCGCCGTGGATCTGCACCGCCCGGTCGGCGATCCGGCCCACCGCCTCGCTGGCGAAATACTTGGCGACGGCCGCCTCCAGGCTGACGTTCTGGCCCGCGTCGAAACGCTCGGCGGCGGCCTTCATCAGGCCCTCGGCGGCCAGGGCGTCGGTCTTGCAGTCGGCCAGCATGGCCTGCACGAGCTGGAAGTTGGCGATCGGCTGGCCGAACTGCTTGCGCTCGCGCGCATAGGTCAGGCTCATGTCGATCAGGCGGTCGCACATGCCCATGGCCACGGCGGCGATGTGGATCCGCCCGCGGTCGAGCACCTTCATCGCCGTGCGGAACCCCTGGCCGGGGACCCCGCCGATGATGTTCTCGGCCGGCACGACGCAGTCGTCGAAGATCACGTCGCAGGTCATGGCGCCCTTCTGGCCCATTTTCTTGTCGGGCTTGCCCAGCGTGATCCCAGGCAGGTTGGCCGGCACGATGAACGACGAGATTCCCGAGGCGCCCTTCACGTCCGGCTCGCTGCGCGCCATCACCGTGAAGACGCTGGCCCGCGGCGCGTTGGTTATGTAGCGCTTGGTGCCGCGCAGGCGGTAGACGTCGCCGTCGCGGATCGCCAGCGTCCGGACCGAGGCCGCGTCGGAGCCCGCTTCAGGCTCGGTCAGCGCGAAGGAGGCCACCGCCTCGCCCGTCGCCATCTTCGGCAGCCATTCCTGCTTCTGCGCCTCGGTGCCGTCGATAACGATGCCCTGCGAGCCGATCCCGACAGTGGTCCCGATCACCGAGCGGAAGACCACCGAGGCCCGCGTGATCTCGCGGATGATCTGGGCCTCCTCCCACATCGACAGCCCGAGGCCGTCGTACTCTTCTGGGATCGACAGGCCGAACAGCCCCAGTTCCTTCATCTCGTCGATGATCTTCTGGGGCACCGCGTCGTTGGCCTCGACCTCGTCCTCGGCAGGGATCAGGCGCTCCGACACGAAGCGGTGAACGGTGCTGCGCAGGAGTTCGAAGGTTTCTGTATCCACTGTCTTTCCCGATCGTCTCGCGCGGCCTTAAGGCGGCGGCGCTAGTTGGATGAAGCTTCGGCCGGTGCGGCCGAGCGGAGGTCTGAACGAATTGGGGCGTCGGCCCGCGGATAGATGTCGAAACCGATTTCGCCCGCGTAGATCTGGTCGATGGCCGTCCGGTATCGCTGGTGGACCTTGAACCGGCGCAGTTTCAGCGTCGGCGTCAAGTCGCCAAGCCCATGGCTGAGCGCCTCGTCCAGCAGATGGGCGCGTTTCACCTGGGCCACGCGCGCCAGGGTCTCGTTGAGCCGGCGGATCTCCTGGGCGACTCGGCCCTGCGCGGCCGGGTCGCGGGCAAGCCGGGCAAGATCGCCGGGCGCCGCGCCGAACGCCGCGGGGTCGATCTGGACCAGGGCTGCCACATAGTTGCGCCGGTCGGCGACCAGCACGCATTCGGCGATCAGGTCGCTCGAGCGCATCAGCCCCTCGACCTCGGCCGGGGCGATATTCTTGCCCCCTTCGGTGATCATGATGTCCTTCTTGCGGTCGACGATCCGCAGCTGGCCGCCGTCGAACGCGCCGATATCGCCGGTATGCAGCCAGCCGTCTTCCAGGGCCAGCGCCGTGGCCTCCGGGTTCCTGTAATAGCCGGCGAAGACGTTCTCGCCCCGGACCAGGATCTCCCCGTCGTCGGCGAGCCTGAGCTCGACGGTGTCCACCGGCCGCCCGACACCGCCGGGCGCCACATCGTCGGGCCGCTGGATCGTCATGACGCTGCAGGCTTCCGTCATCCCGTAGAGTTCCAGCAGCGGGAATCCCAGCGCCCGCAGGAAGCTCAGGGTGTCGACATGCAGGGGCGCGGCCCCGCTGGTCACCGCCGTGGCGCGGTCCAGCCCGACCATCGCCCGCGCCTCGGCCATCAGCGCCAGGTGCGGCGCGAGACGGGACTGCTCGGCGTCGTCCCAAAGCCGCGCGGCCTTGAACGCCAGCGGCCGGCCGGCGTCCAGCGCCGCGTCCAGTTCCGCGCTCCGGCCGGCGGCGGCGAAGCGCGCGGCGATCTCCGCCTGGAGCTTCTGCCAGACGCGCGGCACGCCCGAGAAATAGGTCGGGCGGACGGCGCGCAGGTCCTCCAGCAGCGTCGGCAGCCCGCCGCCGAAACAGGCCGTGGCCCCGGCGAACAGCGGGCCGATGTTGGTCATCGACTGCTCGGCGATATGGCAGAGCGGCAGGTAGGACAGGATCACCGACTCCGGCCCGAGGCCGAGGATCGGCACGAAGCCCTGGGCCGCCGCGCGCATGTTGCGCCAGGTCAGCAGCGCCGCCTTCGGCGCGCCGGTCGAGCCCGAGGTGTAGACCATGAGGGCCACGTCATCGAACGCCTGCGGGACTCGATCCAGCAGCCCCGGATCGTTCGCCAGCGCTTGCCGTCCAAGCTGTTCTACGGCTTCGAACGCGAGCACGCCTGGCGCGGCCGGGTCCGGCTCCATCAGCACGACATGGGTCAGGTTCGGCAGGTCGGCGCGGACGGCGTCCACCTTGTCGAGGAACGCCCGGTTCTCGCAGATCACCACCTGCACGTCGGCATGACCCAGTGCGTGGCGCAGGTCATCGGTAGAGCTGGTCGGGTAGCAGCCCACGACCACGCCGCCGGCCAGGCCCACGGCGGTCTGGGCGATCACCCACTCCACGCGCCCTTCGGCGAAGATCGCCACATGGCCCGGGGCGCCCAGGCCGACCTCGATCAGCCCCGCCGCGCAGGCGGTGGCGCGCCCGGCGTATTCGCGCCAGCTCAGGTCGGTCCAGCCACCGGCCGTCTTCTGGCGCATGGCCGTGGCGTCGGGATGCGATGCGGCGCGCCGAAGCACGAGCCGCGGCAGGGTCAGCGGAGGGAAATCCGTCCCGTTCACCGCACCCGGCCTGGCGTCAGGCGCGCCGAAAGTTCGGCGCTTCCTTGCGCAGCATCGCCTCGATCCCCGCCCGGTGCTCGTGCGAACGGTTCGACAGCCGCTCGAGCGCCGTGCTCGCCTCCATGATCGAGTGGGCCAGCTGCTTGAGGCCGATGTTGACGCACATCTTGGTGCCCTGGATGGCCGAGGTGGCCCCATCCAGCAGCTGCTTGGCGAAGGCGTCGACGCGGGCGTCCAGCTCCTCGGCCGGCACGGCGTAGTTGATCAGGCCCATGCGCTCGGCGTCGGGCGCATTGACCGAATTGCCGGTCATCAGCAGTTCCTTGGCCCGCGCATAGCCGATCAGCTGCGGCCAGATCACCGCCCCGCCGTCACCCGCCACCAGGCCGACCTTGGTGTGCGGGTCGGAGATCCGGGCTTTGTCGGAAACGAAGGTCACGTCGCAGAACAGCGCCAGCGTGGCGCCCAGGCCTGCGGCGTGGCCGTTGATCTTGCCGATGATCGGCTTTTCGCAATCTAGCATCGAATAGACGATGCGCTTGCCTTCGTAGGCGACCTCGTCGAACACCCGCTCGTCATTGATGCAGAGCTGCAGGAATTCGATGTCGCCGCCGGCTGAGAACGCCCGGCCGTTACCGGTGAACACGACGACGTCGCAGTCGTGCTCGCCCCCCGCGTCGACGAAGACCTGCGACAGTTCGTAGTGCAGACGGCGGTTGACCGCGTTCAGGTTATCGGGGCGATTCAGGCGAAGCGTCAGCACCCGATCCTTGAGTTCGGTCTGAATGAATTCGTAGTCGCCCCACTTCATCGGCCGCCCATCCCTGGTTAATACAATGCTCCTGCGCTGTTACATTATCGGTTTGGCGCAGACGTTGAAAGCGCTATGACAGCAGCGCGTACGGTGGTCTAGAGGCCACGGGGGGAGTAGTGCCATGGAAGCGCGGACCGGACAATCTGCCCTCATCACCGGGGCCAGCGGCGGCGTGGGACGCGCGGTCGCCGTCGAGCTTGGCCGGCGCGGATTTTCCGTCGCCCTGATGTACCGCTCCAGCCCCGCCCCGGCCGAGGCCGCCGCCGAAGCGGTCCGCGCGGCGGGCGGCGAAGCCATCACCATCCAGGGCGACCTGACCGACCCTGACGCCGTGGAAGCCGCCGTCGCCACGACGATCGAGCGGCTGGGCGCCATCGACGTGCTGGCCCACTGCGCCGGCGCCTATTCCGACTGGAAGAGCATCCGTGACCTGACGCCCAAGGACTGGAATGGCTTCCTGGACGCCGATCTCACCGGCTTCTTCTATGTGCTCTCCGCCTGCGTGCGGCACATGCACGAGCGCAAGAAGGGCGCGATCGTCGCGGTATCCTCCATCGCCGCCCAGGCCTGCCAGCCCAAGGGCGGCCAGGCCGCGGCCGCCAAGGCCGGCCTCGACGCCCTGATCCGGGTGGTCGCCAAGGAGGAAGGCCGCCACGGGATCCGCGCCAACGCCGTCTCCATCGGCCTGACCGAGACCGAGATGGGCGCGGACGCCGAGAAGCAGTGGGGCGCGGAGGCCACCAAGCGCCTCCTGGCCGGCACGCCGCTCGGCCGCATGGGCAAGCCCGAGGAAATCGCCCGCGCCGTGGCCTTCCTGGCGACGGACGACGCCAGCTACATTACAGGTAAGATCCTGCAGGTCGACGGCGGCCAGATCATCGCCGGCTGACCATCCGGAGCCCTCTCTTCGGGAGACCCAACATGAACGCTGTTGCCATGACCCTCGAGGAAACCCGCTCGCTGGTCGATCACGCCAGCGAGTATTTCCTCGACAAGCTCCATCCCCTGCAAGTGCGGATGGACGACGAGGACTGGTTCCCGGAAGCGGAATTCCGCGCTCTGGCCGACATGGGCCTCTTCGGAATCACGATTCCGGAGGAATACGGCGGCCAGGGCCTGTCCTACCTCACCGCCGGCATGCTGGGCGAGGCGCTGGCCTACGCCAATCCGGGCCTGGCCTGGAGCTGGACCTCGCACGACAACCTCTGCACCGACGCCCTCTACCGCAACGGCAACGAGGAGCAGCGCCGCAGGTACGTGCCGGAACTGTGCGCCGGCAGGATGATCGGGGCGTTGGGCATGACCGAGCCCGGCGCGGGCTCGGATGCGCTCGGCTCCATGGCCACCACCGCGCGCCGGAACGGCGACCACTACGTCCTCAACGGAACCAAGCTGTTCATCACCAACGGACCGGTCGCCGACGTGCTGCTGGTCTACGCCAAGACCGCGCCCGAGCTCGGCAAGCGCGGCATCAGCGCCTTCATCGTCGAGAAGACCTTTCCCGGCTTCTCCGTGGCCCAGAAGCTCGACAAGATGGGCCTGCGCGGCAACCCGACGGGAGAACTGGTCTTCAACGACTGCATCGTCCCCGCCGAGAACCTGGTCGGGACCGAGAACAACGGCGTCGCCGTGATGATGAGCGGCCTGGACGTGGAACGCTGCATGTCCGCCCCGCTGGGCCTGGGCCCGGCCCAGCGCGCGCTCGACCTCTCCCTCGACCACGCCCGCACGCGCAAGCAGTTCGGCAAGGCGATCGGCGAGTTCCAGCTGATCCAGGCCAAGCTGGCCGACATGTACGTCTCCATCGAGACGGCGCGCACCTTCCTGCACCACGTGCTGCGCAGCTGCGACGAGATGGAGCTGGTCCACGCCGGCCGCGGCGAAATCCACAAGCTGTCGTCCGCGGTCCTGATGCAGTGCTCGCGCACCTCCAGCTTCGTCATGGACAACGGCGTGCAGATCTTCGGCGGCTCCGGCTACATGCGCGACACCGAGATCAACCGGCTCTACCGCACCGCCAAGGTCCTCGAGATCGCCGCCGGCACCCAGGAAATCCGCCAGACGATCATCGCCAAGGAACTGCTCGGCCGCCTGAGCTGAGGGTTCGGATTTCGCGCCCTGCATGGCGCGGCCTGCGAAAATCCTTGACCCTATGTTCCTGTTATGTTCTCATTCGCCCGTGGACACCTCAGGCGAAATGACCGAGCGGCACGCCCGCGTCCTGGCCGAGCTCGCCGAGCTCTGCCTGGCCTCGGCGCGCGACCTCGCCGCCCGGCAGGCGGTTGCCGATGATCCCACCGACGCCGCCGTGCTGGCCAGCGCCCTGCACAAGGTCGGCCGCTCGGCCCGGCAATGCCTGGCCCTTGAGGCCAAGCTCGTCCGCGACGCCCAGCGCGCCCTGCGCGAGGATCGCGACGACGCGGCGAAACAGCGGACCGTCCAGACCCAGGTCC
>CANJXI010000013.1 GCA_947478785.1 Caulobacteraceae bacterium
GGCGCCAGATCGCGGAACTTCGGCGACAGGTAGTCGCGCCACATCCCCGGCGGCGGGTTCACATGGGCGTCCGCGTCCACCAGATACGGCATCAGCCGCTCGGCCCGCTCAACCTCAAGATTGACGTCAACGTCGTCGACAAGGCTCATCTAAAATACTCCCTCAAATAAATTCTGACGAACCGGTCAAATAGGTTCCGAAAATGGGCTCCTTCAAGGTTCGTCGGAGACCTTGCGCGAGGGGTGGCGCCGGCCTCTCGAGCGGGCGGATTCCCCTGGGCGTTCGGGCCGCCCTTCCTTGACGGAGGTAGGCCCGAAGAGTAGTGGATTAATCCACAATGTCGAATTCAGTTTCGGACTTTCGCGGCGTCTGAATCGCCGTCTGGAGGAGAATCCAATGCCCCCTGCCGATGACGCCGCGGTCGCCGCCAAAACCCAGGCTTCCGACAAGGTTCGCCGCCGCATCGTCGATGCCGACGCCCATTGTGACGCCCCTTACGAAATGTGGGCCGACTATCTGTCGCCCGAGTTCCGCGACCAGGCCCCAAGGATCGAACACGGCGAGGAGCACGACTGGATCGTCTTCGAAGGCAACCGCCGCCCGGTGATGCTGATCTCCAACCAAGCCGGCCGTGAGGGCAAGGACTTCAAGATGGTTGGCCGTCGCGCCGAGATGCGCCCGGTCTGGAAGCCGGAGATCCGGCTGGCCGACATGGACCAGGACGGCATGGACGCCGCCATCATGTTCGGCGGCGGCCCGCTGCCGACCGCGAAGTCCGACCTCTATATCGCCAGCTTCGAGGCCTATAACCGCTGGCTGTGGGACTGGTGCGCCGCCGACCGCAAGCGCCTCATTCCCGTGGCCTATGTTCCGTCGCGCGACCCCGCCGAAACCATCGGCATGCTGAAGGACCTGGCGAAACTCGGCTTCCGCTCGGTCAATATCCCGGCCTTCCCGCAGGCCAAGGACGGCATCACCACCTCCTCGACGGTCCAGGCGGTCGCCTCCGGCCAGGCCGCGGCGCTGACCGGCAACCCCACGGGCGGCCGCTCCTATACCGATCCGGAGTGGGATGCGTTCTGGGCGACCCTGCAAGACCTCGACATGACGATCACCATGCACCTGGGCGGCCGCATCACCCGCTTCGGCATGAAGGAACACTTCCTGTCGGACCTGGTGATGTCCAAGGTGGCGATGGCCGAGCCGGTGGCGATCGCCATCTACAACGGCATCTTCATGAAGTACCCCAAGCTGCGCATGGTCATCGCGGAGAGCGGCGTGGGCTGGTTCTCCTGGATGGCGGAATACATGGACCGCACCTGGGGCAAGCAGCGCTTCTGGACCGAGAGCAAGCTGGTCAATCCGCCCAGCTTCTACATGGACCAGAATGTCTACGGCTCGTTCATCCACGACCGCACCGGCATCCTCAACCGCGACCGCCCGGGCGGCAAGAACATCATGTGGTCGTCCGACTATCCGCACTCGGAAACCACCTGGCCGAACTCGCAGGCCGTCATCGCGCGCGACTTCGAGGGCATCCCCGAAGCCGACGTGCGCGAGATCGTCTGCGACCGGGCCGCGCGGATCTATTTCGTCGACTGAAATCGCGACCGCCCGGGGCCATAAGCACCCGGGCGGACTTTCATTGAACCCATAAGGATAGCCGCGGGCGCATCCAGGTGCGCCCGCGGTGTTTTTTAGATACGCGCCGAGGAAACCCGAATGAAGAAGCCGCTGGAAGGCATCAAGATCGTCGAAGTCGCCATGTGGGCGTTCGTCCCCGCGGCGGGCGGGATACTTTCGGACATGGGCGCCTCGGTCCTGAAGATCGAGCCGCCGGACGGCGACCCTCTGCGGGCGCTCAACATCGGCGGCATCACGCCCGGCGAACATGGCTTCGTGCTCTCCTGGGAGAACTACAACCGCGGCAAGAAGAGCATGACGCTGGACCTGCGCCAGCAGGCCGGCGTGGACGTGCTCTACAAGCTCGTCCAATCCGCCGATGTCTTCCTCACCAACCTGCTGCCCCGCGCGCGCCGCAAGATGAAGATCGACGTCGAACATATCCGGGCGCTGAACCCCAACATCATCTACGCGGTCGGCAGCGGCACGGGCCGGCTTGGCCCCGAGGGCGACAAGGGTGGCTATGACGCCATCAGCTTCTGGGCGCGCGGCGGCATCGCCGCCTCCGCCCCGGTCGAGGGCGGCTCGGACTTCCCGGTCGGTCCGCCGGCCGGCGCCTTCGGCGACGTGCTGAGCGGCGCCATGCTGGCCGGCGGCGTCGCCGCGGCCGTGGCGCAGCGCGCGCTGACGGGCCACGCGTCCGTCGTCGACGCCTCGCTGCTCAACACCGCCATGTGGGCCATGCAGCGCTCGATCACCCAGGCGACGCTGGACGGCCGCAAGACGCTGCCCTCCGGCAGCCGCACCCAGACCCCCAACCCGCTGGTCAACGTCTACCGCACCAGCGACGACCGCTTCCTGTCGCTGTGCATGCTGCAGGCCCAGCGCTACTGGGCCACCTTCTGCGAGGTTGTGGAGCGGCCCGACCTGGGCGCCGATCCGCGCTTCGCGACGGACGCCGACCGCGCGGTGAACAAGATCGTCTGCATCGCCGAACTCGACGCCCTGTTCGCCAGCAAGCCGCTGGCGGAATGGCGGGAGATCCTGGCCCGCCAGGAAGGCCAGTGGGACGTCGTCCAGCAGGTGGGCGAACTGCACGAGGACGTGCAGGTGGTGGCCAACGGCTACATGCAGGTGGTGAACTACGCCGACGGCCGCACGCTGAAGATGGTCAGCACGCCGATGCAGTTCGACCAGGTTCCCCTGCCCGCCGCCCCTGCGCCCGAACTCGGCGCCGACAGCGATCAGACCCTGGCGGACCTCGGTTACAGCGAGGACGAGATCATCGACCTGAAGGTAGCCGGCGTCGTCTTCTAGGCCCCAGGCGACCGTCGCCGAAGGTCAGGGCCGGCCCCTTTTCCAGCTAGGAACGTCATGGCGAAGATCACCTACATTGAGTTCAATGGCGCCGAGCATCCGGTCGACGCGTCGGACCGCTTCTCCGTGATGGAGGGCGCGGTGAAGAACAATGTGCCCGGCATCGACGCTGACTGCGGCGGCCAGTGCGCTTGCGGCACCTGCCACGTCTATGTCGATCCCGCCTGGCTGGAAAAGACCGGCGAGCGGACCGAGATGGAAAAGGCGATGCTTGAATTCGTCGAGAATGTTCAGCCCAATAGCCGCCTGAGCTGCCAGATCAAGGTCAGCGACAAGCTGGACGGCCTGGTGGTCCGGATGCCCGAGAGCCAACACTGAGGGCCCAGCGAAACTGACGTTGGCGACCGGGAATTCGGCCAGGTCGCCCAGACATCGCGCGAACGGCCATTAGAGCCAGAGCGCCCCGGCACCGCCGGAATCCAGGGAGGGCCGTGAGGCATGCGAATCTATCACGGCTGGTACATGGTCGCGGTTTCGGCCCTGGTCTACATGCTGCTCCTGGGCTCGACCTACAGCGCCTTCGGCCTGTTCGTCCTGCCGGTGTCCGCCGAATTCAAGCTGTCGCGCGCCGACATCAATACGGCCCTCATCCTCGTCTCCATGGGCAGCGCGGTGATGTCGCCGTTCCTGGGCCGTCTGCTCGACCGGTTCTCGTCGAAGCGGATCATGATGATCTCCGCCGTGGTGTTCGGGCTCAGCCTGGTTGGCCTCGGCCTGTCGCATTCGCTCTGGGTCAACGCCGCGGTCCTGGTCGTTCCGCTCGCCGCGGCCTTCGAGGGCGCGGGCGCCCTGACCCTTTCCGTCTTCCTGGCCCGCTGGTTCGTCGCCCAGAGGGGCCGGGCCATGGCGCTGGCCTATATCGGCGCGTCGGCCGGCGGCATCGCGGTGACCCCGGCGATCGGTCTGCTGATCGAGCATAATGGATGGCGCTCCGCCCTGGTCACCACCGGCCTTGTCGTCGGCGCGCTCCTCGTGATGCTGGCCGCCACCCTGCGGGACCGGCCGGGACCGGATGACATCGAGGTCAAGCCGGCTGGACCTCCGGTGACCGCGCGGGAACCCGTCGGGGCCCCGGACAAGGTTCGGGATATCATGGCGCGGCCGCAGTTCTGGTTCGTCGCGCTCGGGGTCGCCCTCGGCACCGCCGTCGCCCAGGCGATCACCATCTCGATCGTGCCCCTGGCGCTGGAAGGCGGCCTGACGATGATCCAGGCGACGACGCTCGTCTCGGTGACCGCGACCTCGGCGATCCTGGGCAAGTTGCTGCTGGCATGGCAGGGGGACCGGGTCGACAGCGCCACCCTGCTAACAGGCATGTTCGGTCTTGGCGCCCTGGTGAACGCGGCGCTCCTGTACAGCGAAAGCTTCCCGACCCTGGTCGGCTGCGCCGCCGTGGTGGGCCTGACGACCGGCGCCATCTCGCCGACCTTCTACGCGCTCCTGGCCGACCGGTTTGGCGTGCCATCGTTCGGCACAGTGCGCGGCCTGATGGCGCCGATCGGCTCGGTCCTCGGCATCGCGGGCGTGCGCCTGGCGGGTGAGGTCTACGACCGGACCGGCGGCTACGACGCCCTGTTCGCCGCCTTCATCGGCGTGGAGCTGGTGGCCGCGGTCATGCTGCTCGCGACCCGGTTTTCACCACGCGCGGCGACGGTTCCCCTTGAGGCCGCCACCTGACGGTGGCGATGCGGAGACATCCCATGCCGGACTACATCGACGTGAGCGCCCGCATTGTCGATCCCAGCGACGAGTATCGGCTGTTCGACCTCACGGCGGACCCGCAGGCGGCCCTGGCGATCATCGCCGACCTCGGGCCCCGGCAAGGCGGCGGCCGGTGCGTGCTGGCCCCGCCGACCTATTACCAGCTGGCCTCCGGCGTCGAAGACCTGCGGTGCGTGAACGACTTCGTCCTGGCGCAGCGCAAGCCCGGCGGCGCGGTCTGCGCGGCGTTCGGCGTCGCCGAGCCGAAATACCAGGACGCGGCGATCGCCGAACTCGCCCGGATCGCGGCGCTCGGCGCCAGGGGCGTGGTCTGGAGCGCCCGCGCGCAGGGCGTGTTCGCCGACGACGCCCTGATGGCCGACCTCTGCCACCGGGCCCACGATCTCGGCCTGGTCTCCATGTTGCGCGCCACACCCTATTCCGCGAACGAGGCGCTGACCCGGATCTGGGGCCTGGCGCGGCGCTGCCCGGACATGCCCCTGATCGTCTCCGGCGCCCTCATGTCCTACGACTACGCCCAGGCGATCCTGAGCGGCCAGGGCGGAGACAACCTGCTCTACGACACCGCCGGCTGGGGGCTGGCCTCGGCCCTCCCCCACGTCGTCTCCGCGCTCGGCGCGGGCCGCGTCCTCTTCGGGACGGGAGGCGGGTCGCCCCCGGACGAAGCGGCGGCGGGCCTGCGGAAAGCGTTGCAAGGCGCGGGCCTGCCCGGAGGCGCCGTCGACGACATCCTGTGGCGGAACGCCGTGCGCGTCCTTGGCCTCGACGTGACGGAGCCCGCGCAATGACCGCCCCAGCCAACGCCGGGATCTTCGATATCCATCAGCATGTGGGCAAGCTGATCGGCATTCCCGGGTCCGGCGGCGCGGACGCCACGCTGGAGAAGGACGTCAAGGTCCGGCTGGCGTTCATGGACGCCTTCGGCATCGCCCAGGCGGCGCTGATGCCGGGCCACTCCTATTCCTCGCCCGCCGGCCTGGCCGACACCCGCGCGCTGAACGACACCCTGCTGGCCTGCCAGGCGCTCGCGCCGGATCGGTTTCCCGCCATCATCGGCACGGTGGAGCCGCGTCATGGACTGAAGTCCATCGCGGAGGTCGAGCGGCTTCACGCCGCCGGCGCCGCGGGCATATCCTGGCATCACAGGATGCAGGGCCTGCCCATGGACCATCCCGTCATGTTCGCGCTCGTCGAGCGGATGGATGCGCTTGGCCTGATCGCCATGGCCCATTGCTACGCCAATGGCGACTTCGAGGCGCCGTGGCGGCTTCGGCGGCTGGCCGAGCGCTTCCCGCGCACCACCTTCATCGCGCTCGACGCCCAGACCAGCCCGGAGAACCTGGACCAGATCCTGGGCGCGGCCGAGGCCGTTCCCAACCTGCACCTGGACCTTACCTCGACAGTGCTGGGCGTGGCGGGTATCCGCGCCTGCGTGGAGCGCCTGGGCCCCACGCGCCTCGTCTTCGGCAGCAACTACTATTCGATGGGCGTGCGCACCGAGCTGGAGGAGCTCGAGCTTCTGCACGCGGCCGGACTGTCGGACGCCGACACCGCGATGATCGGCGGCGGCAATGCGCGGCGGTTGCTGGGGCTGGACGCTTCCTGAGGTCCTACGCGGCCGCGTGGTCGCGCAGGTAGCCGATGATCAGGTCGGCGATCAGGTCGGGCTGCTCAGGCAGGATGGCGTGACCGCAGTTCGGCGCCTCGACGTAGGTCACCTGCGATCCCAACGCCTGCGCCATCTCGCGCCCGACCTCGGGCGGGGCCATGGCGTCCTTCATCGGCTGGATGACCAGGATCGGCCGGCCGCCGGCCCGCCACCAGGTTTCCGGATCGACGCGCTGGAAGGCGGCGCTGATCGCGGCCCCGCTGGGCCACCAGTCCGTCAGCCAGGAGCTTGCGTCATTGCCCGGCGCGAAGAACGCGATCTGCAGGGCCTCCAGCCGCACGGCGTCGGGCAGGCTCTCGTCGTGGCATCGGGCGAAGGCCTCAAGCACGTGGGCCGCGACCGGATATTTCCCCAGCGCATGCCCGCCGGGCGGCATCACCGCGACGGTGCTGACCAAGTCCGGATGGTAGGCCGCCGTCGCCCGCGCCATGATATTGCCGAGCGCATGGCCGACCACATGGGCCCGCCCGCCGCAGGCTTGGTTGATCACCCCGGCGACGTCGTCGGCGATGTCCTCGAGGGTGAACTCGCCTTCCGGCCCGCGGCTCTTCCCGATGCCCCGCATGTTGACCGCAAGCGACCGGAACCCGGCCTTCGTCAGGGCCGCCTGCAGCAGGGCGAAATCGGTGGCCGGACGCAGGGCCGAGGCCAGCAGCACGACGTCGGGGCCCGAACCCTGCTCCAGGACCTCCAGCTCAACGCCCCGGTCCTTGTCGACGATCATCATGGCAATCCTCTCCTCGTTCCTTGTATGGCGCGGCTATGGCTGGCGCGCGTTGTCGGCGCTGGTCACGTGCGGAAATCGAACCATGGTGCCGCCATCCACGACCAGGCATTGGCCGGTCATGTAGGACGACAGGTCCGACAGCAGGAACAGCAGCGGACCGGACAGCTCATGGGTCCGGCCAAACCGCCGGAGCGGCACGCCCTCGCCCGCCGCCATGGCGTCGAACCGCGCCAGGGCCTCGGCCTCGGTGGCGCCCGGCATCTGCTCGGTCAGCCGGGGCGTGGCGGTGATGTCGGGGGCGATGCAGTTCACCCGGACGCCGTGGGGACCCCATTCCTCCGCCAGGGTCCGCGCCAGCGACATGACGCCGGCCTTGGCGATCCCGTAGGCGGCGTTGTTGCGGGCGCCGTAGAAGCCGCTGACCGAGGCGGTCATGGCGATCACCCCGCCGCCCTCGGCCAGCATGTGCCGGCCGGCGGCCTGGCACACCAGCATCTGCTGGATGAGGTTGAGCTGAAGCTGCTGCTGCCATAGCGCCAGGTCGTTCTCGATGAAGGGCTGCATCCGCACCAGGCCCACGATATTGGCCAGCCGCGTCAGGCCGCCGAGCTTGTCGTGGGCCTCGTCGACGGCGGCGTTCGCGCCCTCCACGGTGGTGACGTCGGCGACGATGGCGTGGGCGCCGAACTCTTCGGCGACATTGCGGGCCCGATCGCCGTCGATGTCGGCGACCGCCACCCGGGCGCCCGCCTGCTTCAGCAGCATCGCCGTGATCCGACCGCTGCCGTAGCCGCCGCCCACGACCAGGGCCGATTGCCCCTCCAGCCCGAAGAGCTCTTTCAAGACTATCCTCCCCGTCCAATCCGGGGGAGCGCGGACGCGGCGCGTCCTGCCCCATCGGGTCGCGTCGAGCGCGCGTGTTGCGATCACACCTAGCGGCGCCGGATTTTGTATCCAAGCGGGTTGTTCGATTTCGGGGATAGCGCCGCCGGAAAACCAGATATCGTCGCGGCCATCCGTGGGCGGATGTGCGGCCAGGAGGACAGATGCAAGATTCCCGGAACCATGATTCCACCGGAGCGGCATGGGGCCGCCTTGGGCGGGTCGGCGTCTGGTCGACCGAACTGCGCTTCGGCGATCCGGGCCAGGTGGCGGAAGCCGCCGCGGAACTGGAGGAACTGGGCTATGGCGCGATCTGGATTCCGGGCGGCCACGGCGGCGACCTGTTCGGCGCCGTCGAGACCCTGCTGAACGCCACGCGCCACCTCACCGTCGCCACCGGCATCCTGAATATCTGGAAACATACGCCCGCCGAGACCGCGGCCTGGTGGCGTTCGATCGGGCCGGCCCTCCAGGCTCGGACGATGCTGGGCCTGGGGGTCAGCCACGCCATGGTGATCGGGGAGGCCTACGCAAAGCCACTGCAGGCGATGAAGGACTATCTCGACGGGCTGGACGCCGAAGGCGTTCCCACGGCGGCGCGATGCCTTGCCGCTCTGGGCCCCAGGATGCTCGACCTGTCGCGCGACCGGTCGGCCGGCGCCCATCCCTACCTGGCCACCGCCCGGCACACCGCCGAGGCGCGCCAGCGGCTGGGCCCAGGCGCCCTGCTCGCGCCCGAGCAAGGCGTCATCCTGGAGAGCGATCCCGGCAAGGCTCGGCAGAAGGCGCGGGAACAGCTGGCGACCTACGCCCGGCTTCCGAACTATGCGGACAATTGGCGGCGGCTGGGCTTCAGCGAAGACGATGTCTCGGGCCTCAGCGACCGCCTGGTGGACGGGCTGTTCGCGTGGGGTGGGCCGGAGCAGATCGCCAGGGGACTGAGCGCCCACCTGGAGGCTGGCGCCGATCATGTCTGCCTGCAGGTGATTTCCGGCGCGGCGGGGACAGGCGACCTCGGCGCGGTGCGTCAGGTCTGGCGCGATCTGGCGCCCAGCGCGATCCCGACGGCGTAAATCTGAGCAGGGGCGTTGCGGCGGGGCCGCCGGCGCGGGCATAGAGAAACCATCGGGCGTCCATAAGAAACGATGAGGAGGAATCGATGCCGCAGGATCCGCAGCTCCCCTTGCGCGGGGTGAAGGTCCTGGACTTCGGCCAGTATGTCGCCGGTCCGATGGCAGCGACCCTGCTGGCGGACGCCGGCGCCGAGGTCATCCGCGTCGAACGCCCGGGTGGACCCTCCCTGGACGATCCCGGCAACGCCTACCTCCTGCGCGACCGCGCCCGCACGCTCACCCTCGATCTCAAGACCGAAGACGGGCGAAAGCAGGCGCTGGCGCTCGCCGAGGCGAGCGACATCCTGATCGAGAACTTCCGGCCCGGTGTCATGGCGAGGCTGGGCCTTGGCGCCGAGGCCTGCAGGGCCCGGAACCGTGGGCTGATCTACTGCTCCCTCCCCGGATTCGGCGAAGACGATGTGCGCGCCGAACTGGCCGGCTGGGAAGGCGTGGTGCTCGCCCAGGGCGGCGCGTTCTCCCGTCCCGAGGCGGGCGCGGGATTCCTCAACGCTCGCGCCGCCGTCGTCCCCCACATGTTCCCCATGCCGCTGGCCTCTTGCTTCGCCGCCGCCATGACCGCGCTGAGCGCGACGGCCGCGCTCATCGCACGCGCGCGGGACGGCGGACTTGGACAGCGGATCGAGGTCCCCATGTCCGACGCCCTGCTGGAAGGCAGCGGCGTGGGCTCGGTGACACCCGAACATCGCGGGCCGACCGACCCGTTCTGGGCGCTGGCGACGGGGCTCTACAGGAGCAAGGACAACGGCATCGTCAACTACGCCACCACCGTGTTCCGGCACCTGCCGATCCTGGCGCGCGCCGCCGGGCGGGAAGACCTGATCGAGAGCGGCATGATCGACTTCGACCGCCTGCGGGCGGAGCCGGAGCACGCGGCCAGGCTGAAGGTCGAGCTGGCCAAGGTGTTCGCCACCCGCGACGCGACCGAATGGGAGGCGCTGCTGGGTCCGGCCGGCGTGCCGAACGCACGGTACCGGACGACGCGCGAGTGGCTGCGGGAGCCCGCGGCGGCGGAAGCCGGATGCGTCGCCGAGGTCGCCGACGCCCGGTACGGCGCGGTCCGGACGCTGGCGCGCGCCGTCGAGTTTGAAGCCCGGCCCGGCGCCGGCGAGCCCGGGTTTCCCTCGGCGCGCGCCGACGCGCCGCCGCTCGCCGGCTTCCGCGTCATCGACCTGTCGCGGGTCGTCGCGGCGCCGACCGCGGCCCGCCTGCTGGGCGAGCTGGGGGCCGAGGTGATCAAGGTCGATTCCGACCCGAAGCAGCGCCAGACCTCGGTCACCGAGCCCCTGGGTCACGTGCACATCAATCGGGGCAAGCAGGGCGCGATCCTCGACCTGAAATCCCCGACCGGCCGCAAGGTCTTCGAGGGCCTGCTCGCCCAGGCCGACGCCATGGTCACCAATGTGTCGGTCAGCCGGCTGGAACCCCTGGGCCTTGGCGAGGACGAGGTGGGCAGGATCAATCCCGGGCTGGTGGTCGGCTACCTGAACATGCACGGCGACAAGGGGCCGTTCGCGGCCTACCGGGGCTATGCCGGCATCGCCGACGCCGCCACGGGTCTCTGCTCGCTCACCGGCGGCTGGGAACAGACCCAGTCGGGCGGACTGCCCCCGTCCAACCCGCCCTGGCCCCATACCGACTATGTGGCCGGCATCCTGGGCGCCTTCGCCACCGTCGCCGCCCTCTATGCGCGCGGCCGCACCGGCCGGACCTACCGCGCCATCGCCAGCCTCACGCGGACGTCCCTGCTCGAGCAGATGCCCTACGCGGTGGACGCCGCCGACCTCGACCCCGCCCGGGGCAAGGACATCACGACGCCTACCTATCGGCTCTATACGGCGCGCGACGGGATGGTCTTCGTCGCGATCCACCCGGACGACCTCGGCGCCGCCCTGGATCACCTCGGAATCGCCCGCCCGCCAGCCGATCTGGTCGCCGCGCTCGAGGCGGCCATAGCCGTCATGTCCGCCGAGGACTGCGCGGCCGCGCTCTGTTTCGCCAATTCCTCGGCCTCCGCCGTGAAAGGCGTGAACTACACGATGGCCGCCGACAGTCCCTGGGCCCGGCGCGGTCTGCGCCAGGAGCGGCCCTCCGAGGATTTCGGCGTGGTCACCAGTCTCGGCCCGACGGCGCGCTTCGGCCGCACACCGCTCCACATCGGCCCGACCCCCCGGACCTTCGGCACGCATCAGCCCACCGGCTGGGCGGCCTGATCCCAATCACAACAAGCCAGAGACCCATGACATGACCGACCTGCCCGTCTTCGAATACAGCCACGATGGCGTGCCGCTGCGCGGCTACCTGGCCATGCCCGAGGGACCGGGGCCACATCCCGCCGTCCTGGTCATGCGCGACGCGCTGGCGCTCGAAGGCGTCGTCTCCCGGCGCGCCCAGGACTTGGCCCGCCTGGGCTATGTGGCGCTGGCCACAGACATGTTCGGCAGCGGCCCCGGCGAGCCGAGTGTGGCCGAGGCGAGCGAATCCTTCGCCCAACTGCAGAAGACCCCGGAGTATCTCCGCGGGCGGGTGTTGGCCACCTTCGAGGCGCTTCGTGCGCTGCCCCAGGTGGACGCCGCCCGCGTTTCCGCGATCGGATACTGCTTTGGCGGTCAGTGCGTGCTGGAGTTGGCGCGAAGCGGCGCCGACGCGCGTTCCGTCGTCAGCTTCCACGGGCTCATGCATACCGCCCTTCCGGCCAAGCCCGGCGCCATCAAGGCCAAGATCCTGGCGATCACGGGAGCGCTCGACCCACATGCGCCGCTCTCCGACGTACCGGGTTTCCAGAAGGAGATGAGCGACGCGGGCGCCGACTACCACCTCACCATCTATGGCCAGGGGGTGCACGCCTGGACCGACCCTGACGTCGCCAAACGCATCGACATCCCCGGCGTGCAGTACGATCCGTTCCTGGACCACCTGTCCTGGGTCCAGGCGACCGCCTTCCTCGACGCTACCCTGCGGGCCTGATCCCCGCGAGGCGGACGGCGCCTCAGACGTTGAGCAGTTCGAAGGATCCGTGCCGCTCCACGGCCTTGCCCATACGGTCGACGAAGACGTTGATGATCGCGGGGTCGACGCGGCGCGTGATGGCCCACAGGAAATAGCCCCAGACCACGGCCCTGCGGTAATGTTCGTAGGCTGTGTCGAAATCCAGCGCCTCGCAGCCGTAGCCCTTTGCCCGCGCGAGATAGTCCGCCAGCAGGCGCTTTTCCTCCCGCTCGGCCACCTCGACGGGCAGGATCGCAGACATGTGGTAGGCGACGTCCAGGGCCCAGTTGCCGTGCTGCAGCAGCTGCCAGTCGATCAGGCCGGGACCGTCGGCGGTCTGGTAGATGTTGCCGGCGTGGCAGTCGCCGTGGACCAGCGTCTGGGGCAAGCCCTTGTCATGGGCCGCCAGGGCTTCGAGGCCGTCGAGCAGCCGCGCGGCGTTGCGTACGCCGGGCGTGAGGTCGTCGCCCCGCGGTCCGTCCAGCAGTTCCTGCAGCGACGCCGGCTGGATGAACCGGCCGCCGGCGAATTCGCCCAGCCGGTGGGCGATCCACGGGGCCTGCTCCAGCACCTTCTGGCTGGCGTGCAGCCGCGCGAGCTGGTCGAGGCTAGCCGCCGCCTGGTCGGGGCTGAACGGCTCCAGGGCCGAGCAGAAGCGCGCGCCATCGACCACCAGGTCGCGCATGATCAGGACGCCCTGGCGGCCAGGGCGGTCGACGAACGTGGCGACCGCGGTCGGCACGCGGATCGGCACCTCGGGGGCGATCTTGGTGTAGAAATCGCACTCCAGCGTCGTGACGTCCGACCCGCGCGCGGAGGCGGGGTCCACGTCCAGGAAGGCCTTCAGGCAGAACGCCCCCTCCCCGCCGTCCCACTTGGCGACGAAGCGGAACTTGGTGGCCATGGTGCGCAGCACCTCCACCACCTTGACCTCGGTGATCCTGGCGCCGCCCGTGACGGCGGACAGGGCGTGGGTGAGCCAGGCCGGGTCCGTCGCCTCGTCGAAGGTGCGCGGAACGGCGGGCGACGTCTCGGCGGTCACTTGATCCGACATCTGGGCTCTCCGAACGATTGAGGGGATTGGCCGGCACCGTACCGGCGACGGGCGGAATAGAAAACCGGGTTCGGACTTCGCGCGTGCGAACCGGCGGTCGGGCGCGGCGCCGGTTTGCCCGGCCGCCCCGGCTATGCAAACGTCCGGCGGCCGAGGAAATCGGCGGCTCTGGGGGGAGACGAAACAACCGATGTCGGATCAGGCGGCGTCCAGCAGCGAAGCGGCGGTCGAGCGCCCCACATCGGCGGCGGAGGCGGACCCGGTTCGGGCGACCCCCTATGCCTACTACGCCCTCGCCCTCCTCGTGCTGGCCAACATCTTCAACTACATCGACCGCCAGATCGTCTCGATCGCCGCGCAGGGCCTGAAGGCCGACCTCGGCCTGACCGATTCAGAATTGGGCTTCCTGCTGGGAACCGCCTTCGCCGTGTTCTACGGCGTGGTCGGGATCGCCATGGGGCGTATCGCCGACTCCCTTTCCCGCACGCGGTTGCTGACGGTCGGGATCTCGCTGTGGTCGGCGATGACCACCCTCAGCGGGTTCGCGGGCGGTTTCGCGGGCCTCGCCTCGGCCCGCCTGGGCGTGGGCATCGGCGAGGCGGTGGCCAACCCCTGCGCCCATTCCCTGCTCTCCCAGTATTTCCCGCCCAGGAACCGCTCGGCGGTGCTGGCCACCTATAATCTCGGGCCACATCTGGGCGGCGCCCTGGCCCTGGCCGGCGGCGGCCTGCTGC
This sequence comes from Caulobacteraceae bacterium, assembly GCA_947478785.1. Lineage (GTDB taxonomy): Bacteria > Pseudomonadota > Alphaproteobacteria > Caulobacterales > Caulobacteraceae > Phenylobacterium. The sequence continues at coordinate 13,910 of CANJXI010000013.1, forward strand.
TGCAGCACTGGGGAACGATCTGTCAGGCGCTCCCAGGCCAGGCCTGCCATCTGGCGAACTGGCGGGCGGTGTTCCTGATCGTGGGTGCGCCGGGCCTCATCCTGGCCGTCCTGATGGCCCTGCTGCGCGAACCGGCGCGGCGCCTGCCGCCCAGGCGGCGAAGCGTCGCGGGGCTGATCGGCCACGAGATGTCGGCCGCCGTGCCGCCGTTCACGTTCTTCAACCTGTTCCAGATCGGCGGCGCCGGCGCCGTGGTCGGCAACCTCGTCTTCGCCGCCGTGCTGGCGCTGGCCGCCATGGGCCTGATCGCGCTCACCGGGGACTGGCCGCAATGGGCCGCGGTGGCGGTGGGCGTCTATTCCGTGGTCACCTGGGCCGGCGTGCTCCAGCGCCGCGACCCGCCGCTCTACGCGCTCACCTTTGGCTGCACGACGTTCCGCCTGGTAGCCGCGGGCTCGGCCCTCACCAACTGCGTCCTCGGGGCGGCCCAGGCGTGGAGCCCGACCTACATGATCCGGGTCCTGGGCGCGAGCCCGGGCGAGACCGGCCTGAAGCTTGGCGTGACCGGAGCCATCACCGCCGGCCTCAGCGTCGTCCTTGGCGGCTTGGTCTGCGACTGGTGGAAACGCTACGACCCCCGCGCCCCGGTGTGGATCGTGCTGATCGGCCTGGTCACGCCCATCCCGGCCTTCCTGTTCATGCTCCACGCCAAGGATGTCCCGGCATTCGTGACGGCCTATGCGGCCTTCATGTTCCTGGCCATGACCTGGGCGGGCGGCATCGGGGCCATGGTCCAGGACCTGGTCCTGACACGCATGCGCGGCACCGCCTCGGCCTCGTTCTCCCTGGTCCTGATCCTGGTCGGATCGAGCATCGGACCCTACTGGGCCGGCAAGATCAGCACCCTGACCGGCTCGCTCACGACGGGCCTCTACAGCATCCTGGCGCTGGCCCCGATCGCCGCCGTCCTGCTGGTCATGGGCGCCCGGCGGCTGGGGAAGGATACGCTCGAAGCCCGGCTCGCCCGGGCCCGGGCGGCCGGCGAGGACATCTGACCGCGCAGCAAAACGGCGTGCGCGGAGCGCGCACGCCGTGGAGATTCCGTCCGGCTGTCGTTTGGCCGGTTAGTTGGCGAGGCCCATCCGCTCGAGGCCGTAGGCCTCGATGGCGTTGCCGCGGAACAGCATGCGCCGCTCGTCGGCGTTGAGGTTCGCGATGTCGGCCAGGCCGGTGGCGACCTCGACCACATGCGGGTAGGCGCAGGCCGAGTGCGGATAGTCCACTTCCATCATGATCTGGCCCATGCCGATGAGGTCGCGGCTGAGCAGCGCTGTGTCATCGTCGAAGATGCAGCCGTAGACATGGCCCTTGACGTAGCTGGAGGGCGGATTGGGCGTGCGCACATAGTCGCCGCCTTCCTTGTCCTTGGCGTGCCACACCTTGTCGGCGCGGCGGATGGCATAGGGCAGCCAGCCGATCTGACCCTCGGAATAGGCGATCTTGAGGTTCGGGAAGCGCTCGAAGACGCCGCCCAGCAGGTAGTCCAGGGTCGAGGTCATCGAGTCCACGAACATCAGGACCGAGGTCATCATGTAGGGCGCATCCTTGGACGTCGTCGGGATCTTGCCCGACGAGCCGATGTGCATGCTGATGCAGGCCTTGGCCTCCTCGCAGGCCTTGAAGAACGGGTCCCACTTTCCCGTGTAGATCGACGGCAGGCCGAGCTCGTGCGGGTTTTCGCAGAACGAGACCGAGAACATCGGGGTCTTGCCGGCGCATCGGCGGACCTCATCGGCCGCCAGTTCCGGGCTCCAGAGCGGGATCAGGATGAGGGGGATCAGGCGCTTCTTTCCGGCGCCGGCGCACCACTCGTCGATCATCCAGTCGTTGTAGGCCTGGATGCAGAGCAGGCTCAGCTCCTTGTCATCATGGCGCAGGAAGGTCTGGCCGCAGAACCCCGGGACGATGTTGGGGAAGCACATGGAGGCTTCGACGTGGTTGGTGGTCATGTCCGCCAGCCGGACATCCTGCTTCCAGGCGCCGGGATGGATCTCGTCGTAGGTCAGCGCGATATTGCCGATCTTCTTCTCGTCGAAGCCGATGGCGTGGGTGATCGGCGACAGCGTGCCGGCCCGCTTGCCGTCGAACACCCAGTAGTCGGCGATGCGCCCGTTGGGATCGCCGATCAGCGTGATCCCGTCGCGGGCGTCGGCGCCCAGCAGGATGCGGTCGCGTTTGACCTGCGGTCCCCGGTCCTTGAACTTGCTCGGCAGCCGCGAGGTCCAGAGATCCGGCGACTCGGTCACATGGTCATCGACCGAGATGATCCACGGAATGTCGGACTTGGATTGATCGGACGTTGCGGTGCTCATCACGTTCCTCCTGGCCAAGCGTCGACGCGCCTTGGCGTGCTGTGATCTTATTGCCCTGTGGCGATACGACACCCTCTAAACCTTCGCCAATCAAGGCGTCAATATATCGACCTATAATTTTGTATTGCGTCGCATGGCGTTGCTTTGGCGACGGTGGCACGGCCATCCGATGCTAGGTCTCCGGATCGAACCGCCCGGCGGTGATGAAGGCGCTGATCCTGCCACATGTCTCGAGAAGCCGCCGCCCGGTCGCCTCCACCTGCGCGCCGGTCATCGTCGTGCGGAAGCCGGACAGCGAAATGGCCAGGGTGGCCACGCCGGCCGCCTCCATCACCGGGGCCCCGACAAACCGCAGTCGATACGCCGCCGCCGGATCGAGGCTCGAGACGAAGCGGCCACCAGGCCGCGGGCGGTCACGTCCTTCGCCCTCGTCCTCGGCGGCCAGCAGGGCGATGTAATGGTGGCGACGGGCGAACGCGATCCCGGCCAATAGGTCGTCCCTCTCGTCCTCGGTCAGCGGAGGCTTCAGCCTGTCGAGTTTCACGGCGATTTCCTGATCGCCGAGGGGGATCAGGAACGCGCCACCCGCCGGGCTGACGGGATAGCGTTGGGCCGGGCTCGCGCCACCCAGGTGGTTGACCGAGGCCGCCCGCTCCTGGACGACGATCTCGTCCCCTTCCATGACCAGGGCCGAGGCCACGACATCGAGTTCGTCGGCCAGGGTCCGCATCTCCTGGCTCGCCACGGCCAGCGGCGGAAGCGGCGGATGCGCGCCGACCGCCAGGGCCTGCAGGACGGGGCCGAACACATAGGTCTTGTCCGGCCGGCGATAGAGGTAGCCCGCTTCCACGAGGCCCAGCAGGATCGACAGTGTCGTGGCCCGGCTGAGGCGCAGCGACTTGGCGACCTGAGTAAGGGTGAAGGCCCCCTGGGAATGCTCGATGAAGAAGTTGAGGATCGCGACGATGCGCTCAACGGCCGGTGACTGTCGGCTCATCGTCTTGTCGCGATCTTGACGGCGGGCGGCTCAAGGTCGAACCGCTTGCCGGTCATGAAGCTGCTGATGCGTTCGCAGGCCCGGCAAAGCCGCCCGCCCGCGGCCATGATGGCTTCGCCGGTCATCTTCTCAAGGAAGCCGTAGAGCGTGATGCCGAACGCGACCTCCCCTGACGCGCCCATGACCGGCGCCACGATGGACCGGAGAGGATATTCGGCGTCGGGGACGAATTCCGAGAGGTAGCGCCCACTCGGCCGGGGTCGATCGGCGCCGGGACGTTCGTCTTCCGGAACCAGCACCGCCATGAAGCCGTGCCGGCGGGCGAACCCGACGCCGGTGAGCGCGATCTGCTTGGCCTCCTCGCTCAGGGGCGGCGTCGCCTCGTCGAGCCTGGCCACGATCTGCGCGTCGGTGAGTGGGATCATGAACACCCGGCCCCACGGCTGCAGGGGATAACGGCGCGTCGATGAGAAATTCGTCCATCCCAGATGGGTGACCGAGGCCGCCCGCTCGCGCACGACCAGCTCATCGCCCTCGATGAACAGGGCCGAGGCGATGACATCGAGTTCGTCAGCCAGCAGGCGCATCTCCTGGCTGGCCACGTCCAGGGCCGAGAACGGCTGATTGACCCCAGCGGCCAGAAGATGCAGGGCCCGGCCAAGCATGTAGCTCTTGTCCGGACGACGGTACAAATAAGATGCCTGCACCAGGCTCAGTAATATTGGCTGAATGGTCGCCCGGCTGAGGCGAAGCGAACTCGCCACCTGCGTCAAGGTGAAGACCTGCTGAGAGTGTTCGATAAAGAAGGAGAGGACAGATATGACCCGGCCCACGGTGGGAGTCTGGCCCGTCTTTCTCTTCTCTATGCCTTGAGTCACCATATTCTAATCATCGCCGTCGAATAGAGAGGTCATTCCGCGGCGCCGATATGCGTCGCGCCGCCGGGCCCCGATCCCGCCTTGGCCATGCCTTAGCCGAAATATCGAAAGGTCGGTAGGGCGGCGGCGCCCTGTGTTCCGGCCTCACCCTCAATGAGCGATGCGCGCCAGGCCGGCCGTCTTACGGAACCGGGGCGGCTTCCGCTCCCCCCTTCATGGCCGCTGCGTCCTCCGCCGAGATCCAGCGCCCCGCCACCAGCTTGTCTGTCGCCGCGGAGAACTTCGCCACATAGGCCGCGTGGTCCGGATAGAGCGCCTTCAGCGTCTCCGCCGAGAAGGGCTTCTTGGACCCCGTCATGCCGCCGTAGCCCCCGGCGGTGAGGAAGCCGGTGTGGGTGGCTGTGGGCGCCTCGATGTAAGGCGTCCGCAGGCCGCCCAGCGCATTGCCGTACTGGTCGCGCTTGACCGCGTGGTTGGCGTCCACCGCGATCCCGGGCGCCTGCGGCGGGATCGTCCCCTGCCGCACCCAGAGCTGCAGGTTGTGGTAGGCGCCCCGCACCACGGGAGCCCAGATGAGGTCGTTCTTGACCGTGCCGCTGGGCGCCAGGCCCACCGTGCCGTCGGGCCGGATGCCGGCCTTGGCCGCGTCGTCGGGCTTGGCCGCGCTGATCCCACCACGCGCCAGTTCGGGCACGTCAACGCGCGCATGGGAGGAGCCCGCGACCTCGTAGGTCACGATCCCGCCCTTGGGCGAGACCACGTCCGGCTGGTGGGTATAGGCGCCGATCCACATCTCGCCCTCGGAGGACAGGGAGATGAAAGGGACCTTGGGCGGCGGCAGGAACTTGTGACGGGAATCCGCCAGCGGGACATCGGACGAGCACTGGTTCAGCCGCCCCACCCCGGGCCCGACGATCGCCAAGTATCCGTCATAGACCGGTCGTCCGTCGGCCGTCCGGTAGCGATCGTGGAAGCCCACGAACCAGGTGCGCATGTTGATGGCCGACTGCGAGATGCCGACCATATAGACCGTGGGCTTGCCGAACCCGGGCAGGATCTTGTGACGGTCCTCGCTCTTCAGCAGCACGCCCAGCTGGCCCAGCATGTCCCACACCAGCCCGTCCTCGTCGGCCGAAGGCGGCGCCGGCTCAAGCGACCGGGCGGCGGCCTCGCCGCCGATCATGAACAGCGGGATGATCGACGGATATTCGCAGCGCTGCGCCGCGGGCAGCGGGTTGGTCCAGTCGAGGGGCGCGTAGCGGACCGGGTCGAACTTCTTGAGCGCGTTGGCGGTGAGCGACTTGGTGGTGATGCCGACCCAGACGTCGCCCTGCCTGACCATCCGCTTGACGTCGATGGGGCCGCCCAGGTCGACCCCCGTGGTGGCGTTGAGCAGCATCACCTCGACGTTGCCGCTGAACTTGGAGGGATCGCGCGGGCGCCGGATCAGGATGCGGGTGACGTACTTTCCAGGCCCCGCCACGACCTTGAGGTCGCGCGTGGCGCCCACCCAGTCGTAGACGTTGGCCTGGCCCGAGAGGAAGTATTCCTCCTCGACGTAGCCCGCGGCGTCCATGACCTCCACCGCGCCGAGGAAGGGCCGTGAGGTCGCCGTGACGGGGATCGGTCCCGACACCTGGGGCAGCTGCGACATCACCTTCGCCGCCGGCGCGGGCGCGGCCAAGGCCATTGCGAGCGGACCGGGGGCCAGCAGGAGCGCGCCTCCAAGCGCAAGAACCGATGTCAGGCGGCGTAGGGTCATTTTTTACTCCATAGAGATTGAGACGCGCCCGGCGTCACGCCGACCATCACCCGGACAGGTTCCCCCGGATCGCGGACCTTCGTCACTGCGGCGGGATCGGCGCGGCCTCGGCGGCCTTCTTGTAAGCCGCGGCGTCCTCGGCCGAGATCCAGCGCCCGGCCAGGGCCGCATCCGCAGCGGCGGAGACCTTCGCCACATAGGTCGCGTGGTCCGGATAGAGCGCCTTGAGCTTCTCGGCCGGGAACGGGGTCTTGGGCCCCACCAGGGTTCCGGTCCCGGTCGATCCGACGTGGGTCGCGACCGGCGCCACGAGATTGGGCGCGCGCAGGCCGCCCAGGGCGTTGCCGTTCTGGTCGCGTTTCACCTGGCCCGCGGCGTCCACCTCGATGCCCGGCGCGTGGGGCGGAACGACTCCCTTCCGCACCCAGAGCTGCAGGTTATGATAGGCCCCGCGCGCGATCGGCTGCCAGACGAAGTCGTTGGGCGTGAACTTCGCGCTCCCCATCGCCGCCATCATGCTGGACATGTCCAGGCCCGCCTTGGCCAGGTCCTTCTGCGAGGCCATGGTCAGTGAATCCCTGGGCAGGCCGGGCACTTCGCCGCCCCCGTGCGAGCCGCCCGCCACCTCGTAGACGACGATCCCACCCTTGGGCGTGACGCTGTCCGGCTGGCGGGTGTACTGGCTCATCCAGATCTCGGCTTCGGACGACAGCGAGATGTAGGGCGCGGCGGGGGGCGGCAGGAACTTGTTGCGCGGGTCCCGCGGCAGGACGTCCGCGGCGCATTGATTGATGCGGATCCCGGACGGCCCGACGATCTCGAGATAGCCGTCAAAGACCGGGTGGCCGTCGGCCGCGCGGTAGCGGTCGTGGAAGCCGGCCGCCGTCCAGGTGTGCATGTAGGCGCCCGACTGCGAGACCCCGTCCACATAGACCCAGACCTTGCCCTTGAACCCGGGCAGGATCTGCTGGCGCTGGTCGCTTTTCAGCAGCAGGCCGAGCTGTCCGATCATATCCCAGACCAGGCCGTCTTCGGTTGCCGGGGACGAGTCCGGCGGCAACTTCGACACGTCCAAGTCGGGGGGAAGCATGTAGGAATTGATCGTGGAGGGCTTGGCGCAACGCTTGGCGGGCGGCGCCGGATTGCTCCAGTCGAGCGGGGCGTAGCGGACCGGATCGAATTTCTTGAGCGATGCGGCGGTCAGCGCCTTGGTGGTGATCCCGATCCAGACGTCGCCTTGCTTGACCATGCGCCCGAAGTCGGTCGGCCCGCCAAGATCGACCCCCAGGCTGGCGTTGAGGATGGTCAGCTCGATGTTGCCGCTGAACCTGCCCGGATCCTTGGGCCGCCTCACCAGGATGCGGGTGACGTACTTGCCCGGTCCCGCGACGACCTTGATGGCGCGCGTGGCGCCCACCCAGCCGTAGACGTTGGCCCGGCCGGAGAGGAAGTATTCCTCCTCGACGTAGCCCACCTTTTCCATGGCCTCGCCGGCGCCGAGGAAGGGGTGCGAGGTCGGGGTCACCGGGATCGGGCCCGCCACGGTGGGCAACTGGGCCATCACCTTGACGGCCGGAGCGGCTACGGCCGCCTCGGCGAGACCGGACGAAAGGAGCAGCGCACTTGCGACCGCAAGGGCCGATTGCCGGCGTCGTAGACCCATAGTGTCCCCCCAAGGTTCGGCCGCCGGTGGCGTCATCAGGTGATGCGCCGGGCGGGCCTGGTTGTCGTCGGCCTCCGCGTCACTGAGACGTGGCGTCGGGGACCGGAGCCGCTTGCGCGGCCTTCTTCATGGCCGCCGCATCCTCGGGCGAGATCCAGCGGCCCGCAAGCGCCTTGTCCGTGGCGGCCGAGAACCTGGCCACATAGGTCGCGTGGTCCGGATAGAGCACCTTGAGCTGTTCCGAGGTGAAGGCCGTCTTGGAGCCCATCACCGCCCCGAACCCGCCGCCAGCCAGCGCCCCGCGATGGGCCGCGGTCGGCGCGTCGATATAGGGCAGCCGCACGCCGCCCACCGCATTGCCGTACTGATCGCGCTTGATCTCCCCGGCGTTGTCCAGTTCGAGCACGGCGCCCTTGGGCGGCGTGACACCCTGGCGCACCCACAACTGCAGGTTATGGTAGGCTCCGCGCGTGATGGGGGCCCAGGGATAGTCGTTGGGCGTCAGGCCCTCAGGCATCTTGCCCGAGGCGCGGGGTGTGCTGGCCTTGGCCATGTCCTCGGGCGATGGGCGGCCGATGGCCCGCGACGCGACCCCCGGGATCTCGCGCCCTCCGTGCGAGCCGCCGGCCACCTGATAGGTGACGATCCCGCCCTTGGCGGTCACCATGTCCGGCTGGCGCGTATAGCGGCCCGTCCAGGTCTCGCCCTCGGAATAGAGCGCGATGTACGGCACATCCGGGTGAAGCAGCTTCTCCCGCGGGTCCGTGAACAGAATGTCGGCGGCGCACTGGTTGATGTGAATCTGCGCGGGGCCCACGATCTCGAGATAGCCGTCGTAGACCGGCTTGCCGTCGGCGGTCCGGTAGCGGTCATGGAAGCCGACCATCCAGGTCCGCATGTATTCCCCGGACTGCGAGCCGCCGTCCATATAGACCCAGGGCTTGCTGAAACCGGGGAGGATCTTCTGGCGCTGCTCGCTCTTCAGCAGCAGGCCCAGCTGGCCAATCATGTCCCAGACAAGTCCGTCCTCCGTCGCCGGCGAGGCGTCGGAGGCGTTGGCCAGAGCCGCCGCGTCGTCACCGTACATGATCGTGGGAATGGTGCGGGGCCTGGCGCAGCGCTGGGCTGGCGGGGCCGGATTGCTCCAGTCGATCGGCGCATAGCGCTGCGGGTCGAACCGCTTCAGCGCCGCGGCGGTCAGCGCCTTGGTGGTGAGCCCGATCCAGACGTCGCCCTGCTGCACCATGCGTTGGACATCGATGGGTCCCCCCGCATCGACCGCGCCGCTGGCGTTGAGGATGTTCACCTCTACATTGCCGCTGAACCGCGCCGGATCGCGTGGCCGGCGCACCAGGATGCGCGTGACGTAATGGCCGGGGCCCGCCACCACCTTCAGGTCACGGGTGGCGCCCGCGAAGTCGTAGACGTTGGCCCGCCCGCTAAGGAAATATTCCTCCTCGACGTAGCCGGCCGCCTCCATCGCCGCCTTGGCGTCGAGGAAAGGGTGAGAGGTCGGCGTGACGGGGATCGGCCCCATGACCTGGGGCAACTGCGCCATCACCTTGGCCGCGGGCGCCGCGGGCGCCTGGCCGGACGACAACAGGAACACACTGATGGCCGCGAGGGCCGACGCGGAGCGCCGCAGGGTCATGATAGTCCTCCCATACCGTCTGTTAGAGCTCCGCCGCATGGGCTGTCAGGCGCCCGCGGCAGGTCCCATTGAACTCAGAACTGGAATTTCAGACCAACGGTGAAGGCTCGCCAGTCGACGTCGTAGAGCGCCTGCTGGGTGGAGTAGCCCAGGGCCGGCAGCGGCGTGGGGAGCGGAATGATCGGCGGACGCTTGTTGAAGAGGTCCTTGATCGCGATGTAGGCGCTGAAGTCGGCGCCCCTGACCTTGAAGTTACGCGTCACCGTCACGTCCGTATAAAATACCCTGGGAACATTCGGATATTCATAGATGAAGACCGGTCCGTACTTCAGGCGTGAGATATAGCGTTCCTGAACAAAGAAGCTCCAATCGTTCCAGACATAGTTGGCGGTCGCCTGGGCCCTGAACTTCGGAATCCCGCTGGCCGCGCCGCCTCCGGACGCGGTCTCCGTATAACCCGCGTAGTTGATCCGCGGCGAGGACGGGTCGAGCTGGGTTATGTACTTGTCGATGTAGGTGCCGTTGAAATGCAGGTTCAGGTCGCCGGGACCCAGGGTCAGGGAGTAGGCCGCTTCGATATCGATACCCGTGGTCTTCAGCTTGGAGATGTTGACTGGCGTGTTCTGGACCAGGGTCGGGAAGTTGTTCACGCTGCGGTCGGAGAACGGCAGGGGCCTGGTGATCAGGTCGCACGCCGTTCCCACGCCGTTCGTCACCTCGCAGGCCCGCAGCAGGTTGATGGACGGGATCTGGCCGATCGCGTCGGACACCCTCACATCATAATAGTCGACGGCGAGCCGGAACCGCGGAATGGCGCGGGGCTGGAAGGTGAAACCGAAGGTCAGGGTCTTGCCGATCTCGGGCTTCAGGTTGGGGTTGCCGCCGAGGCGCTGCGGGATGATCAAGGCCGCTTGGGTGTGCGGATCCAGCACAACCCCGCCGGTGCTCGAGTTGGCGCCCTGGAAGAGCTCGAACACCGCCGGCGCGCGGATGTCTCGCGATAGCGTGACGCGCGCGCGAACGTCTTCGATCGGCTGGTAGACGCCGCCCACCTTCCACGTCTCCACTCGTCCGGACGTGTTGTAGTCCGTGACCCGGCCCGCGGCGTTGAAGTCCAGCGCATAGGCCAGCGGCGCTTCCTTCAGCAGCGGGATGGCCACTTCGCCGAAGGCTTCCTTGACCTTGATCGTGCCTTGGCCAACGGCTTGGCTGTTGGTGAAGAAGATGGCCGTGTTGACGCTCGTGCCGCGAATTCCGGTGAAGTCCGTGGGATTGGTCAGCGGGTCGGAATTGCTCTTCATCGTCAGCTCTTGCTGGCGATAGAGCGCGCCGACCGTCATCCCCACCGGGCCCGCCCATGTCGAGAACGGTTCTCCCGAGATGTCGAAACTGAGTTCGTGGGAATCGATCTGCGTGGAGTACTCGACCGTCCGGTAGACATACTTCTTGACGGCGGCCGATGTATTCTTGAGCGCAGTTTCACCGAGGACGTTCCAGGGTACGCAGCCCGGCGCGACGGTCGGATTGGTCAAGGTGATCCGGCACACGATGCTGCCGTCCGGCGCCCGCACCGCGTCGATCGACGAGAACAGGGCCTTGTTGTCGATCTGGTTGAACTGCCGCGAACGCGAATGCGGCTGGCCGAAGGCGTAGTTGGCGCGCCAGGTCCACTTGTCGGCCTTCCCCTCGATCCCGGCCGAGAACGAGATGTAACGGTCGTCGAAGGCTTCCCCGGTTTCCGAGAGTGAGAACACCGCCGGGATCGGGCTGATGCTGTACCCGATCTGTTGGTTGGCCGTGAGCTGCGACTGGATCGAGGCCGGCAGGTAGGGGTTGCCGCTGAACAGCGGGACGTTGGAGAGCGCCGAGCCGGAGCCGGTGTTGTACTCGTGATAGTGATTATAGGAGGCCGAAGCGAACGCCGTGATGTTGTCGGTGACGTCCAGGTCGGCGCGGCTATAGAGGTGGTAGGTGTTGTAGGGCGCGTTGAGCGCGAAGAAGACCGGCAGGCTGGAGCCGCCGTCGCCGCCGATCGACACCCCCGGGGTTCCCGAGGCCCGTCCGGAATTGTAGGGCCGCAGGGTCCCGTCGGCGTTGAAGGTCTGGCCCACCGCGGGTCCGGTCACGAACAGCCCTGTCACCGGCGTGAAGTTCGACCGTAGCTGGTTCGTTTCCGGAATCAGGATGTAGGGGTTGATGGCTGTCCCGGGCGTGCCTGCTCCCACGTTCTTGCCGGTGAACGTATAGCTGATGTAGTCCTTGCCGTTCAGCGGCCGATCAACACGCGCAAGACGGTTGAATTTCGAATATTCGGCCGTCGCCGTGAGGTGCAACCGTTCCGAGACCTGGCGGCCGACGGCCACGGCCGTGTGGAACGTCTCGTGTTCCCATCCATCCGACATCCCGCCATCGACGACGCCTTTCACGCCTTCCAGCTTGTGGTTGAGGATGAAGTTCACCGCGCCGCTCAAGGCGTCCGAGCCGTAGGCGGCCGAAGCGCCGGCCGTGACGACATCGACCCGCTGGACCATGATCTGCGGGATGTAGTCGATGTTGGTCGTATTGGTGAAGTTGGTAGGCGGCACGCGGACGCCGTCGACCAGGATCAGGATCCGTTTGGCGCCCAGGCCACGCAGGTTCAGGAAGTTGCCTCGCGGGCTGTTACTGAAATTCCCGCCTTGGCTGCTGGGGGTGGTGGACCCCAGGAACTGCGGCGTCTGGTTCAGGGCGTCGATCATGTTGGAAGGCGTCGCCCTGAGCAGGTCATCCGCCGACAGTACGGTGACCGGCGTCGGCGCCTCATAGCCCTGAGTGGTGATCCGGGTGCCGGTGACGATCACTTCGGAAACGTTCGGCGATGCGGCCTTTTCGGCCTCCGCGGCGAAGGCCACGCCCGGCGCTCCAAACATGCCGCAGCCCACGACGGCGCTGCCGGCCAGCAGCGCAAGCTTGCGAATTGAGTTCATGTCGTTCCCCCCCTGAGGTTTTGAACCTGGCCCCCTCATTCCGAGTTCGGGGGGCCTTCAGTTCCTGGTGGGAGCCTGGCGGCTTCCCTCTGGTCAAGCTGGTACGGTGACTGAAGGCGCGATGGGGAAGGCAGGCGCGCGCGGCGGGCCCATGCTGCTTCCGGAAACCCGGGTGCTCCCCCACCCGGCGCCGTTTGGCTGTTGTCCGATTGCCGCGAACCCCGCGATGGGCGTCGCAACCTCGAATTTTGGTTCGTTATTGGAAGCGTACGGCAAGCCTTCCCTTGGGTCAATGTGGCCATTTTGAGGCGCATCGCCGCCGGGCGCGCCCTCGTCTGTCGCGCGCCGATCCGGCTTGCGCGCGGTCGCGGCAGGTTGCAAAGGTCGGGCAACAAGGCCCCGATGACCGGGGCGACAATGGGAGTTGAAACGGGATGGAAGCGTCGCTCTTCGGCCTGGAAGGCAAGAGTTTTATCGTACTGGGCGGCGGCCAGGGCATGGGCGAGGCGACCTGCAACCTGCTGGCCGACCTGGGCGCCAACGTCGCGGTTCTCGACATCATCGGCGAACGCGCCGAGCGCGTGGCGGCCGACATCGTCAAGAAGAAGAACAACGTCCGGAGCCTGGCGATCACCGCCGACGTGCTCGACGACGACGCGCTGGTCGCCGCGATCGCGCGCGCCGAGAAGGAGATCGGCCCGCTGGACGGCATGGCGAGCATCGTGGGCATGGCCTACATGGGCTCGGCGATCGACATCCCGATGGATCTCTACGACCTCGATCACCAGCGGAACCTGCGTTACATCTTCCTGGCGGCCCGCGAGGTCGCCCGCAACCTGATCGCCCGCGGCGCGCCCGGCTCCATCGTCAGCGTGGCCTCGGTGGACGGCATCCAGGCCTCGACCGGCCACACCTCCTACGGCTCGGCCAAGGCCGGCCTCGTGCACCAGGCCAAGAGCCTGGCCGGCGAGTGGTCGCGCTACGGCATCCGCGTCAACGTCGTGGCGCCCGGGGCCATGATCACCCCGCGCGTCCGCCCCGGCACGGAAGAGAAGGAGCGCGAGCTGATGAAGCTGGTGCCGATGCAGAAACGCGGCGGCGTCAACGATATCGCCAAGGCGCTGGTCTTCTTCCTGTCGGACCTGTCGGCCTATGTCACCGGCCAGACCCTGCCGGTGGACGGCGGCTACACCGCCGTCGGCCCCATCGACTACAGCGGCTTCGGCGCGATCAAGGGCGTCACCGGCGTCGCACCGAAATAGGGCCTCGTTCCAGATCTCACGCTCAGGCGGCGGGGACCGCCGGGCGTGAGACGTCGCGACAGAACCCCGCGATGTCGCGCGCGGCCTGGCGGCTGATCTCCGGGCACATGGTGACGTTGGTCTCGGTGGCGTGGACCGTGCCCATGATCATCCGGCAATCGGCGGTCACCCCGCTGCGCAGCAGCAGGCGGTAGAGCTTGACCCCGTCGTCGCGCAGCGGATCGCACTCGTTGACGTTGATCACCACCGGCGGAAAGCCCGTCACATCCGCCTCGGCGGCGAAGCCGGGCCAGGCCAGGGGATTGCGTTGCTGGAACGCCTCCATCCCATAGACCATCTGGTTGAAGTTGGAGTGCGCGCCCATCAGGATCCCGTCGTTCAGCAGGGCCGACGAGCCCGGCTCGAGCGGCCAGGCGCCCGCCAGATAGGGGCACATCACGAAGACCCCCCGGATGATCCTGAGGTCCCCGTCCCTCTTGAGCTTGAGGGCGGTGGCCACCGACAGATTGCCCCCGCCGCTCTCGCCGGCGACGATGATCCGGTTCGGGTCCACGTTGAGCCTGGCGGTGTTCGTGCGCAGCCAGCGCAGCCCCGAGACACAGTCGTTCAGGCCGGCGGGGAACGGCGCGATCTCCGGGACCGAGGAGGGCCGTAGCGCATTGCGGAAATCGACCATGACCACCGCCACGCCCGCGTGGGCGAGCTGGCGTCCCCAGGCCTGGAAGCTCGCGTCATAGCAGGACGAGATGATCATCCCGCCGCCGTGGATGTAGTAGACGCAGGGCCACGGGCCCGGCCCCTCGGGGACCATGGTCAGCAGGTTGATCGTATTGCCGTCGGGTGACGAGACGACGTGTTCGGTCCGGATCGCCAGGCCCGTGGAAGGCACGACCGCCTCGTAGTCGACCGTCGGGCGCCGCATGATGGAGGGCTGGCCCTTGGCCTTGGCCTGGTCCTGCCTGTCCCATTCCAGGCCGGCCTCGCGGTTGGGCACGTCCGGAAAGCGGGTGGGCGGAAAATTCCCGTAGACAGCCTTGATCCGCGGATCGATGCGAGGGTCCTGCACGAGCTTGTTCCCGGCATCGGACGCGCCAACCGCGGCCAGCGCGGCGTCCGGCGCCAGGTGGGCGGCCGCGACCGTCGCGGCGCCGATGGCCAACGCCGCCCGGCGTGTCGGGTTCTTCTCGTTCATCGATCTGCTCCATCCCCAGGGCCAGTGTGGCGCAGCCATCGAGCGCCGGCCAGTGGTTTGGCGGACGGGCGGCGCACCGATCCTTTCGCTATTTGAAACGTCGGTTTCGATATATGGACTTCGGCGGACTCAGGCGGCGCGCCGGGACGGCGCGCCCCTGGCTTGGTCATGGCGCGATGCGCGCGACCGTGACAGGATTTCAGACGTCCTGGACCGCAAGAAAGCGCGGCGAGGACGGCCCCGGGCGTGACCCGCCCGGAGGCTCAACAGTGGAGGAACCCTATGTCTGACGCCGTCATCGCGGACGATCCCCGATACAAGAAGATGTTCGACGTCCGTCTGGAGGGGCTCAACTCCGGGCACCTCATCGAGGCCGACATGAACGGGAAGTTCGGGTCGCTGCGCGAGAGTGCGCCGGTCCATCCGGGCTACCTGCGCGATTTGATGGGCCTGCCGGATACGCACCACAACAGGTACGCGACCCCGAAGCAGGGCTATTCCGTGTTCTCCTTCGACGCCTGCAACGCCGCCTTCCGTGACAATGAGGTCTTCTCCTCCAAGCTCTACAAGGAGATGGCCAGCGTCCAGGCGACGTTCGGCGGTTCCATCCTGGAGATGGGCGGCGCCGAGCACCGCCGCAACCGCGCGACCCTGCAGCCCCTGTTCCTCAAGCCCAAGGCCTTGACCTGGTGGCGTGAGCGGTGGATCGACGACATCGTCAAGACCCTGATCGAAAGCCTGCGTCGCGAAGAGCGCGCGGACCTGAACCAGCAGTTCTGCGCACGGCTGCCGATGCAGGTGGTCACCCAGGGCATCGGCATGGACGGCCAGGACGCGCTCACCTTCCGCGAAGCCCTGATGACCCTGATGGGCGCCAACCGCGGCACGCCGCAGGAGAAGTTGGGCGCATCCCAGATCATCGAGACCCTGCTGGGCGACCTCATCGCCCGTCGCCGGGCCGAGCCCGGCCAGGACGTGGTCTCGGGCCTCGTGGCCACCGAGCTTGAGCTGGAGGACGGCTCGACCCGGCCGCTGACGGACCATGAGATCATGGCCAACTGCAAGCTCATCATCCTGGCCGGCGGCGGCACCACCTGGCGCCAGCTGGGCATCACCCTTTGGGCGCTGCTCAGCCATCCCGACCAGCTGGCGGCGGTGAAGGCCGATCGCAAGCTGGTCGAGCCGGCGATCGAGGAATCCCTGCGCTGGAACCCGACCGACCCCTACTTCTCCCGCGTCAGCACCGCGGACACGGTCCTGGACGGCGTGGCGATCCCGGCGAACTCGGTCGTGGACATCTGCCTGGGCGCAGGCAATCGCGACCCCAGGCGCTGGACCAACCCTGACGCCTACGACGTGCATCGGCCCGCCATCGGCCACCTGGGCTTCAGCATCGGCCCCCACCAATGCCTGGGGATGAACGTTTCCAAGGCGGAGATGATGGTCGCGATTAATGCGCTGTTTGACCATTTCCCGAACGTCCGCCGAGACCCTGATGCGCCCGAGCCGGCCCTGATGGGACACCTGGAAGGCCGCGGCATGACCGCGGTGCCCGTGCTCCTGACCTGATCCGCGATGCGCGGCGCGACGGCTTCCAGGCCGGCCGCGCCGCGCGTTGACATCCCCCAATGACGGCTTCAGTTACGGGATAGCGAACGACGGTTTCGCAAGCGGCCGCCCGGAGGAACCTTTGGCTCTCGACAGACCCCCGCCGCCAAGCCCGGCCGTGCGCCAGCTTCCGGCGGTCGAAGGCGACTCCGCCTTCTTCTGGACGGCCGGCGCGCAAGGCCGCCTGCTGATCTGCCGCTGCCTATCCTGCGAGCACTACATCCACCCGCCCCTGCCCCGCTGTCCGTCATGCGCCGGCGCCGTCGCGCCGCACCCGGTGTCGGGCAAGGCCCGCGTGGCGAGCTACACCATCAACCGCCAGCAATGGGTCCAGGGCCTGGCGGTCCCCTATGTGTTCGCCGCCGTCGAGCTGGAGGAACAGCCCGAGCTCTACGTGCTGACCAACGTCACGCGATGCCCCGTGGAGGACGTCTACATCGGCATGCCGGTGGAGGTCTGTTTCGAGCAGCAGGAGGAGGTCTTCCTGCCCCTGTTCCAGCCCCTCGGAGGCCAGCGTGGCGACTGACCGTTATCCCGAGAAGCAGGTCTGCATCACCGGCGTGGGCCAGTCCGAGGTGGGCCGCCCCGCCTCCAAGACCCCGCTGGCGCTGACCGTCGACGCCTGCCTGCAGGCCATCGCCGACGCGGGCCTCACCCCCGACCAGATCGACGGGATCACCACCTTTCCGGGCCCCATGTCGGCGCCGCCCGGCTTCTCCCCGGTGGGAGCGACCGAGACCATGTTCGCCTGTGGCCTGAATCCGATCTGGGTCGGGGCCTCCACCGAAGGCCACGCCCACATGAGCGCGATCATCAGCGCCATCCAGGCCGTGGCCTCGGGCCTGTGCAGGCACGTCCTGGTGTTCCGCACCCTCGGCCAGGCCAGCGTTCGGGCGCACGCGCGCCACTCCAACCTGATGGGCGGCGAGGCCGGATCGCGGGTCCACGGCGGCATGGCCTGGGCGGTGCCGTTCAACGGTCTCTCGGCGTCCAACATCTATGGCCTCTACGCCCAGGCCTACTTCAAGAAATATGGGGCGACCTCCGAACAGCTGGGCGCCGTGGCCGTCAACGGCCGCACCATGGCCGCGCTGAATCCCAACGCCATCTACAAGACGCCGATCACCATCGACGACTACATGGCCTCGCGGATGATCACCGACCCGCTCCGGCTCTTCGACTGCGACGTGCCCATCGACGGCTCGACGGCGATCATCTTCTCTCACCGCGACGCAGCCCGCGACCTGCCCCGCGCGCCGATCGAGATCGAGGCCATGGGCATGTCGATGAGCGGCCAGGGCATCGGCTTCCACCAGGGCGACTTCACATCCCTGCCCGCCGACAAGGCAGGCGAGATGATGTGGTCGCGCACCGACCTCAAGCCATCCGACGTCGACGTGGCGCAGATCTACGACGGCTTTTCGATCATCACGCTCCTCTGGCTGGAGGCCATCCAGCTCTGCAAGCGCGGCGAGGCCGCCGCCTTCGTAGAGGGCGGGAGCCGCATCGGCCGGGGCGGAGAGCTGCCGATGAACACCAGCGGCGGCCAGCTTTCGGCGGGGCGGCTGCACGGCTACGGCCATACCCACGAGGCCTGCCTGCAGCTGTTCGGCAAGGCCGGCGCCCGGCAGGTCCCCAACGCCAAGGTCTCCGTCGTCGTCAACGGCGGCTTCGGCTACGGGGCGCTGCTGCTGAAGCGGGGCTGAGCCCTACTTGCTGATCCGCTCGAAGGTGAGGCTGTTGTCCCGGTTCTCCCTGGGCGTCAGGACGATATGGCCTTCAGGTGTGAAGCGGAACTCCCGCGTCACGTCCTTCGGCGCATTGGGATTGGTGTTGGCCACCCGATGGTGGGTGATCGTCGAGCCGGCCTCGTCCACCGTATAGGTGCCGAAATAGCCCGCGTAGGGCGGCGGCGGCGCGCCGTCCTCGCCCGCCGGCAGCACGACATGGGCCGACATGTTGCCTCCAGCGTCGTAGATGATCTGACCCTTGGGCTTGCCGCTCCCCTGGCGACCGACGTTGCTCTCGATGGCCAAAAGGCTCCAGGTGCCGACAAACCGGCTCATATCGGTCATGGTCTATGTCCCTCCCCCATGGTCTTTGGATCAGACCGTACTCGCCCGGTCATCAGGCGCAAGGGCGCAGGTCAGGCTTGAATAAACCGGCCCATCGGGCATCCGTATATACGGATATACCTTCCATATATCCGAATTTGCTCTGGAATCGCGGTTTCCGTTTGCCTGGGTTCGCCCCGCTTGCGTAGATCGCGGCAACATAGCTTCAGGGAGCGAAACATGGATCTGGGCCTGCTTTACGAAATCGACGTTCCGCAGCCTTGGGACAAGCCGCACCCGTGGGGCCAGCGCCTGGGCGAACGGCAGGCCTACGCCGAATGCATCGAGCAGATCGTCGCGGCCGACAAGGTGGGCTTCGACACGGTCTGGTGCGTCGAGCACCACTTCCGGGAGAACCGCTCGCACATGCCGTGCAACACCGCGGTCCTGGCGGCGCTCTCGCAGATCACCACCAACATCAAGCTCGGCTTCGGCGTCGCCCTGATGCCGCACGAATTCAACCACCCCGCGCGGATCGCCGAAGCCGTCGCGACCGTCGACGTCCTGTCCAAGGGCCGGGTGGTCTGGGGCATGGGCCGTTCCACGCCGATGGAGCAGATCGCCTTTGGCGTCGACCGCGGGCGCAGCAAGGAAAAACTGCGCGCCGCGGCCCGCACCGTCGTCGGCATGTGGGAGCAGGAATACTACGAGGAGCACTCCGAGTTCCTCGATTTCCCCAAGCGGATGCTGACGCCGAAGCCCTGGCAGGATCCGCATCCGCCGGCCTGGATGGCCGGGGTCAGCAACGAAAGCGCCCAGATCGCCGGCGAGGACGCCTGCGGCCTGCTCTGCTTCGCCATCATGCAGCCGCTCAGCAAGCTGAAGCCGCTGATCGACATCTACCGCAAGGCCCAGGAAACGGCCAAGCCGCTGACCAGCGTCTCCACCAACAAGGTCGGCATCTACACCCTGGTTCACTGCGCGGAGTCCCGCGAGGACTTCGAGAAGAACAAGCTCTGGGAGTCCATGTGGTGGTGGTACAAGGGCATCGCCGAGTTCACCCTGAAGTGGGAGATGGACCACCGCTCGCCCGAGGAGCAGGCCGCGGCCTTCCCCCTCCTGGCCGCTCAGGCCCGCGGCGACTTCGACATCACCACCTTCGACAAGGAAGACATGGTGATCGTCGGCACGCCGGACGAGTGCATCAAGAAGTTCATCAAGTACGAGGAAGCCGGCGTCGACCAGGTGCTCTGCTACATCAACTTCGGCTATCTCACGAATGAAGCCGTGCTCAAGTCGATCGAACTCCTGGGCAAGCACGTGATCCCCGAGCTCCAGAAGCGCGGCGCCAACCGCGCCGCAGCCGGCCTCACGCAATCGATCCGCGAAGCCGAGAAGACCGCGACCTGATCGGTTGGAACGCGCACCGCCGACGCCAGATCGGCGGGCGCGCTCCGCACGAAGCCTATCCACCGGGGGAGGAATCCGATGTCTTCGATGTTCGGCCTTGAGGGCAAGCGGATCGCCATCCTCGGCGGCGGACGCGGCATGGGTGAGGCCACCGTGCGCCGGCTCACCGAACTCGGCGCTGCCGTCGCCGTGGTCGACAATTCCCAGGAGCGCGGCGAGCGGGTGGCGGCGGAGGCCGTCAAGGGCGGCGCCGTCGCCCAGCCCTTCATCTTCGATGTGACCGACGACGAGGCCCTGGTCGCGGGCCTGGCCAGGATCGAGCGCGACTTCGGCCCGCTGGACGGGATGGCCAGCATTATCGGCATGGCCGGCTGGGGCTCGCTGCTCGACATGAGCATGGAGACCTGGGACGCCGACCACAGCCGGAACCTCCGCTACTTCTTCCTGGCCGCACGCGAGGTGGCTCGCGGCCTGCTGGCCCGCCAGGCGCCGGGATCGATCGTCTGCGTGAGCTCGGTCGACGGCATCCGCTCGGCGCCCAACCACGCCTCCTACGGCGCGGCCAAGGCCGGCCTGATCAACCTGGCCAAGACCATGGCCGTGGAATGGTCGGAACAGAACATCCGCGTGAACATCGTGGCCCCCGGCGGGGTGGTCACCCCCCGCATCCCCTTCACCGATGTGGAGACCGAGCGGCGCATGATGTCCGGCGTGCCCATGCAGCGCCGGGGCGAGGTGGACGAGATCGCCAAGGCCATCGTCTTCTTCCTCTCCGACATGTCGTCCTATGTCACCGGCCAGACCCTGGCGGTCGACGGGGGCTTCTCGGCGGCGACCGTGTTCGCGACCGGGAACACCAACGCCCGGCGGCAGGGCGTGATCGACGAGACGGCGGGCTGACCATGACGACCGACACGCGCCTTACCCTGCCGCCCGAGCGGATCGGCCATCCCGCCGCCGCGGACCTGGTCGAGCGGCGTGGCGGACTGGCCGCCGCGGCGGCGGCCGGCCTGTGGCGGACCGACCCGCCCCCCATCACCGAGACCATCGCCGGCGTGCGCACCCTGCGCTTCGAGCCGCCCGGCCCGTCGCGCGGCGTCGTGCTGCACTTCCACGGCGGCGCCTTCCGTCTGGGCGCGCCCGAGGTGGTGGCGAAGTTCGCCGCCGCCCTGGCCGAACGCTGCCAGGTGACGGTGCTCGCCGCGGCCTATCGCCTGGCGCCCGAAAATCCCTTTCCGGCCGGGATCGCCGACGGCCGTGCGGTGCTGCGCGCGCTGCAGGCGCAGGGCGCGGGCCCGCTGATCCTGTCCGGGGACTCAGCCGGCGGCGGCGTGGCGGCCAGCGTCACCGCACTCGCCGTGGCCGAGGGCGCGCCGCCCGCCGGCCTGGTGCTGCTTTCACCCTGGCTTGACCTGACCGTCTCCAGCCCCTGCTACGAAACCAACGCCGCCACCGACCCGCTGTTCTCCCGGGACTCGGCCGAGCAGGCCGCCGAGCTTTACCTGCAGGGCATGTCGCCCAACGACCCCCTCGCCTCGCCCCTCCTGGGGCCGGTGAACGGCTTTCCGCCGACCTTCGTCAGCATCGGCGAAGGCGAGGTCCTGGCTGACGACGGGCGCGGCTTCCACACGGCGCTCCTGGCCGCCGGCGTCAAGACCAGCCTAAGCGCGATCCCCGGCATGGAACACGTGGCCGTGACGCGCGGCTTCGAACTGACCGGCGCCACCCAGACCTTCGACGAGGTCGCGACGTTCATCGACGGGGTGACAGGGCGTCGGGCTTAGGGACAGCGAAGCAAAGTCCTCCCCCAGCGCGAAGCGTGGTCAGGGGGAGCACGGAATGTCCCGCGAGATCCACCGGACGATCGCCGCTCGCATGAGCTCCTGCAAGGCGACAACATTGCCCCGGACCTGATCGACGGGGCCGGCCAGGCCTATGACCAGGGGCGCCGGGAAGGCGCTGGCGGGGAGCGGCGTGGCGATCGACCAGATGGCGCCGTCGGGGCTGGGAGCCTCGGCGAACCCGCCGGCCCGGATGCGGGCCGCTTCGTCGAGCACGCGCGGCAGGTCGCCCGCCGCGATCCGCGCGCGTCCCGCCAGCCGGGCGATCTCCGCGTCAACCAGGGTCGACAGATAGGCCGCGCCGATCGCCGAGCCGAACATCGAGACGCTGAGGCCCCGCTCCGTCGGGCGGCCGATCGGCCCGCTGCCGGCCAGCTCGACGATCTGCATGAAGACGTCGTTGGCCGTGGTCAGGGTGACGACCCCGCCGGCCGCGGCCTGTACCTCGCGGACCAGCCCCTGGAGGCGCTCGTCATCGCCGTATGCGCCCAGGATCCAGGCGCTGAACTGCGCCAGCCTGTGTGACGGCAGATAGGTCTTGGTCTCCGCGTGGAAGACCAGATGGGCGGACCCGACCATGGTCTTCAGAAGCTGGTTGGTGGTCGAGGGATGCAGGCCGAGCGCCCGGGATATGTCAACGGCCCGCAACGGCGCCCGCACCTGGCCGAAATGCTCCAGGACGTCGAGGGCGCGGGTGGCGGAGCGCGACAGGCTGCGGCGGTCGCCCGGATGCTTCACACGGACGGGCCAGGCGATGGGCGGCCCGCCCCCCTGTTGGTCACTGTCCATGGTCGCTCGAACGCTGGCCGCGCGGCCTTGCGCCTAGGCGGACAGGCCGTAGAACCGCAGGGCGTTGTCGCGGACGATGGGACGCCGTTCTTCCTCGCTCAGCCCCTTGAAATGCCGCTCCAGGTTGGCCTGGGACTCCGGCCAGGTGGTCTCGGAGTGCGGATAGTCCGTCGACCACATGATGTTGCGCCCGCCTGGAAGGTGACGGTTCTTCACGCCCACCGGATCACGGATGAACGAAGCATAGATGTTCTGGTCCATATAGACGCTGGGCTTGTGCTTGAGCTCAAGCTGCAGCCAGTGCTTCTGGTTGTTGTAGATGTCGTCCATGTACTCGGCCATCCAGGCCATCCAGCCCACGCCGCTCTCGATGGCCCCGTACCGCAGGGTCGGGAAGCGATCGAAGACGCCGCCGAAGATCATGATGGCGATCGGCTCAGCCATGCAGACCTTGGACATCACCAGGTTCGGCAGGAAGCGGTTCTGGCCCGGCCGCGCGACCCGCGCGCCCAGGTGGATGGTGACCGCCAGGTCGTGATCGACGCAAGCCTTCCAGAACGGATCGAACTCGGGATTGTCGTACTGCCGCGGACCGTCGGGATCGCCGCTCAGCGCCAGGACCTGGGCCGCGAAGCCGCCGCCGCCGGTGCTTTTCGAGGATTGCGGAAAGGCCGGGATGTTGACGCCCTTCAGGCCGCGTTTGGCGGCGTCCTTCAGCATGGCGATGGACTGGTCGACGTTCTGCATCGGCAGGTAGGCGACGCCCACCAGGCGCTTGCTGTCATAGCTGCAGAAATCCGCCAGCCAGTGATTATAGGCCTGGAAACTGGCGATATAGAGGTCGTTGTCTACCGTACCGAGCGGCCCGCCGCCGTACAGCACGGCGCTGGTGACCCCGTCGCGATCCATGTCGACGAGGCGGGCGGCCGGCTCCCAGCTGCCGGCCTGGACGTCGGAGCGGCGGCCGTTTGGCTTGAAATTGCGCCCCTGGGCCACGACAGACGAGAGCACGTTGAGCGGCTTGCGGGTGCCTTCGAAGACCACCCAGTCGTGGTCCTCGCCCGGACCGCCCTCCTCGATCTGCGGCCCCTTGCCGGCGAAGCCCGCCGGCAGGTAGTCGTCCCAGAAGGTCGCGGGCGGCAGGACGTGGGCGTCCGCGTCGATCAGCTGCGTTGTCTGGCTCATCCTGTTCGTTTCCTTCCCGGTGGGCGCGGCCCGCCTGGCCCTGCCCATCCGCGCCGCAGGCGTCGGACTTGATCGCTGCGCAACCCCGGTCCGCGTCCGAAGAGCAGCAACCCGACCATACCCAGTCGGCGGCGAGAAATGAAGCATTCGCCGAGGGGATCGCCCCAATGACGAAAGAAATTTCGCGAACCACGCTCGGCTATCGCCTTGCAATTCGTCTTGAAGCTGTGAGCATTGCCGCCAGGGAAGCCGCCACGGCGCTTCCCGGGCCTGGAAGACGAGAACCGGAAGCGGACCGCGGCCGCGAAGGCCGATAACCGGCCCAATCCGAAAGGGAGGTAAGGGTGGAGTACGATCTCATCGTGCGGAACGGGTTTGTCGTGGACGGCACCGGCCTGCCGCGCAGGCGCGTCGATGTGGGCGTTCGCGACGGCCGGATCGCCAAGCTCGGGAAGCTGGACGGCGACACCGCCAAGGAGGAGATCGACGCCAAGGGCCGGATCGTGGCGCCGGGCATCGTCGACGCCCACACCCACTACGACCCGCAGATCACGTTCGACCCCTACGCGACCATGTCGTGCTTCCACGGCGTGACCACCGTGCTCGCCGGCAACTGCGGCTTCTCGGTCGCCCCCGTCAGGCGCGACGACCATGCGTTCATGGCCGACATCTTCGCCAGCGTGGAGGACATGGACCCCATCGCCTTCAGCGGCGTCACCTGGGACGACTTCGAGACCTTCGAGGAGTTCCTGGACACGCTGAAGGGCAAGCTGGGGGTCAATTTCGCCTGCTACGTCGGCCACTCCAACATCCGCCGCTGGGTGATGGGCGAGGACTCGATCAAGCGCGCGGCCACCCCTGACGAGATCCAGGCCATGCGGCGCATGGTGACGGAGGCCATGGAGGCCGGCGCGGCGGGCTTCTCCTCGTCGATGGCGCCGACCCACAACGACATCCACGGCCGGCCCGTGCCGTCCCGGCTGGCCACCAAGGAAGAGGTCTACGCCCTGGCCGAGGCGGTCGGCGATTTCGGCTCCGGCTCGATCTGCTTCCTGCCGGCCGGCGCCGTCAGCGGCCTGGAGGAAGCCGACTACGACTACCTGCTGGAGATCGGCAAGCGGGCCGGCGTGCCGATCATCATCCAGGGCCTGGGCGGGCGCGGCAAGGTCGACGCCCCCACGTCCGGCTGGGCCCGCGCCGTCAAGTTCCTGGACGAGGCGACGCGGATCGGCGCCCCGGTCTATTCCCTGTTGATCGCCAGGCCCTTCGACCGGGCGCTGGCCTTCAACGAGACCAACCACATGTGGGTCGGCGCCCCCAGCTGGCACCGCATGACCCGCCTGCCGATCGAGGAGCGCGCGGCCCTCCTGCGCGATCCCAAAGCGCGCGACGAACTGCGCTTCGCCATCGAGAACTACAACCGCGACCCCTCCAAGGGCACCACCCTGCCCGCGCCCCAGTGGCACACCGTCTGGCTCGACACCTCCGTCACCTTGCCCAGCGCGGAGTTCGAGGGCCGCAGCATGGCGGAGCTGGCCGAGGCCAAGGGGGTCGCGCCCGGCGACTTCGCCCTCGACCTGGCGCTCGCCGACAATTTCGAGACCAAGATGCGCTACCGCAGCGAGACGCCGGACTGGTCGGCCGCCGTGGAGGTCGCCCAGCGCGACCCGCGGATGATCGTGGGCACCTCCGACGGCGGGGCGCACCTGGCCAAGGACGACCAGTCGGACTGGAGCTCCTACTTCCTGGGATCGTGGGTGCGCGACCGCGAGATCTGGTCGCTGGAGGAAGGTGTGCGGCAGATCACCCAGGTGCCCGCCGCCCTGCTGGGCTTCAACGACCGCGGGACCATCCAGGTGGGCGGCTGGGCCGACATGATGATCTTCGATCCGGAGACCATCGGCCCCTGGCGCAAGGAGTTCGTCCGCGACCTGCCGGGCGGCGTCGGCCGCTACAAGGCCTATGGCCGCGGCGTCCACGCGACCATCGTCAACGGCCAGCCGATCGTGCTGGAGGGCGAGCTGACCGGCCGCATGCCGGGCTCGGTCGTGCGCCCGGCGTAGAACTCAGGCGCCGACGGAGAGGCCCAGCGCCTTGGCCAGGCCGGAATGGTCCGGCGGCGGCGCATTGGTCAGCGTGCCCGGCACCCGCGTGGACAGACAGCCGACCTTCACGAGCGTGAAGTCCACATACCAGTCCAGGTCGTCGGTGGAGATGCCGGTCACATCGCGCCAGAGCTGAATGGTCTCCTCGCGCGTGCCCATGCCCTCCATGTGCGGCCGGCCCGGCATCGCTTCATGCATGTTGGCCGACATCACCGTCCACCAGGCCAGGTCGTTGAGCGCGCCGCCCAGCGAGGGCTGCTCCCAGTCCATGATCGCGACAACCTCGAAGTGGTCGTTGAACATCAGATTGCCCAGACGCGCGTCGCCCCAGACCAGGCCGGCCGGCTGGTTCTTCGGCCAGCGGGCGCGCAGATTCTCCAGCGCGGCCTGCAGCACGGGCCAACGTTCGCCCCCGCCGATCCACGCCAGAAACCGCACGTACTTGGCGAACTCCTGCTCGAGTCCCGTGAGCCCGTCAGGCCCCGCCAGGAAACCCAGGTCCGCCACGGGGACCTTCTGGATGGAAGCCAGGGCCCGCACCCCATTCTCCCAGACCTTGGCCCGCTGCGCCGGCGTCGCGTCGGCCAGCCAGCCTTCCCTGGAATAGGGCGGGATACTCACCGCCACGCGGCCAAGGACCTTCTCCATCACGAAGAACGGCGCGCCAAGCAAGCTCGGGTCCTGCTCAACCCAGAGCGGCTTGGCCACGGGGACATGGCCCCCGGCGCTCAGCGCGCTCATGAGCTGGTGCTGCTCGTCGAACAGGTCGTCGGGATAGACCAGGTGGTCGCTGCTGGGCTTGATCCGCACGACCATGCCCTGCTGCCTGGGCTGGCCGTCCACGGTCCACACGGCGTCGAACAGGATCGTCTCATGCGACCGTCCCGCGCCGCGCGGATAGGTCAGGTTTTCGATGCGCAGGTCGCTGGCGCCCGGCAGGCGCGGCAAGAGCCAGGCCGAGAGCTGCCCCGCCAGGGTCTCAAGGTCGCGCACCCGGGGGGCCACGATCACACCAGACATCTCAAACCCCGTCTTTCTTCATGTTTCCAGGCACAGAAAGCCCTAGATCTCGCTCAAGGTGTAGCGGACAGGCGGCGCGCCCATCAGCGCCCCCATCGGGCTGACGACGGCATCCGGCAGCGCCTTGGCGCCCTTGTCGTGGCTTTCCTTGCCGTCCCAGTGCTCGACGAAGTGAACTTTCTCAGCGTCTTCGAGGTCCTTGTACATGTTCACGCTCAGAAGGCCGGGCTGCACCGCGACGGCGGCCTTCAGGGCGACCAGGGCCTTGTTCAGCTGCGCCATGTCGCCGGGCTTCGACTGCATGACGTAATATCGGATGTAGCTCATATCGGCGTCTCCACGCTCGGGCGGTTAAACAGTCTGTCGGACAGGGCTTCGTTGGCCGGCGCCTACTTCACCGGGTCCAGAACCACCACGGGAATCTGCCGCTCGGTCCGCGACTGGTAGAGGTCGTAGCGCGGCCAGCCCTTGATCGCCTCGGCCCACAGCGCCTCGCGCTCGGGTGAGACGGCGGTGCGCGCCACGCCGTCGAACTTCCGGCCCTTGACCTGCAGCTTCACGTTCGGGTTGTCGAGGATATTGAGGTACCAGGCCGGGTGCTTCGGCGAGCCGCCCTGCGAGGCCATGATCACAAAGGAATCGCCCACCGGGGTGAAGATGATCGGGAAGGTCCTGGGCTGGCCGGACTTCCGCCCCGTGGTCGTGACCAGGATGATCGGCGAGCCATTCCACATGTAGCCCACCTCGCCGTCGGTCTCGATGTAGCGCCGCACATGCTCGTCGCCGAGCAGGACGATCTCTGGATTGCCGCCGGGCGTGCTGGCGTCGGTCATGGTCGTTGTCCCTTATTTGCCCGCTCAAGCGGAGCAGGTGAATGAATTGAGGCGTCGCGGCTTGGTCAGAGGACTTCGCCCGCCGCCGCCGCCCGCGCGCGTCGGGCGTCCATCGTTTCGCCCGGCAGGCGCCGCGCCGCAAGCAGCAGGAGGACGGCCGAGATCGGCACGACGGCGAGGATGCTGTAGATCCCGGTGGTGAGCGAGCCCGTCATGGTGCTGACCTTGCCGACCATGTAGGGGCCAACGCCGGATCCGATCAGGATCATGACCAGCGAGAGCGCCGCGGCCGCGGTGCCGCGCATGCGCTGCATGACCAGGTCCTGGACGAGCGCGGCCAGCGTGGCGCTCCACATCATGACCAGCACGTTGAAGACCGCGTAGGCCGCCACATAGCCCTGCAGGTCCGGCGCATGGAGCGCGACCACCATCGCCGGGATCGGGCCGAACAGCGAAATCAGGCAGATCCAGATCGGGGCGCGACGGTCGTGGCGCTTCCAGATGTCGGTGATGTAGCTGCCCACGAGGACCCCGAAGCTGGACGACATGGCGCCGGTCACGCCCAGGGCCAGGCCCGCCTCGGCCGGGTTCGCGTGGAGGACGCGCATGACGTAGGGCGCGCCCCACCCGGACATCGCCCCCGAAAGGCAGGCGAGCAGCGCGCCGCCGGTCATCGCGAACAGGAAGGTCGGGCAGCCGAACGTCAGGGCGTGCAGCGGCGGGTCGCGCAGCCGCAGGACCGCGCCCCAGGTGACCACCGAATAGGCGCCCAGCGCCACCGCTGCCCACTGGAACGGGTCGCCGATCAGCGCGGTCAGGGCCCACGCCCCCAGCGCCAGGGCCGCGGCGAAGACCAGATTCCTGACCACCGGCCTGACGCCGCCGGCCAGATAGAGGTTGATGAGGGTGAATGGGGGCAGCGCCGCTGAGATCTCCGTCGCCACGAGCGGCAGCAGCCCGATCTTTCTGGGCGGGGTCTGCCGGGCCGGTTCGCGAAGGGACGCGAGCAGCAGCGCCAGGGGCACGCCCGGCAAGCCCACCAGCAGGAACACCGCTCGCCAGTCCGTCAGCCGGCAGGCGTCGAACGGGAGCGTCGTGCAGAGCGTGCTCCAGTGCTGCAGGACCTGGCCGCCGATGATCAGCGAGGCCGCGCCGCCCAGGTAGACGCCCAGCATGTAGACGCCCATCACCACCGAGCGATTGCGCTGGGGGAAATAGTCCGAGAGCAGCGAGTGCGCGCAGGGGTTGGCCACGGCCTCCCCGATCCCGACGCCCATCCGCGCCGAGGCCAGGCTCACGTAGCCCGAGGCCGTCCCGGCCGCGGCGGTCATTCCGGACCACACGGCCAACCCCAGCGCCATCAGGCGCGTGCGGCTTACGGCGTCGGAGATCCGCCCCATGGCCAGGCCCACCACGCCGTAGAACACCGCGAAGGCCGTGCCCATCAGGAAGCCGAGCTGGGCGTCGCTCAGGTGGAGGTCCGCCTGCAGGCGGGCGCCGACGATCGAGACGACGCTGCGGTCGACGTAGTTGAAGAAGTTCGCCAGCAGGATCAGCAGCAGGGCGTAGTAGGCGTACGGGGTCGCGCGCTGGACCCCGGTCGGCGCATCCGCCACGGTTCGATCGGCCGGCGTCGCCACGCCCGGCAGTGCCTGTTCGGCCACTAGACTTCCCCCTTACGGCGCTGCGCCTGAGGCATTGGCGCAATCCTTTTATCGTCCCGGCGCCCGCTGGTCTGGCCGCCTCGGGTGCTGTCCTCAGGCGGACTGGATGCCGAGAACCTGGATCTGCTGGTAGATGCGCAGGCCCTCGACCCCGCGTTCGCGGCCGACGCCGCTGGCCCGCCAGCCGCCGCTGGAGGCGTAGGCGCTGTGCGCGCCGCCGTTGATGTTGACCGTGCCGGTGCGCATCCGCGAGGCGACGCTGACCGCCAGCTTCATGTCCTTGCCGAACACATAGCCGGAAAGCCCGTAGAGGCTGTCGTTGGCCATCTCCACGGCATGGTCGACATCGCGGTAGCCGATGACCGAGACAACTGGGCCGAAGATCTCTTCCTGGGCCGCCGGGTTCTTGTTGTCGGGCGTGTCGAGGACGGTGGGTTCGAAGAAGTAGCCCTTCGCGGGTGACGCGGGCCGTTTGCCGCCGGCCACGACCTTGGCGCCGGCCTCGACGGCCAGGTCCACGTAGCGCTGGCAGCGGTCGCGCTGGGCCGAGCTGATCACCGGACCGAGCTGGGTGGCCGGATCGGAGGGATCGCCGATCTTGACGTTGGCCAGGCTGGCCGCCATCGCCGCCAGCACCGAGGCCTTGTCGGCCTCCGGAACGAAGATGCGGGTGCCCAGCGCGCAGCCCTGCCCGGCATGGGACAGGCATACGCCGGCCGCGGCGGCGCCGGCTGCGGCGGCCGAATCCGGCAGGAAGATCTGCGCCGACTTGCCGCCCAGTTCGAGCTGCAGGCGCTTCATGGTCGGCGCGGCCTGGGCCATCACCAGCCGGCCGACGAGGCTGGACCCCGTGAAGGCGACCATGTCGACATCGGTGTGGGTCGACAGGATGACCCCGCCCTCGGCCCCGGCGTCGGCCACCACATTGAGCACGCCCGGGGGCAGGCCGGCCGCCGCCGCCGCCTCGCCGAAGATCAGGGCGGCGAGCGGAGTGAACGGGCTCGGACGCAGGACCACCGTGTTGCCGGTGGCCAGCGCGGGAATGACCTTCCAGACATTGGTGTTGAACGGGAAGTTGTAGGCCGAGATGCCGGCCACGACGCCCACCGGCTCATAGCGGCGCAGGCTCTGCACCACGCCGCCCCGGAAGGTGGTCCGCTCATTGAGCGGCAGCGGGTTCTCCTCGAACGACGGCAGGGCCGCGTAGAGGTCGAGGATGTCCAGTCCCTGCTGCAGCGGCCCGTGCACCTGCGGGTGCATCAGGAACGAGCCCACGGGACAGCCCGCTTCCCGCACCGCCAGGTCGACCAGCCGATCGCGCTGCGAGGCGAGGTATTCCATCATCCGGCGCAGGACGGCGATCCGCTCGGCGGCCGGAAGCCCGCTCCAGATCCCGGAGTCGAAGGCGCGCCGGGCGGCCTTGATCGCCGCTTCCACCTGCGCGGGCGAGCTGCCGGCGAACTCGGCGATGACCTCTTCGGTCCCGGGATTATAGACGACGAGAGGGGCGCCCTCGCCTTCGACGCGCTGCCCGTCGATATACAGGCTGAAGTTCGAGGCCGTAATCTGCGCGTCCATCCCACACCTGTCTGGCTTTTCACCCGTTCGAAACGGTGAACTTTGGTTCGGCATGTAGGCGCGTCGCAAAACGGGCGTCAAGGGCGACGCCGCCGCCCCGATATTACAACGCCTGCGGGTCCGGCTTGCCGAACATGAAGGTCCTGAGCCGCTCGCAGGCCGCGCGCAAACGCCGCCCCGCTTCCATGATTTCGTCGTAGCTCATCACCTGGGTGAACCTGGAGAGCGTGAGCGCCAGGACGACGCGGCCGCGCTGGTCGGCCACCGGCGCGGCCAGGAAACGCAGCAGGTGTTTCTGACCGGGGTCGAGGTCCTCGATGAAGCGCCCGCTGGGCCGCCATTCCCGGGCGAGTTCCTCGTGGTCCGGGGCCAGCACGGCGATGAAGTCGTGCCGCCGGCCGAACCGTACGGCCTTGCGCACATCTTCCCGCCCATCGGTCGAAAGCGGCGGCTTGATCCTGTCGAGTTCGGCTTCGAGTTCTTCATCCGGCAACGGCATCAGGAACACGCTGCCCCACGGATAGATCGGATAACGGGGCGTCGGGGGCATCCAGCCCAGATTGGTGCGCGAGGCGGCGCGCTCGCGGACCACCACCTCGTCGCCCTCGGGGGCGAGCGCGGTGACCAGCACGTCCAGTTCGTCGGCCAGCGCGCGCATCTCCTGCCGCGCGACGGTGAACGGCGTGAAATACTGCTGCGCATTGACCGCCAGCGAGATCAGCGCCGGCCCCAGGACATAGCTCTTGTCGGGATTACGGTAGAGGTAATCGGCCTCGACCAGGCTCATCAGCAGGGCGTGGCAGGTCGCCCGGCTGAGGCGCAGGGAATTGACGATCTGGGTAAGGGTGAAGGCCTGCTGGGGGTGCTCAACGAAGAAGTTGAGGACGGAGACTATGCGTCCCACGGCCGGGGATTGACGGGTCATCCTTGTTCGCTATTGCGAATCCGAAGGCATGTCCACAAGCCTTGCCGCGACAAGGGTCATGCCGCGGCCGCATCCGGCCCGGCGGCCGGAAGGTCGCGATTGACGGCATTTCGAACAGCGCTTAGCAGTTTCGAACAATATCCCCTTCCGCTTGACCCGCTACCGGCGCCAGCTCGCGGCGATGCGGCACAGCACGGAATAGCCAGTGGACGCTGCCGACTACATCATCGTTGGAGGCGGAAGCGCGGGATGCGTCCTGGCCAACCGGCTCTCTGAAGACCCGGCCCGGACCGTGCTGCTCATCGAGGCGGGCGGGCCCAGCGAAGGGCTGATGTTCCGGATGCCGACCGGCTCCTACACCCTGCTCGGCAAGCCGGCGGTCGACTGGATGCACGTGACCGAGCCCGACCCGTCGCTGAACGGCCGCCGCGGATCCTGGAACGCCGGCCGCGCGCTGGGCGGCGGCTCGGCGATCAACGGCATGATGTATATCCGGGGCGACAAGCACGACTACGACGACTGGGCGGCCAACGGCTGCGTGGGCTGGTCTTGGGACGAGGTGCTGCCCTATTTCCTGAAGTCCGAGGACTACCAGGGCAAGCCCTCCCCGGCGCACGCCAAGGGCGGACCGCTGGGCGTCTCGCCGCTGCGCATCAAGCATCCGCTGGCCGACGCCTTCGTCGAGGCCTGCGTCCAGACGGGTCTCAGGCGCCTGCCGGAATATTGCGCGGGCGACGTCGACGGCGCCTTCATCAACATCGTCACCCAGCGCCACGGCGCGCGCAGCAGCACCGCCAGCGCCTTCCTGAAGCCGGCCGCCCGGCGCCCGAATCTCGCGATCGTCACCGGGGCCATGGCCGACCAGGTGCTGTTCGAGGGCGAGCGGGCCTGCGGGGTGCGCGTCCTGGTGGATGGCCAGCCGCGGACCTACGGCGCCAACGCCGAGGTGATCCTGGCCGCGGGTACGCTCATGTCGCCCTCGATCCTGCAGCGCTCGGGCATCGGCGCGGGCTCCCACCTGCGGGAGATGGGAATCGGGGTCCGCCGCGACGCACCCGAAGTCGGTCGCAACCTCCAGGAGCACGCCAGCTATTCCAGCAGCCGCTTCGCCGACATCCCCACCTACAACACCATGCTGGGTCCGGTGGATCTGGCCCGCAACGTGGCTCTATATCTCCTGCTTCAGCGGGGCGTCATGAGCACCGCGCCGGTGCACGCCATGGCCTTCGTCCGCTCCGACCCCGCCCTGGAGCATCCCGATGTGAAGTTCTCCTTCGCGCCGTTCTGCGGCGACACGAAGGGCATGAGCAAGCGGCCGGGGTTCACCGTGTTCACCAACGTCGCCACGCCAAAAAGCCGCGGCGAGATCCGCCTGCGCAGCGCGGACGCCATGGAAAAGCCGGTGATCGACCACCGGTTGCTCGGCCATCCGGACGACATGGCCGCCATGATCCGGGGCCTGCGCACGCTCGACCGCATCTTCGAGGCCCCGGCCCTGGCCAGCCACATCACCGGGCGCAATGTCCCGCCGGAGCCGCCCAGGGACGACGCGGAATGGGAAACGTTGATCCGTGACGGTTCCGGCATCGGCTATCACCCGGTGGGCGCCTGCCGGATGGGCGCGGACGACGGCTCGGTCGTGGATCCGAAGCTGGCCGTGCGCGGCGTTCGCGGGCTACGGGTGGTGGACGCCTCGATCATGCCCACCATGCCCTCGGCCAACACCAATGCGCCGGCTATCATGATCGGCGAAAAGGGCGCGGACCTGATCCGCGCCGCCGCGCGCGGGGCGTGAACACCGGGCGGACTGTCCGCGGACGGGCGGCCTGAATGAGACTTTGAGGGAGGCGACATGTCGGAAGAACCAAGGCCGTTCCGCTGCGAGGTGTCCGACGAGGTCCTCGCCGACCTGAAGTCGCGGCTGGCGCGGACCCGCTATCCGGACCAGCTGGAGGGCGCCGGCTGGGACTACGGCTCCGACCTCGCCTATGTGAAGGCGCTCTGCGACTACTGGCGCGACGAATTCGACTGGCGCGCGGCCGAGGCCCGCTTCAACCGGTTTCCGCAATTCACCAGCGAGATCAACGGCGAACACGTCCACTTCTACCACGCGCGCTCGCCCGAGCCGGACGCCACCCCGCTGATCATCACCCATGGCTATCCGGGCTCGGTGGCCGAGTTCCTGGATGTCATCGCTCCGCTGTCGGACCCGGCCAGCCACGGCGGCGACCCGCGCGACGCCTTCCACGTCATCGCGCCCTCGATCCCCGGCTACGGCTTCTCCGGCCCCACCCGGCACAAGGGCTTCAACATCGACAAGGCGGCCGCCGTGAACACGCGGATCATGGAGCTGCTGGGCTACGACCGCTACATCGCCCAGGGCGGCGACTGGGGCTCGGCGATCTCGAGCGGCATGGCGCGCAGCCACCCGGAACGGGTGATCGCGCTGCACATCAATCTGATCGTCGGCCGGCCCGCCGATCCCGCCAATCCGCTGGAAGGCGTCACCGACGAGGAACGCGCCGACCTGGAGTGGAAGCGCAACTACGACCTGCACGAGGCGGGCTATCAGGCGATCCAGGGCACCAAGCCGCAGTCGCTGGCCTATGGCATGACCGATTCACCGGCCGGCCTCGCCGCCTGGATCGTCGAGAAGTTCAAGACCTGGAGCGACTGCGGCGACGACATCGAGATGTCCTTCACGAAGGACCAGCTGCTCGAGAACATCATGCTCTACTGGATCACCGGCACCATCAACTCGGCCATGCGCCTCTATTACGAGGGCATCGGGCCGGGGCGCGCGTCGATGGCCGGCTTCATGAACCGGATCGAGACCCCCACGGGCCACGCCCGATTCCCGGCCGAAATCCGCCCGACGCCCAGGGTCTGGGCCGAGCAGATGTACAATATCGTCCGCTGGACAAAGATGCCCAAGGGCGGCCACTTCGCCGCGCACGAGGTCCCCGAGCTGTTCATCGACGAGATCCGCGCCTTCGCCCGGCCGTTCCGCTGACCTAAGCCGGTCTTGACGGGACGGCGGCCAGGATGCTGGTTGCCGTCAAACAACTTCGGGAGGCTTCCATGCCGGACGGCGCGAACACGGCCATCGAGCCCAGTGGCGGCTTCAGGATTTTCCGGCGCGACGACGCGCCGCTGAAGACCAAGGCCTCGAAACAGGGCGGCCTCACCGACGTCTCGCGCGCCGGCCTGGCCATGCTCGCCGAAGCGGGCCTGGGCGACGGCGCGGAGTCACGGCTGGTCTTCGAGGCGCCGGGCTTCAGCCTGATCCACGTCTGGTTCAAGAGCGGCTTTCCGCTCTACCGGCACTCCCATGGCCCGGACTGCCTCTACGAGGTGATCGCCGGCTCCCTGCAGATCGGCGAGGAAGTCCTGCGCAAGGGCGACGGGTTCTTCCTGCCGGCCGGCACACCCTACACCTTCGCCGTCGGCGACGAGGGCGTGGAGGTGCTGGAGTTCCGCAACGAACCCCTGCGCGACTCCGTGGTGCACGCGAACAATCCGGCCTTCTGGGAGAAGGCCGCCGAGACCATCAAGGCGCACCGCGAGCGCTGGGCGACCGAGGCCCGGCCCCAATGAGCGCCGCCCCGTCTCCCACCGCCTCGCCGGCCTTGCTGCTGGGCATCGACCATGTGGCCATCACGGTGGCCGACATGGACACCGCCTGCGCCTTCTATGACCGGCTGTTCGGCGTGAAGATCGTCCGGGATTATGCGCCGAACGGCCGTTCCTTCGTCCGGGGCATCGTGCTGGGCGGCCAGACCGGCATGAGCCTCCACCAGCAGGGCAACGGCGTGGAACTGGTGGCCAGGAAGCCGACGCCCGGCGCGGTGGACATCTGCTTCACCTGGGGCGGCCCCATCGAGGCGGCCGTGGCCCACCTGGGGACCCATGGCGTCGAAATCATCGAGGGCCCCTCGCCGCGAACCACGGCCAGGGGGCTGCCGGCCCAGTCCGTCTATTTCCGCGATCCGGACGGCAACCTGCTCGAACTGATGGCCACGGACTGAACCCGCCCTCTCGCCCACCGCGTCACGCAGATCAGGAGACGACACAGATGTCGGCCACGCGACCCACGCTCCCCGCATTCCAACGCGCGACCGGGGCGGCCCCGCCGTTGAGCGGGGTCCGCATCGTCGATTTCACCCGGGTCATGGCCGGCCCCTTCGCCACCCAGATCCTGGGCGACCTGGGCGCGGAGGTGATCAAGATCGAGAACCCGATCGGCGGCGACGACACCCGCCTGCTCGGTGCCGACCCGGCGCTGGGCGGCGAGAGCTCGTTCTTCCTGTCCATGAACCGCAGCAAGCTCAGCGTCGCCATCGACCTGAAGAGCGAAGAGGGACGCCAGGTCGCGCTCGACCTGATCGCCACCGCCGACGTGCTGGTGGAGAACTTCAGCGGGGCGGTGATGCGCCGCTTCAAGCTGGACTACGCCAGCATCCGCGAGCAGTTCCCGAAGCTGATCTACTGCTCGGTGTCGGGCTACGGCCGCAGCGGGCGCAACGCCGACGCCGCGGGCTATGACACGCCGCTGGGCGCCGAGGCCGGCGTGCTCGGGATGAGCGCCTATGAGGGCGGTTCGCCCGTGCAGGGCGCGATCCCCTTCACCGACACCACCACCGCGCTCAACGCGACGATCGGCATCCTGGCGGCCCTGCAGGCCAAGGCCCGCGACGGCCGGGGCCAGCATGTGGATGTGGCGATGTTCGACAGCGCGCTCGCCAACCTCTCCTTCAAGGGCGCCGAGTTCCTGACGACCGGACGCGAGCCCTCGCGGAACGTCCCGCAGACCTCGGGTCCGACGGGAATCTTCGAGACGGCCGAGGGGCGGCTGACCATCACCTCCGGCAACGACAAGATGTACAAGGCCCTTTGCCTGCACGTGTTGGACCGCCCGCAGTGGCTTGAAGACCCCCGCTTCGCCACCGGGCTCGACCGCAGGCGCAATTCCGAAGCCTTCCTGGCGGAGCTCGGCGCGGTCTTCATGAGCCAGCCGGCCGCCGTCTGGACCGAACGCTGCAAGCGCGCGGGTATTCCCTGTGGCCTCGTCCGGACCCCGGGCGAGGCGCTGATGTCGGAGGAAGCCGTGGAGCGCGGGCTGGTGTTCGCCCTTCCGCACGCCACCGCGGGCTCGGCCCCCGCCATCGCCCAGCCGTTCCAGTTCAGCGAGACCCCCTGCCGCTACGGGACGCCGCCCCTGCTGGGCGAACACACAGGAGACGTCCTGCTGTCCCTGCTCGGCTACGACGCCGCGCGGATCGCCAGCCTCGCGGCTTCGGGCGCCATCGGCGTGAGGCCCAGGTCCGACACTCTGGCGGAAGCCGCGCAATAGCCGCGCGGTCCGCGCCTCACCCTTTCACGAATGGAGACCTGCCGAATGTCTAACCTCACCCCGGGCGCTGTAATCCTCGTCACCGGCGCCACCGGCGGCATCGGCTTTGAAGTCGCCGCCCAGGCCGCCGAGGACGGCGCCGTCGTCGGCGTGCATGGCTCCCGGCTCGAGACGGTGGAGAACGCCATCGAGCGGCTGAAGGCCCGCGCGCCGAACGCCCGCTACATCGCGGTCCCCGGCGACTTCCGACAGCCCGGCGTGATCGACGAGGTAGTCGGCAAGGTGGTGGCCGAGGGCGGCAGGCTCGACGCGGTGATCCATTGCGCGATCACCGGCGCGCCGGACACCTCCGGGGTCTTCCGCAAGCTCAACCCGCGCAATTTCGGGATGGCGGCGCAGTATGTGCTGGGCGTCGCCCAGGAACTGGCCTTCGCGGCCATGCCCCACCTCGCCGTGCAGGGCGGGACCTACATCGCCTTCGCCTCCGACGCCGGCAAGTTCGCCTCGGCCCGCCAGAGCGTCATCGGCGCATGCTTCGGCGGCATCATGACCTTCTGCCGCAACCTGGCGATGGAAGTGGGTCGGGACGGTGTGCGCGTCCATTGCATGTCGCCGAGCTTCGTCCTCGACACGCCGGTGTTCGACCGCATGGCGAGTGTCGGCGAGCGTGGCCTGAGGGCGCAGGCACGCGCGGGCCTTGGCCTGCCCTCGCCCAAGGACATCGCCCCGATCACGCTCTTCCTCTGCGGTCCGGGGGCGACCAAGATCACCGGCCAGGTCATTAGCGTGAACGGCGGGCTAAACGCCTGACGCCATGCCGGTGCCGTCCCGAGGGCCAGCTTGCCTGCCGCACCCATCGCGGCTATTCGGTATCTAGAATTAGTCTTCGCAATTTGCAGCACTCTCCGTTCTCCGCCATTCAGCGATCGAGCCCGCCATGACCGACGTCCTTCACGCAGACGATACTCTCTACGAGGAGCTCTACGACGTCCGTCGCGAGGCGGAGCACGCCGGCAATTTCGTCGAGGAGGACATGAACCCCCCGATGAATGCGCTCCGGGACAAGGCGCCGGTGCAGAAGGGATTCCTGCGCGAACTGCTGGGCCTGCCGCCGCACCACCGGCACGGCGCCTCGGTGGGCCGCGACGGCTACACGTCCTTCAACTTCGAGACCTGCAATGCGGCGTTCCGCGACTATGAACGGCTGTCCAACCACATCATGAACGTCGGCCCGCCGTCCGACGAGCCGATGCTGGGCATCCTGGCGATGGACGAGCCGATCCACCGGTCCTACCGCGCCACCATCCAGCCGATGTTCCTGAAGCCCAAGGCGTTCACCTGGTGGCGCACCCGCTGGATCGACGAGATGGTCGAGGCCCTGGTCGATCGGCTGAAGAAGCAGGACCGCGCCGAGCTCAACCTGCAGCTCTGCGCCCGCATACCGGTGCACACCATCACCCGCGCGGTCGGCATGGAGGGCGACGACGCACTCACCTTCCGCAACGCCCTGGTGCGCGGTTCGGCGACCGGGCGGGTGACCCCGCAGACGATGATGGAATCCTACGCCACTGTCGCCCGCATGCTCTCCGAACTGATCGCCGCCCGGCGCGTCGAGCCCAGGGACGACCTGGTGAGCGCGCTGATCGCCGAGGAGCTCGAACTCCCCGACGGCGCGAAGCGGCCGCTGACGGACAATGAGATCGCCACCCACTGCCGGCTGGTCCTGCTGGCTGGCGGCGGCACGTCGTGGCGCCAGATGGGCATCACCTTCTGGGCCCTGCTCACCCACCCCGAGCAGCTTGAGGCGGTCCGCGCCGACCGGTCGCTGATGGAGAGGGCGGTCGACGAGGGCGCGCGGTGGAACCCCACCGACCCGGTGTTCTCGCGCCTCGTCTCGCAGGACCATGAGCTGGGCGGCGTCCACCTGCCGGCCGGCGGCGTGCTCGAGATCTGCCTGGCCGCGGCCAACCGCGACCCGGCCCGCTGGGACAACCCCGACGCCTACGACCTGCACCGCCGCCCGCAGGCCCACCTGGGCTTCGGCGTCGGCCCCCACCAGTGCCTGGGCATGAACGTCGGCAAGGCCGAGATCATGTCGGCGGTGGGCGCCATGCTGGACGCCTTCCCCAACCTGCGCCTGGACCCGGACGAGCCCGCGCCCTTCCTCACCGGCGGCCTCGAGCAGCGGGGCATGTCGGCCATTCCCGTGCTCCTCAAGTAGCCTGCCGCCGCACGTCATGGCGCAGGCGCGCTTCCCGGCGCTGACGCGCGAGCAGATGACGCCTGAGCAGCAGGCCGCCGCCGACGCCATGCAGGCCGGCCACGGCAGCCTGCGCGGCCCCGCCCAGGCCTGGCTGCGCAGCCCGGAGTTCGCCGGACGCGCGCAGCGCCTGGGCGAATACCTGCGTTTCCAATCGGCGGTTCCCCGCAGGCTCAACGAACTGGCGATCCTGACGACCGCTCGGCACTGGAACGCGAAGTACGAGTGGTACGCACACTACGCCCTTGCGCTGCAAGCGGGGCTGGCCCCCGGGATCGCCGCGGACATCGCGGCGCGCCGCCGGCCCGAAGCGATGGCCGACGACGAGGCGGCGGTCTACGATTTCTGCACCGAGCTGCGCGCCGACCGGCGCGTGTCGGAGCTCACCTTCGCGCGGGCGACGGCCGCCCTCGGACCACAAGGGGTCATCGATCTCATCGGCGTGCTGGGCTATTACGACATGGTCTCGATGACCCTCAACCTGGCCGAGGTCGCGACGCCGCCCGATGGCGCCCTGCCCCTGCCCGACTGAAGGACGAGCCCAAGAAGACCGGGAGGACACGATGCCGACGGTTCGCGCGCCCGAGATCGCCGCCGAAAACCTGCTGTCGGACCGGCCCGACGAGGCGGTCATCGACGCCTACCAACGCGTCGGCGCCGTCATCGTCAGGGGGCTGATCGGGCCGGCGTGGATCGCGGCCTTGCGGGACTGCTACGGCGACATGGCTCAGACGGCCTGGGTTCCCTATGTCGAGGAAGGCCGCCCCCAAAAAGCCAAGACCCAGCGTCCGGGGATGTGGGAAGAGGAAGCACGCTTCCGCGCCTTCCTGTTCGAATCGCCGATCGCCCGGGCCGCCGCCCGGCTGAGCCGCTCGGCGACCGCACAACTTTACGAGGATATCCTGATCACCGAGCCGCCCGGCGCCGCGCCCAAGGCCGGCTGGCACCAGGACGAACCCACCTGGCCGGTCAGCGGCCGCCAGCTCTCCAGCGTCTGGTTCAGCCTGGAGCCGGTCGGCGACGAGACCGGGGCCATGCGCTTCGTCGAAGGCTCGCACCATGGGCCCATGTACCATCCCACCTTCCTGAAGCCCGGCGAGGCCGGCGACGACGTGCGATTCTGGACCGGTGGCGCGCTGCCCGACGTGGACGGCGACCCCGCCCGCTTCCCGGTCGTCCAGACGGACGCCGAGCCCGGCGACGCCATCGTCTTCCATCCGCGCACCCTGCACACCGCCTACGGCTCGGCCGCCGACCACGCGCGGCGCAGCTTCACGATCCGCTTCCTGGGCGACGACGTCCGCTGGCTTCCCAAGCAGCGCATCTATCACCGCTGGATGCACGATCTCGGCCTCAAGCAGGGCGACAGGATCGTCACGCCGCGCCTGCCGATGGTATGGGACGAAAACGTCGCCCAGCCTTAGGCGGCAGGCCAGCTGGAGCGGACATGGCACGGATCGATCGCAAACGCCTGGACGCCGCCGAATTTCCGGTCACGGTCGAAATCGCGACCCGCTTCGCCGACCTGGACATGCAGGGCCATGTCAACAACGCCGCCGCCGCCCTGCTCCTGCAAGAGGCGCGCGCCGCCTTCAATCGCACGGCCAACCTGCCGGATCTCAAGGGAAAGCTGCGCGCCATGGTCGCCGCGCTCAGCATCGAATACGCCGGCGAGATGGGCTACCCCGCGCCCGTCGAGATCAGCACCGGCATCCTGGACATCGGGCGCACCTCCTTCACCCTGGTCCAGATCGCCCGTCAGCACGGCCGCGCCGGCCTCTACGCCCAGACCGTGATGGTGGTGGCCGACGCCGATGGTCCCGCGCCGATCCCCGATATGCTGCGCGCCGCCTACGACCGCCTGAGGATCCGCTGATGCTCAAGGACAGGAAGATCCTGGTCACCGGGCCCGCGGGCAGCATCGCCTATCCGCTCAGCCTCGAACTGGCCAAGGACAACGAGGTCTGGGGCGTCGCCCGCTTCAGCCATCCTGGCGACGAGGAAAAGATCCAGGCGTTGGGGATCACCACGCGGCGGATAGACCTGGGCGTCGGAGAGTTCGGCGATCTGCCCGACGATTTCGACTACCTGCTCCATATCGGCGCCTATATCGCTCCGGGCTCTGATTTCGACGCGGCCCTGCGGGTCAACGCCGAAGGCACGGGCCTGTTGATGACCCATTGCCGCAAGGCCAAGGCGGCCCTCGTGATGTCGACCACGGGCGTCTATCAGCCCCATGAGGACCCTTGGCGGCCGTACCTGGAAACCGACCCCCTGGGCGACTCGCAACTGCCGGGCATGGCCACCTACGGGCTCTCCAAGATCACCGAGGAGGCCGTCGCGCGCATGTGCGCCCGCCAGCTCGGCCTGCCCACCATCATCGCCCGGATGAACGCGGCCTATGGCGACGGCGAGTCCGGGCACGGCGGCCTGCCCGTCACCCACTTCGAGGCCATCCGGGCCGGCCGGCCCGTGACCCTGCGCTGGGACCCCAGCCCCTACAGCCCGATCCACAACCGCGATATCTTCGACCAGCTGCCCGCCCTGCTGGACGCTGCGGCCGTCCCCGCGCCGATCGTCAACTGGGGCGGCGACGAGGCCGTGACGGCGCAGGATTGGTGCGCCTACTTCGGAGAGTTGCTGGGCGTGACGCCGACGGTTCTGGTGCACGAGGCTCCCGGCGCCCAGCGCGGCGTCGTGGCCGACAACGCCAGGCGCCTGGCGCTCACCGGCCCGTGCAAGGTCGGCTGGCGGGACGGCATGCGGGAGCTCGTCGAGGCGCGCCTACGGCGGGCGGGCGCCTGACGTGGCCGGACATTGGACAGAGGCCTTCAGCCTGAGCGGCCGGGTGGCGGTCGTCACCGGCGCCGCGTCCGGGATCGGCCAGGAGAGCGCCTGCCTCCTCGCCGAGGCCGGGGCCGCGGTGGTGCTGGCCGACCTCGATGAAGCCGGTCTCGCCACGACCGCCGCGCGGATCCACGACCTTGGCGGCAAGGCGCTCGTCCGCCGGGTGGACGTCTCCGCCAGGTCCCAGGTGGACCAGCTCGCGCTCGACGCCGTCTCGGCCTTCGGGCGGCTCGATGTCTGGGCCAATGTCGCCGCCGTCGACATCCACAAGCCGATCCTTGAGGTCAGCGAAGCGGACATGGACCGGCAGGTCGCGGTCAACCAGAAGGGCGTCTACTGGGGCTGCGTCGCCGCCGGGCGGGCGATGACGGCGCAGGGCTCAGGCTCGATCGTCAACCTCTCGTCCACGGGCGCCGACAAGCCCTCGCCCGGGATCTCGGTCTATTCCATGACCAAGGCGGCGGTGAACGCCTGCACCCGGGCCTGCGCCATCGAATTCGCGCCGTCCGGAGTCAGGGTGAACGCCATAGGGCCGGGCTATGTCGACACGCCGATGACCCAGGCGGCGAAGGAGATCGATCCCGCGCGCCGGGCGGCGATGCTGCGGGCCGGCGCGGCGATCTCGCCCATGGGCCTCTACGGCGTTCCCCGCGACATCGCGCTCACCGTCCTCTACCTCGCCTCCGACGCCAGCCGCTTCGTCACCGGCCAGGTGCTCCGGCCAAATGGCGGCGCGACCATGCTCTGAGCGCGCGCCAGGGCCCGTTCATGACGCCTCGCCCGCCTGTCCGACGATCAGCCGCAAGGACCCCTCGTAAGTGGACTGGCTCCGCAACGCTCCGTAACGCTCGTCCCACCGGCCCGAAGCCAGGTCCGCCGACAGGCGCTCCACGAACCGGGGCTCGACCTCCGGCGCCACGAAGCCCCAGGACGACTGCGCGCGGCGCACCGCGGAATCGAGCAGCCGTTCCGGTCGGCCGTAGAAGGCCTCGGTGATCCCGTCCGTGCAGTCGAGCGGGATGGGAATGACCTGAACCTCCACACACGCGCCGACACCGGCGGCGATGACGCCGATCGGCGGATAGCGGCGGC
This sequence comes from Caulobacteraceae bacterium, assembly GCA_947478785.1. Taxonomy (GTDB): domain Bacteria; phylum Pseudomonadota; class Alphaproteobacteria; order Caulobacterales; family Caulobacteraceae; genus Phenylobacterium. The sequence continues at coordinate 57,217 of CANJXI010000013.1, forward strand.
GCTCGGCGGCGATCAGTTCCGGCGCATAGTCGTTGAGCCAGTAGTCCGGCAGGCGATCGCCGTCGAAGGCCACGACCACCACGGGTCCGCGCGACACCCGCCGCAGTTCCGCCAGCCCCCGGGCGAGGTCCGGCCACTGGTGGACGGTCGCCACCGCCATCACCGCGTCCACGGAACGGTCGTCCAGCGGCAGGGCGTCGGCGAAGCCGTGGATGGCCAGCCCCGCCCCGGCCGGCCGCTGCGCGCGCATCACGGCCGACGGCTCGACCGCCAGCACATGGCGGTCCCGCGGCTCATAGGAGCCTGTCCCAGCCCCCACGTTGAGCACCGTCCGCGCATCGTCCAGGGCGCGCGCGATCACCGCGGCGATGCGCGGATCGGGGCGACGCTGCCCGGCATAGCCCACGCCCGTGGCGTTGTAATCGACATCTCCGCCTTTATTCATCGCGTCGTGTTCCCCCCGTTCGATCATCCGGCTTGGCAAGCCGGGGCATTTTCGTCAAACCGGGATAGAGGCCGTCGGTCCTGGCCATATTCACCCAGCGCCTGCATCCGCCCGACCGCCCCTAAGCGGCTGCAACATCAAAAGGGAGAGCCGCATGGCCGCTCAAGCCGACACTTCGTCGATCCGCCATCCGGACCGCTTCTTCATCAACGGCGAGTGGGTCAAGCCGTCCAGCGACGGCATGATCGACGTCATCAACTCAGGAACCGAGGAGCTCTTCGCGCGCGTCGCGGAGGCCCAGGCCCCGGATGTCGAGCGCGCGGTCGCCGCCGCCCGCGAAGCTTTCGACAAGGGGCCCTGGCCCCAGCTGTCCCCCGCCGAGCGGGCGGAATACCTGCGCGCCATCGCCAAGGGCGTTCGCGAACGGTCCGCCGACATCGCGCGGGCCTGGACCAGCGAGTCCGGGGTGATCTACTCATCGTCCGCCCACGCCGGCCAGGGCGTCAGCTCCTACTGGGACTATTACGCCGACCTGGCGGCGACCTTCCCGTTCATCGAGCGGCACACGCCCAAGGCGGGCGGCGACGTCGGCCTGCTGGTCCGCGAGCCGGTCGGCGTGGTGGCCGCGATCATCCCCTGGAACGGCCCCTTCGGCCTGCTCACCTACAAGGTCGCGCCCGCCCTGCTCGCCGGCTGCACGGTCATCGTGAAGGCGTCTCCGGAGGCCCCGAGCTCGGCCTATATCTTCGCCGAGATCTGCGAGAAGGCCGGCCTGCCGCCGGGCGTGTTCAACATCCTGACGGCCGACCGGGAGGTCTCCGAGCTGCTGGTCCGCCACCCGGGCGTCGACAAGGTCAGCTTCACCGGCTCCACCGCGGCCGGGCGCAAGATCGCCTCGGCCTGCGGCGAGCGGATCGCGCGCTGCACGCTTGAGCTCGGCGGCAAGTCGGCCGCGGTGATCTTCGACGACTATGATGTCGGCATCGCCGCCCAGTCCATCACCTCGCGGGCCGTCGCCCTGACCGGCCAGGCCTGCTCGTCGCTCACCCGCGTGATCGTGGGCCGCGGCCGCCATGACGCCATGGTCGAGGCGCTGGCCGCGGAATTCGCCAAGGTGAAGGTCGGCGACCCCTTCGACACGGCGACCGGCATGGGCCCCTTGGCCATGAGCCGCCAGCGCGACCGGGTCGAAGGCCTGATCGCCAAGGGCAAGGCCGAGGGCGCCACGCTCGCAACCGGCGGCGCGCGGCCGGCTCACCTCAACCGGGGCTATTTCATCGAGCCCACGGTGTTCGGCAACGTCGACAACAACTCGACCATCGCCCGCGAGGAGATCTTCGGTCCGGTGCTGTCGGTGATCGCCGCCGACAGCGAGGCCCACGCCATCGAGATCGCCAACGACACGATCTATGGCCTGAACAACTCCGTCTTCACCAACGACCTGGACCGCGCCTACGCGGCCGCCCGGCGCCTGCGCTCGGGTACGGTCGGGCAGAATGTCATGCGCACCGACTTCTCGATCGCGTTCGGCGGGTTCAAGCAGTCCGGCATGGGCCGCGAGGGTGGTGTCGAGGGGCTGCTTCCCTACCTTGAGGCCAAGACGGTCATCCTCGACGGCATGCCGACCGGCGTGACGGCGGCCTGATAGCCGCCGATGACCGGGAGGATCTCGCCGTTGATGTAGCTGTAGATCTGCGGCGGCGGGGCCTTGGCCTTCGGTTTAAAGGCGCGGTCCTGGCCCAGTACGGAGCAGATCGACAACGTCCGACAGCGCGGCGCCGGGGAAGCCTATTGCCCTACTCCCACTCGATCGTCCCGGGCGGCTTTGAGGTCACGTCGTAGACCACGCGGTTGACGCCGCGCACCTCGTTGATGATCCGCGTGGCGCAGCGGCCGAGGACCTCCCAGGGGAACTCGAAGAAGTCGGCGGTCATCCCATCCGTCGAGGTGACGGCCCGCAGCGCCAGCACGTCCTCGTAGGTGCGCGCGTCGCCCATAACGCCCACGGTCTTCACCGGCAGCAGGACGGCGAACGCCTGCCAGATCGAGTCGTAGAGCCCGGCCTTGCGGATCTCGTCCAGATAGATCGCGTCGGCGGCTTGCAGCACGGCGACCTTCTCCCGGGTGATCTCGCCCGGAATGCGGATGGCCAGGCCCGGCCCCGGGAACGGGTGGCGCCCGACGAAGGCCGGCGGCAGGCCGAGCTCGACGCCCAGCGCCCGCACCTCGTCCTTGAACAACTCGCGCAGCGGCTCCACCAGCTTCAGCTTCATATAGTCCGGCAGGCCGCCCACGTTGTGGTGGCTCTTGATCACCGCCGAGGGCCCGCCGCTGGCCGAGACGCTCTCGATCACGTCCGGATAGAGCGTCCCCTGGGCCAGGAAGGCCGCGCCCTCGATCTTGGCGCTCTCCTCGTCGAACACCTGGATGAAGAGCCGCCCGATGGTCTTGCGCTTGGTCTCCGGGTCGCTGATCCCGGCCAGCTCGCCCAGGAACAGGTCGCCGGCGTCCACATGGATCAGCGGGATGTTGTAGTGGTCGCGGAACAGGGTCACGACCTGCGTCGCCTCGTCCTTGCGCAAGAGGCCGGTGTCGACGAACACGCAGGTCAGCTGGTCGCCGATCGCCTCGTGGATCAGGACGGCGGCCACCGAGGAATCCACCCCGCCCGACAGGCCGCAGATCACCTTGGCCTCGCCCACCTGCGCGCGGATCTTCGCCACCTGCTCCTGGCGGTAGGAAGCCATGGTCCAGTCGCCCGTCAGGCCCGCGATCCGGTGGGTGAAATTGCGCAGGATCAGCGCGCCGCGCGGGGTGTGCGCCACCTCCGGGTGGAACTGGATGCCGTAGAACCTGCGCCCTTCGTCGGCGATCACCGCGTAGGGGCTGCCCTCCGAGGTCGCCACCACCTCGAAGCCCTGCGGGATGGCGGTGATCTTGTCGCCGTGGCTCATCCAGACCGTCTCGCGGTCGCCGATATCGCCCAGGCCC
>CANJXI010000014.1 GCA_947478785.1 Caulobacteraceae bacterium
CAGGGCGCTGGCCAGCACGGCGGCGTCGGCGGGATCCTCGGCAACCGCCTGCCGGGCGGCGAGGTCGCGCGCCGAGGCCAGGCAGAGCTCGGCGAGCTCGGCCAGGACGCGGGCGTGCCGCTCGGTCATTTCGCCTGAGGTGTCCACGGGCGAATGAGAACATATCAGGAACATAGAGTCAAGGATTTTCGACGTCTGGCGACTAACCCTTGGCGGCGGCTTTCGCGGGGGCGGCTTCCGCGCGTTTGGCCGGGGCGGCCGGCGCACCGGCGGGCGCCGAGAGCGACGGCCCCTTGGCGGTGGTGACCGGGGGCGGATTGGTCTTGAAGCGGACCTTCATCTTGGCGACCCAGCCGGTGAAGGTCTCGTTGTCGGCGCTGATGCGGCTGAAATCCGCGACGCTCAGGCGGCCGGCCGACATGCCGGAGAGCGCGATGCGCAGCGCCTCGGGGTTCTGCGACTGGGCGATGAAGCCTCGGTAGCGGCTCTCCAGGCGGGTCAGGGACGCGTCGTCGCCGGCCAGGCTGAACGCGACGCCGGCCCGCAGCAACAGCCCCTCGTCCTCCGAACTCAGCGCCGCGGGGTTCTTCCAGCGATCGCCGAGCGCCTTTTCGAACACCGGGCCCGCGGCCGGCCAGTTCTTCTGCTTCCAGGTGATCTCGCCACGCAGTTCGCCGGCGTCCTTGGAGGTGTCGCGCTCGATGATCTCCAGCGCCGAGTCGAAGCGGCCGACCCCGGCCCAGGCGCGGGCCTCGACCAGCCTGCGTTCGGCATTGAGCGCGGTGGGCAGGATGGTGGTGCGCGAGCCATTGATCGCCTGGATCGCCTTCTCCGGCTGCCGGTCCATCAGGTAGATGACGGCCAGGTCGGTGGCGACCTGGGCGCGCGGGATGCCGTCGAGGCGATTGTCGGCCTGGTATTTCAGGAGCTCGGCGGCCTGGCCCAGCAGGTCGACATCGACGAGGCGGCGGACCAGCTTGCGCACCATCAGGTCGCCGTCGGCGCCGATCGGGGTCAGCTCCTTGAAGTCGTAGAACAGGGCCAGCGCCTGGATCGGCTCCAGGCCGTCGGCCAGGCCGTCCAGGAAAAGCCCCCTGAACGCCGCGGCCAGGTCGGACTGCAGCTGCAGCGCCTCGGGCAGGTCCGGCAGGCGGGTGCCGGCCGAGCGCAGCGCCTCCAGGGCTTCCCGGTAGCGGCCCTGCCCCAGGTAGAGCTGGCCAAGCGCGCGGATGGTCTCAAGTTCGGTGGCGTCGCCGCGCCAGCGATAGCGCAGGCCGTCGAACACCGCGGCGGCGGCCACGGGCGTGGTCTCGTTCAGCTCGAGCTTGATCTGGGTGGCGCGCAGCAGGGCGGGCGAGGACAGGGATTCGATCGGCGCGCGGGAGATCGCGGAATACATCAGGAGCGCGCGGCGCTTGTGTCCCTGGGCCTCGACGATACGGGCCTGAACCAGGCGCGTCGCCAGTTCCTCCTTGAGGTCGGCTCCGGCGGCCAGCGCATCCTGGACGCGGGCGTCGGCGGCGCTGAGGTCGCCCTGCGCCAGGGCGGCCTGGGCGTCGGCCCGGCTGAAGCGCGCGCGCCACATGGGCGAGAACTGGTTCAGGGTCTCGCCGCCTCGGGCGAACTCGGCCCGGGCTTCCGTCCACTGGGCGAGCTGGGCGGCGACATAGGAGCGCCAGATCGCGGTCGACGGGTCATCGACCAGGGCGGGCGCGGAAAAGTCGGCGTCGGCTTCCTTGTAGCGGCGCGCCATGACCCGGGCCATGCCGCGCAGGCCGCGGAATTCGGGGTTGTCCAGCAGCGCCGGACTGGCGCGGGCCGCGTCGTTGAGCACGCCGATCGCCTCGAACGACAGCTCGGAGCCGACCAGGAAGCGGGCCAGCGCCATGCGGCCGCCGGTGGGCCCGTCGCGGTCCTTGAGGCCAGCCTCGACGGAGGCTTCCCCGACCAGGGCGTTGTAGCGGGCCAGGAAGCCGCCCGAGCCGGTCTTCGACCAGTTGGGGTCGATCAGCGCCGGCAGGGCGGCGGGCGACGGCCGGCCGACATCGACCTTGGCCTCCTGCTGGGTCGCCCAGGACGGCGACAGCGACAGGCCGACGGGCCGGCCGATGCTGACGATGTCGCCGTCGTGGCTGACCTGGAGGTCATCGATGTAGGATTCGACCGCCAGGCCCTGCATGGAGGGCAGCAGCGCCATCTGCACATATTCGCGGCGGGATGGCAGGCCCTTGGCGGGACCGAGCGCGGTGACCACCGAGAGCGTATCGCCGGCGTCGGGATCGGCGACCTTGAGGACGGTGGTGACGCCAGCCACGGGCGCGCGCAGGGCGGCCGGGCCGCCGGCCTCGTCGCGGGCCACCCGGACGAGGCTGGGCTGGCCCTGGTCGCCGGGACCGAGCGCCACCGTCCAGACCGGGCCGATTGCGGTCGCGAACACCGGGACGCCATGCTGGGCCTCGATGCGGACGGCGGAATAGTTCGGCCCCTTGAAGGCGCGCAGGCTGGCGTACTGGGTCAGGCCGCGCGGGGCGCGGCCGACGTCGATATTGGCGGCGGCGTCGAAGACGATCCAGACCGCGTCACCGCGCCGGAAAACCGCCGCGCCGGCCGGATTGGCCCAGGCGAAGGTGAACAGCACCTGGCCGTTCTGGATGCGGGCCTCGGCGCGCACGGTCCCACCGGCCGGGACCGGATTGGGCCGGGGCGGTTCGGGTGGCGTGACAACCGCGGCGGCTTGCGCCTTGGCCGCCTCGGCCGGGGTGGGCTCAGGCTTGGCGTAGGCGTTAACGTAGGTGGCGCCGTCGGCCGAACCGATCTTGGCCTCGGCGTCCTCGGCCAGGGTGAGCACCAGCTGCAGGTGGCCGCCCACGTGGCGCTTCTCCGCCCCCTTGAACCAGCGCGGGGGCGAGGCGCGCAGTTGCGCGATGTCGGGGTCGCTGTTGGCGGCGAACGTCAGCGTGATGGTCTGGCCGGCGCGCTTCACCGCCGCCCCGGCGCCGCCGCGCACCTCGATGCGCGAGAAGGTCTTGGCCTGGGCGAACCGCACATCCAGGCCGACGGGCCGGGCGGAAGGCCCGGCGCCCGCAGGCGCGACGACGGCGGCGATGCAGATCGCAGCGACGCTCGAACGCAGGGCCTGACGCAGCTGCAACGGACTAGCCGGCCTTGGCCGGGGCAGGCGCCGGCGCGGGGGCCGCCGCGGCGGGCGCGGCCGGCGCGGGTGCGGCGGCGGCCTGGGCGGCGGGCGGGGCGGACTTGCGCGGGGCGGCTTTCGCGGTCTTGGCGGGCGGGCGCCTGGCGGCGGGTTTGGCGGGCTTGGCCGAGGCCTTGGCCGGCGCGGCGGCGGCCGGTTCCGGCGCGGGTGCGGTCGAAGCCGCCTGGGCGACGGCGTTCTGGGCCAGGGTCTGGGCGGCGGAGAACCGGCGAGACAGGGACTCGGTCAGGCGCTTGGCTTCCGGCGGCGGCATCTGGGCGATGATCGCCGAGAGCGAACGCTCCTTCATCTTGGCGGCGATGGGCAGGCGGACGTTGTCGTCGAGCAGCACCATGCGCGGGGCGGCGTCCTTGGCCTTCATGCCTTCGAACACCTTGACCAGGCGATCGACCTCCTGGGCCTCGCGGCCATCGGCCTGGCTGAGCAGGCCCTGGACATCGGCCTTGAGGCCGTTCAGCGCCTTGACCTTGGCGTCGAGCTTGGCCTCGGCGGTGGCCAGCAGCGCCAGCTGCATGCCCAGTTCATCCTCGCGCTTGTCGAGCTGTCCGCGGCGTTCGCCGAGGTTCTGCAGCACCTGGAGTTCGGCCGGCGAGAGGCCGGCCTCCTTGGCCAGCTCCGCGGCGGTGGGCGCGCAGACGGCCTTGGGCCGGATGGTCGGCGGCGGCAGGGCGGCCACCGCGTCGGGGGCGTCGCCGGTCGCGGCGGACTCCGCGGCCTGAGCCTTGGGATCCTTGGAGGCCTTTTCACCCTTGGCCAGCTTGGTCGCCTTGCCGGCGGCTTCCTCGGCGTAGGCCTGGGCTCCGGAGAGCAGGTCCGGGAGGCTGCGGGCGCCGGCGAGCGCGTTGATCGCCAGGACGCCGCCGATGGCGACGCCGACCAGCGGCAGAATGCGGGGCATGTTCTTCATCGGCGGCCCCCTTGGACGCGGTCCAGGATCAACGGGATGTCCTCGAAGAGGTCGTCTTCGGCGATGGCCGCCGGCGGCGCGGCGGGACGCGCGGCCGGGACGGCGCGCGGGGCCAGGGCGTCACGCAGGGCGGCGCGGTCGGGCCGGCCTTCGCGGGCGGCGGCCAGCAGGGCGCCGAGGCGGCGCTCGACCGTGCGGATATCGTCGGGCTCGGCCGGGGCGCGGGGCGCCGGCTGGGCCGGAGGCTCATGGTGCGGGCGTTCGATCAGGCCCTCGAGCCTGGCGGCGAGCGCCCGGCCCTTGGCGATGCGGTCGGCCAGGTCGTCCACGGCCTCGTCGGTGGCGGCGCGCAGGTCGGCCAGGCCCTGTTCGGCGCGGGCCGCGGCGGTGTTCAGCTCGCGCACCGCGACGGCGAACCCGTCATGGCTGTCGCGCAGCGCTTTCAGACGACGATTCAGGCGCCAGCCCATCACCAGGGCCGCCAACATCAGCCCCGCCAACAGGGTGTTCATGATCAGGCCGATGATGCTCATGACGACCTCTGGACAGCTTGCCGGGCGCTCGGCGTGAGGGGGGCTTCGACGCGGACGGCGATGTGGGCGTTGCGGCGGCCCATGCGGCCGCGCGTCAGCGGGATGGTTCCGGCCCTGAGCTCGATCAGGCTGTCGGGCGTGGCGTTGAGCATCAGGGTGTCGCCCACCTTGAGCTCCAGCACCTGGCGAAGGCCCACCTGCTGCTCGTCGAGGACGGCGCGGACATCCATCTGGGTGGTCCAGAGCTCGGTGGCCAGGTGGCCTTCCCAGATGTTGTCGCGGCCGAACTTCTCGCCCATGAACTGCTGCAGCAGCATCTTGCGGATCGGCTCCAGCGTCGCGTAGGGCAGCAGGAGCTCGATACGGCCGCCACGATCCTCCATGTCGATCCGCAGCTTGACCAGGATGGCGGCGTTGGCCGGCCGGGCGATGGCGGCGAAGCGCGGGTTGGTCTCCAGTCGGTCGAGGGTGAAGGTCACTGGCGTCAGGGGCTCGAAGGCCTCGCGGGCGTCGGCCAGCACGACCTCGACCATCCGCTGCACCAGCACGCGCTCGATGGTAGTGTAGGGCCGGCCTTCGATACGCATGGCCGCGGTGCCCCGGCGCCCGCCCAGCAGGACGTCGACGATCGAATAGATCAGGTTGGAATCGACCGTCAGCAGGCCGTAGTTGTTGAGTTCTTCCGCGCGGAACACCGACAGGATGGCCGGCAGCGGGATCGAATTCAGGTAGTCGCCGAAGCGGATCGAGGAGATGTTGTCGAGGCTGACCTCGACGTTGTCGGAGGTGAAGTTCCGCAGGCTCGTGGTCATCAGCCGCACCAGGCGGTCGAAGACGATCTCTAGCATCGGCAGGCGTTCGTAGGACACCAGGGCCGAGTTGATGATCGCCCGGATGCCCGTGCGCTCGCCGCCCTCCTCCTCGGAGAGGTCGAAGCCCAGCAGGCTATCGATCTCATCCTGGTTGAGGATGCGTTCCGAACCTGGCTCGTCGGCCAGCGCCGCGGCCGAGGCGGTGTCGGGCCAGGCGTTGGCGTCCGCTTCGGCGGCCGGGGTCGGGGTCTCGGTTTCGGATTCGCTTGCCATGCTCACGCCACCACCGGCGCCCTTTGAAGGGCGCTAGTTGATCAGCATCTCCTCGATCAGGACGGCGTTCGCCTTGGAGGGCGAGATCACCAGGTTGACGCGGCGCAGGATCTCCATGCGCAGCTGGTAGGAGCCTTGGCTGCCCGAGAGGTCTTCCGGGCGCAGCTCGCGCAGGAAGGTCTGGAACATGTCCTGCAGCCTGGGCATGTTCGGCTCGAGGGCGTCGGCCGTGGCCTGGTCGGGCAGTTCGAGGGTCAGCTTGAGCTTCAGGAAGGTGGGCCGGCCGTCGGCGGTCTGCATGTTCACGACCACGTCGGGCAGGGTGTAGAAGAGCACGCCGTCGGGGCCCTCGCGGACGGGGGACGCGCCCTCCTTGCCCTTCTCGCCCTTCTTCTCTTCCTTCTTGCCCTTCTTTTCCTTGTGTTCCTTGCCGGCGTGGGCCGCGTCGGGCTTGGGCTTGAGGAAGATGAAGGCCGCGGCCCCGCCGCCGCCGATCACCACCAGGGCGGCGGCCCCGGCGATCAGCATCATCTTCATCGGAAGCTTCTTCTTGGGCGCAGCCCCGTCGACGGCTTCGCCCTCGACGGCCTCGCCCTCGACGACCGCCTCTTCGGGGTCTTTCTTGACCTTATCCTTGGCCACGCGCGCGTTCCTTAGAAACCCAGGCGTTCACCCATGGCCCCCTGATGGTTAACGCGCGGTTTTTAACAGTCCTTAACGGATGCCAACCCTGCCCGGCAGAATCCGCCGCCGGCCGCGCGTTAACTTTATTATCCGTTGAAACTGTTGAGTTTTCGACTTGGCCCGATGCTTGCAGCCGAGGTTGGCGAAATGTCGCTTCCGCAAGGCCCGCTCTAAATGGACAACGCCCTCTACGTCGGACTGTCGCGCCAGATGGTGCTCCGTCGCGAGATGGACATCGTCGCCAACAACATCGCCAACGCCGACACCACCGGCTTCAAGGTCGAGTCGCTGATGACCAAGGAGCAGCCCGGCCCGCCGGCCATGACGCTGCAGGGCCCCCGGCCGATCAAGTTCGTGGCCGCCGACGGCGTGGCCCGCGACTTCGGCCAGGGCGGCCTCCACCGCACCGACGCGCCGCTGGACCTGGGCATCGAGGGCCAGGGCTTCTTCAAGGTGACCACGGCGGCCGGCGACCGCTACACCCGCGACGGCCGTTTCCGCGTCGACGAGACCGGGCGGCTGACCACCCAGTCCGGCCAGCCGGTGGCCGACGAAAGCGGCGGCGAGATCACGCTGGACCTCGAGAAGGGCGCGATCACCATCGCCGCCGACGGCACGGTCAGCCAGGGCACCGAGCGGGTCGGCAAGGTCGGCGTCTTCAAGTTCGACACCCTGTCGGTGCTCGAGAAGAGCGGCGACAACCTCTACCAGAACACCGCCAACAGCCAGCCGGCCCCCGCCACCGAGGCGCGCGTGCGCCAGGGCATGCTGGAAAGCTCCAACGTCCAGCCGATCGTGGAAATCACCCGGATGATCGAGGTCAGCCGGGCCTACGAACAGATCACCCAGATGATGAATTCCGAAGCCGACCTCTCGCGCAACACGATCACGCGCATGGGCCGGCTGCAGTAAGGACGATTTGAACGATGCAAGCTCTCCGCACCGCAGCGACCGGCATGGCCGCCCAGCAGCTCAATGTCGAGGTGATCTCGAACAACATCGCCAACATGAACACCATCGCGTTCAAGCGGCAACGGGCCGAGTTCCAGGACCTGCTCTACCAGACGCTGGAGACGGCCGGGGCGCAGTCCTCGGACCAGGGCACCATCGTGCCGACCGGCGTGCAGGTGGGGGCCGGCGTGAAGGCCGGCAGCGTCTACAGGATCTCCACCCAAGGCGCGCTGACCCGCACCGACAACCAGTACGACCTGGCCATCGACGGGCGCGGCTACTTCCAGGTGCTGACGCCGTCCGGCGACACCGCCTACACGCGGGCCGGCAACCTGGCGGTCAATGACCAGGGCCAGCTGGTGACCCAGGACGGCTACCAGATCCAGCCGGCGGTCTCGATCCCGCAGGACGCGCTGAGCGTGGTGATCTCCAAGTCCGGCCAGGTGCAGGTGACCCAGGCCAGCGGCACGCCCAGCGTCGTGGGCACCCTGGAGCTCGCCACCTTCGTCAACGAGGGCGGGCTGTCGGCGCAGGGCGCGAACCTGTTCAAGGAGACCGCCGCCTCCGGCGCGGCCACCACCGGCACGCCGGGCGCGGTCGGCTTCGGCACCCTGCTGCAGGGCTACACCGAAGCGTCCAACGTCGACCCGGTCTCGGAGATCACCGCCCTGATCGTCGCCCAGCGCGCCTATGAGATGAACTCCAAGGTGATCTCCACGGCCGACTCGATGCTGGGCGTCGCCAACCAGATCAAGTCCTGAGCCATGAAGACCTTCCTGATCCTCGCGGCCGCCCTCTCCCTCGCCGGCCCGGCGCTGGCCGGCCAGGCGGTGACGCTGAAGGCCGACACCTTCGACGCCGACGGCATGGTGACGCTGGGCGACCTGTTCGACGGCGCGGGCGCCGCGGCCCGCGTGCCAGTGGCCGCCCGGACCGGCTCGGGCATCGTGCTGGACGCCGCCGCCGTGCAGATGATCGCGCGGCGCGCCGGCCTCGACTGGGGCAACGCCGAGGGGCTGCGCAAGATCGTGGTCCGCGGCGGCGCCGTGGGCCAGGCCGCCGGATCGCCCGCCCAGGGCAACATCGACGTCCTGACCTACGCCCGCAGCCTGTCGGCCGGCGAGATCGTGCAGCCCTCGGACCTGGTCTGGGGCAAGGCGGCCGCCGCGCCGGCCGATGCGCCCTCCGACCCCGACGCGGTGATCGGCATGGCCGCCAAGCGCCCCTTGCGGGCCGGCGCCTCGGTCGCGGCGCGCGACGTGGGCGCGGCCCAGGTGCTGAAGGCCGGCGACATCGTTACCGTCACCTACGACTCCGGCGGCATCTCGCTGTCGATGCAGGGCAAGGCGATGGCCGCGGCCGGCGTCGGCGAGACCACCAGCGTCCAGAATCCGGTCTCCAAGAAGATCGTCCAGGCCCTGGTCACCGGGCCCGGCCAGGCCGTGGTCGGCCCGCAGGCCGACGCGATCAAAACCACCCGCTCCACCCGCTACGCCGTCCGTTGAGAAGGATCATCCGCATGCGTCTTCGTCTCGCAGCCCTCGTCGCCCTGGCCCCGCTGGCCGCCTGCTCCACCATCACCGAGGCGGTGAAGGGCCCGGAGCTGACGCCGGTCGGCTATCCCGCCTCGCTCGCCCCGCAGAGCCAGGTGATCCTGGCCTCCGCCCGCGACGGCATCCCGCAGCCGGCCAGCGCCAATTCGCTGTGGCGCTCGGGCGCGCGGGCCTTCTTCATCGACCAGCGGGCCGGCAAGGTGGGCGACATCCTGACGGTGCAGATCGACATCGACGACAGCGCCAAGACCAGCAACTCGACCTCCAGCTCGCGCACCTCGGGGATCACCGCCGGGGTGCCGCACTTCTTTGGCCTGGAATCGACGCTGGGGAAAATCCTGCCGGGCGGCTTCGATCCGGCCAACGCCATCGAGACCAAGTCCAACAGCGCCAACGCCGGCGCCGGCGCGGTGAACCGCGCCGAGAAGATCAGCCTGACCATCGCCGCCGTCGTCAGCGCGGTGCTTCCCAACGGCAACCTGGTGATCCAGGGCACCCAGGAGGTGCGCACCAACACCGACGTGCGCCAGCTGACCGTGGCCGGGATCGTGCGGCCGGAGGACATCTCGTCGTCCAACACCATCAAGCACACCCAGATCGCCGAGGCCCGGATCAGCTACGGCGGCCGCGGCGACATCAGCCGCGTGCAGAAGACCCCGGCCGGCCAGTCGCTGGTGGAACGCTTCACGCCGTTCTGAGTGCGATGCGCCGCCTGATCGCTCTTGGCCTGATCTTCGCGCTCGGCGGCTGCGCGCTGCCGAAGGAGCGCGCTGGGCCCGGCGAACGCTGGATCCGGGACACCAGCCCGGAGGGCCTCGCCACCCTGGCGCTCGGCGTCCCGGACACGGACGACCTGAGGGTGATGATGTCCTGCCGGCCGCGTTCGGGCGCGGTCGACCTGACCATCGTCGGGCGCCCAGGCGACCCGGCCGTGATCGAGATGCATTCGGGCAAGGTCTGGAACCCCTACCCCGCCGCTGGTCACGCCGACGAAGAGAACCCGGGCGCCGTCGACATCGATCTCAAGCTTTCGGCCGCCGATCCCGTGCTCAGGAACCTGGCCGACACCGGCGGCCTGACCCTGGTCTTCGGCGAACGGATCACGGTGTTGCCCAACGCCTTCGCCCCGGCCCACGACTTCCTGGCGGTGTGCCGACTGCCCAGGTGACAATCGATGGCCAAGGGCGCCCCCTGCGGCCTATGGTCGAGAGGCCGGGCGGGTCCCAACAGCCAGCGTGACGACTGGCGGGACCGGGAGGAACAAGGCGATGCCATCGGGGACCGGGCGCTTGGGCGCATTCATGGCGTTCATCGGGACCGGGAGCGTGTTGGCCCTGGCCACGGCCAGCGCAGTGCTTTGCCTCGCATCGGGTCCAGCGTCCGCCGAGCCACCGAAGGTCACCTGTTCGCTGGCGGAAACACCGATGCGCGACGGGACCCTGCTCCACGCCGAGATCTACCAGCCCGCGACGCCCGGCCGCCATCCGGTGATCGTCACGCGCAATCCCTACGGCCTGCTCGGCGACGGCTGTTTCCAGGGCGGCTTCGGATCCCGCGCCGCGGAATGGGCCAGGCTGGGCTACGTGAGCATCCTGCAGCAGACGCGCGGCACGCGGTTCTCGCAGGGCGTCTTCCATCCCTTCTTCCAGGAACAGACGGACGGCTATGACACCATAGAATGGGCCGCGGCCCAGCCCTGGTCGAACGGCAAGGTCGCGACGGCGGGCGGCTCTTATCTCGGGGTTACCGAGTGGCAGCCGGCCCTGCTGGCGCCGCCCCACCTCGTAGCGATCACACCCGGCATCACGGCCTCCGACTATCGCGATGATTGGGTGGGTCGAAACGGCGTCCCGGACCTGCTGTTCAATCGGAACTGGGGGCTGCTGTGGGTGACCGACGCCATCCGCCGCCGGATGGTCGAGCAACACGCCGCTCCCAGCGAGATCGACCAGCAGATCGCCGCCTGGACGAAGCAGGCGGCGCAGAACAAGAACTGGCAGTGGTCGCTGCCGCTCGCGGGCGATTGGGGCGACACCCAGGTGGCGAACACCGGCCTCACCATCCGGCAACTCGCGCCGCAGAACTGGGAATGGGCCGCGCACCCCACCTACGACTCCTATTGGGCGACGATCGACGTCGAGCAGCAATGGGGAAAGGTTGTCGCGCCGGCCCTGGTCTCCGGCGGCTGGTATGACCTGTTCTCCGTCGGGACGATCCGCAATTTCGCGGGCATGCGCGCCCACGGCGGATCAGAACTGGCCCGCAAGGGCGCAATGCTGGTCATGGATTGCTGCGGCCACGGGCTGCCCTACCAATCCCTGCCGGGGACCATCAACTGGGGTCCGGACAGGACCAACATCCAATCCCTGACGGCGCGGTTCATCGACTACTACGTCAACGGTGTCGACAACGGCTTCACGGCCTTGCCGTCCGTGCAGCTCACGGTCCTCGCGCCCCCCGATTCCGGCACGCAGGGCGACAACTTCATGGTCTACGCCAACGCCTATCCGCTGCCGGGCACGACCTACGCCAGGTACCTGCTGGACAGCGGCGGCCACGCCAACACCCGCCTTGGCGACGGTGTCCTGCTGGATTCCGCCCAGGCGGCCAAGGGACCGGCGGACCACTTCACCTACGACCCCGCCGATCCTGTGCCGACGGTGGGCGGCAACGATGGCCATACGAGCTCGCAGGCCCGCACGCTTGACCAGTCCGACGTCGAAAAGCGGAACGACGTCCTCGTCTACACAAGCGCGCGCCTCGACAAGTCGCTGCCGGTCATCGGACCCGTGAAGGTCCGCTTCTGGGCCGTCAGCTCGGCCCGGGACACGGACTTCACCGCGAAGCTCGTGGACGTGCATCCGGACGGATACGCCCACAATGTGCTCGATCGCATCGTCCGGGCGCGTTACCGGGCGGGCAAGACGTCAAAGCCCAAGCTGATCAAGCCCGGCAAGGCCTATGAATATGAGATCTATCTGGGCGACACCGCGACCCTGTTCAAACCCGGCCACCGCATCCGGCTGGAGATCAGCTCGTCGAACTTCCCGCACTACGCGCGCAATCTGAACACGGGGCTGTCGAACGAGACCACCGACAAGATGGTGGTCGCCCACCAGACCATCCTGCACGACACCGCGCACCCGTCGTTCGTCGAGATACCGCTCGCCCCCAGGAGTGTGCTTCCGAACTAGACCCTTTCCGATTCAAGTGGACTCACTTGAATCGGATGAAAAGGGTCTATCTTCAAATGTTTAGAGCGCGTCGGACGGGTGAACCGGTATCCACTTCACCCTGACGCGCTCTAGGCCCGCCGCCCCGCCGCCGCCGCGTTGTCGACGCCCAGCGCACTGAGCGCGCCGCGGACGATGCCCTCGGCGTCGAGGCCGGCCTGGGCGTAGAGGGCGGCCGGCGTGTCCTGGTCCTGGAAGACGTCGGGCAGGACCAGGGTGCGGACCTTCAGGCCACGGTCGAGCGCGCCGTGCTCGGCCAGCGCCTGCAGGACGAACCCGCCGAAGCCGCCGGTGGCGCCCTCCTCCACCGTGATCAGCGCCTCGTGCTCGCGGGCGAGCCGCAGCACCAGGTCCACGTCCAGCGGCTTGGCGAAACGGGCGTCGGCCACGGTGACCGAGAAGCCGCGGGCGGCCAACAGGTCGGCGGCCTTCAGGCTTTCGGCCAGGCGCGTGCCGAAGGACAGGATGGCGACGGCGGCGCCCTCGCGGACGATGCGGCCCTTGCCGATCTCCAGCGGCTCGGCCAGCGCCGGGATCTCCACGCCCGTCCCCTCGCCGCGCGGATAGCGGAAGGCGGACGGGCGGTCGTCGATGGCCACGGCGGTGGCGATGACGCGGGCAAGCTCGGCCTCGTCGGACGGGCCCATCAGGATCATCCCGGGCAAGGCGCCCATGAAGCCGATGTCGAAGGCGCCGGCATGCGTCGGCCCGTCGGCGCCCACCAGCCCCGCGCGGTCCATGGCGAAGCGCACCGGCAGGCGCTGGATCGCCACGTCGTGGACCACCTGGTCGTAGCCGCGCTGCAGGAAGGTGGAATAGATCGCCGCGAAAGGCTTCATCCCGTCGGCGGCCATGCCGGCGGCGAAGGTGACCGCGTGCTGTTCGGCGATGCCGACGTCGAACGTCCGATCCGGAAAGCGCTCGCCGAAGAGGTCGAGGCCCGTGCCGGAGGGCATGGCCGCGGTGATCGCCACGATCTTGGGGTCGAGCTCGGCCCGCTTGATCAGTTCCTGGGCGAAGACCTTGGTGTAGCTGGGGGCCGCGGCCTGACCCTTGGCCTGGAGGCCGGTGACCACGTCGAACTTGACCACCGCGTGGTGCTTGTCGGCGGCGTTCTCGGCGGGCGCGTAGCCCTTGCCCTTCTGGGTGACCACGTGGACCAGCACGGGCTTGTCCTCGATGGCCCGGGCGTTCTGCAGCACATGGACCAGCGCATCCATGTCGTGGCCGTCGATCGGTCCCACGTAATAGAAGCCCAGCTCCTCGAAGAAGGTGCCGCCGGTGACCATGCCGCGGACGTATTCCTCGGCCTTGCGGGCGGCTTCCTGCATGGGCTTGGGGAAGGCCTTGGAGACCGCCTTGCCGACCCGGCGGATCGAACGGTAACCGCCGCCGGAGACCAGGCGGGCCATGTAGGCGCTCATGCCGCCGACCGGCGGGGCGATCGACATGTCGTTGTCGTTGAGGATGACGGTCAGCTGGCGGGTGGTGTCGGCGGCGCTGTTCATCGCCTCGTAGGCCATGCCGGCGCTCATCGAGCCGTCGCCGATGACGGCGACCACCTTGTTGTCCTGGCCCTTCTGGTCGCGGGCGGCGGCGAAGCCCAGGGCCGCCGAGATCGAGGTCGCCGCGTGCGCCGCGCCAAAGGGATCGTATTCGCTCTCGGCGCGCTTGGTGAAGCCCGACAGCCCGCCACCCTGGCGCAGGGTGCGGATCCGGTCCCGGCGGCCGGTGAGGATCTTGTGCGGATAGGCCTGGTGGCCGACGTCCCAGATCAGGATGTCGTCCGGCGTCTGGTAGACGTGGTGGAGGGCGACCGTGAGTTCGACGACGCCCAGGCCCGCGCCCAGGTGTCCGCCGGTCTGGGACACCGCGTCGATGGTCTCCGCGCGCAACTCGTCGGCCAGCTGGCGGAGTTGGGCGATCGAAAACCCGCGCGTGTCGGCCGGCGTGGCGATGGTGTCGAGGAGCGGAGTTTCGGGCGGCATCCGACTAACGCGAACTGGATTGTGGCGACATCAGTTGCGGCGCTCTAACACGAAATCGACGCTGGCCCGCAGGAATTCAGCCGCCCCGCCGAAGGGTTCGAGGTGCGCCTTGGTCTGGTCGGCGAGCAGGGCCAACCGGCCCCGCGCGGCGTCGACCCCCAGCAGGGTGACGAAGTTGGCCTTGCCGCGCGCCGCGTCCTTGCCCACCGCCTTGCCCAGGGCCTCCGCGTCGCCCTCGGCGTCCAGCAGGTCGTCGACGATCTGGTAGGCCAGGCCCAGGTCGTGGGCGAAGGCCAAGAGCGCGTGACGCTCGGCGTCCTGGGCGTGGGCCAGGACCAGCGGCAGTTCGAAGGCGCAGGCGATCAGGGCGCCGGTCTTGAGGCGCTGCATCCGCGCCACCCCGCCCAGGTCGTCGCGCACCCCCAGGATGTCGATCATCTGGCCGCCGCACATGCCGCGCGCGCCCGAGGCCAGCGCCAGCCGCATGACGAGCTCGGCGCGGATCGCCCCGTCGGAATGGGTGTCCGGGTGGGCGAGGATCTCGAAGGCCGCGGTCTGCAGGGCGTCGCCGGCCAGGACGGCGGTCGCCTCGTCATAGGCCTTGTGCACGGTGGGCCGCCCCCGGCGCATGTCGTCGTCGTCCATGCAGGGCAGGTCGTCGTGGATCAGGCTGTAGGCCTGGATGCACTCGAGCGCGCAAGCGGCCCGCAGGACGGACCGTTCCGGCAGGTCGAACATCCGCCCGGTCTCCAGCGCGAAATAGGTGCGCAGACGCTTGCCGGGCCCGAGCGCCGCGTAGCGCATGGCCTCCGTCAGCCTGGCCTCCGGACCGTCGGCGCGCGGCAGGAGTTCGTCGAGCGCGACGGTCACCAGGTCGGCGGCCTCGGCGACCCGGCGGGCGAGCGCGGCCCCACTGAGGTCGGACGCCATCAGCTGAACTCGGCGGCTTCGACTCCCGGCGCGCCGCCCGCGCCCATGACGATCTTCTCGACCCGCAGGCGCGCGGCCTCGAGCCGCGTCTCGCAGTGCGCCTTCAGGGCGGCGCCGCGCTCGTACATGCGGATGGAATCCTCCAGCGGCGCCTGACCGGACTCCAGCCGGGCGACGATCTGCTCGAGCTCGGCCAGCGCCTGTTCGAAGGTCAGGGCCTCAATCGCGGCGGGCTCGGACATGGGTCGTTCCTGGGGGTTCGGAGCAGACGCTACTAGAACCGCTCGAAGCGGCGCGTCGACCAGTATTTGTAGCCTTCGCGCAATGTCATCCGCCAGCCGCGCTTGATCAGCGCGCGTCCGACCAGGACGTTGAAGAAGCCGTGCGCCAGGACCACCACATTCTGGCCGGCCAGCGCCATGGTCTCCAGGCCGGCCGCCGCCTTGTCGGCCCGCGCCTCGGCCTCGCGGCGGCTCTCCTCGCCGGCATGGTGGTTGAAATACCACCACCAGACCCTTGAAAAGAAACCCCAAAGTCGCGGCGATAGCCTGACCCAGCGCGGGAACGGCGGCGGCGGCAGGGGCGCCTCGATGAGCAGCGCCTCCTGGGTGAAGTCGCGACCGCCAGCCACCACCCGGGCGCTCTCGACGGCGCGCAGCCGGACGGAGGAGACCAGCACGTCGCAGCGGTCCACGAAGCCCTTGAGCATCGGCGGCGCGGTCTGGCCGGGCAGCAGGCCGCCCACCTCGTAGCGCGCCCAGAACGAACGGTACTCCTCGGCCGACAGGCGCACCTTGCGCGAGAGGGCCGGCTCGCCGTGCCGGGCAAGGGTGATCGCCCCGGGGCGGCGCGCGGAAGGCTGGGCGGCAAGCTCGGCGGTCAAGTCGCTGGCCATCCCCTGCGGCCGGCTTCGGCATGGATCCGCACGAGCCGACCTGTTCCCCTACCCCTCGGAAAGGGCCCGCACATGCGCTAGCGCAGAGGAGCCCAGAGCCATCAGGTCGTAACCGCCCTCGAGCGAGGACACAACCCGGCCCTTGGCGTGGCGGTTGGCCACGGCGGCGATGGCCCGGGTCGCCCAGGCGAAATCCTCGGCCTCCAGCGACTGGCCGCCACCACCCAGCGGGTCCAGCCGGTGGGCGTCGAACCCCGCCGAGACGATGATCAGGTCGGGCGCGAAGGCGTCGACCCTGGGCATCAGGCTCTCGAAGGCCTTGCGCCAAGCCTCGCGCGGCGCGCCGGCCGGAGAGATGGCGTTGGCGATATTGGCCGACGCAGGCTCCGACGGGTGGCCGCTGCCGGGCCACATGGGCCACTGCTGGATCGAGGCCAGGAAAAGCCCCGCCTGCCCGTCGAACACCGCCTGGGTGCCGTTGCCGTGGTGGACGTCGAAATCGACCACGGCGACGCGCGCCAGGCCCGCGGCCTGGGCGGCGCGGGCGGCGATGGCGACATTGGAAAAGATGCAGAAGCCCATCGCCCTGCCCGGCTCGGCGTGATGGCCCGGCGGGCGCACGGCGCAGAAGGCCCGCTCGGCCTGGCCGGCAGCCACGGCGCGGACAGCGGCCACGGCGGCGCCCGCGGCCCGGCGCGCGGCCCCCAGGCTGCCCACCGACATGGCGGTGTCGGGATCCAGCCGGCGCAGGCCCGCCCCCGGCGCGGCCCCGAAGATGGCGTCGAGATAGGCCTTGGGATGCACCCGGGCGAGGTCGGCCTCCTCGGCCAGCGGCGCGTCCTGGACCTCAAGGTCGAGGTCGCCGTCGCTGAGCGCGTCGGTCACCGCCCGCAGCCGCTCGGGCCGTTCCGGATGGCCATCGCCCGGGCGGTGGTCGAGCATGTCCACATGGGTGTAGAGCGCGACAGACATGGCCCATCCTAACGCCGCCGATCCGATGACACAGTCGGCAATCCGCCGCGCCGGGCCCGCCGACGCGTCGATTCTGGCCGAGATCGGCGCGCGCACCTTCACCGAGACCTTCGGGCGCCTCTATCCGCCGGAAGACCTGGCGGCCTTCCTGGCCGACGCCTACGGGCTGGCGCGGACGGCCGCCGACCTGGACGACCCCGCAAAGGCGGCGTGGCTGGCAGAGGCGGGCGGGCAGGCGATCGGGCTGGCCCAGGCCGGCCCATGCGCCCTGCCCCACCCCGAGGTCTCGGCCTCGTGCGGGGAGTTGAAGCGGCTCTATCTGCTGCCGGCCTGGCAGAACGGCGGGCTGGGCGCGCGCCTGTTCGCCGAGGCCATGGCCTGGCTGCGGCGGGCCGGCCCGCGCGATGTCTGGATCGGGGTCTGGTCCGAGAACCTGGGCGCCCAGCGGTTCTACGCCCGGCGTGGCTTCACGAAGGTCGGCGAATACGGATTTCCGGTCGGCCGCCGGATCGACCACGAGTTCATCCTGCGGCGCGAGGCGGAGGTTTTTGCCCCAACCGTCGAAATTAGGCCGGAAACGAACACAATCCCGCCCGAATAAACGCTGTTCGGCGAATACTATTGCATCGATTTAACCAATCCCCACCTTGGCTGTGGGCGTGGGATTTGAGAGTTTCCGGCCCGGGGATTGGGGGACGGCGGGGATCATGCTGAGAATCGGTTACGTCAGGCTGCGCGACGAAGGCTCCGCGGAAGACACCGCCGAGCTCAAGGCGCTGGGCTGCCATGTGGTCCGCGCCGAGGAGCCGAACTGGACCGGCGGTGAGCCCGCCGTCCTGGCCTCGATCCTCGCCTTCATCGGTCCCGGCGACCAGCTGGTGGTGGTCCGGCTCGACCACCTGGCGACGACGGGCCGGGGCGTCCTGGCCGTGATCTCCCGCCTCGAGGCGCGCGGCGCGAGCCTCTATGTCGCCGAACAGGAACTGAGCAGCCAGGGCGAGAGCGGCCGCGCGCTGCGCGCGGCGCTGGAGGCGGTCGCCGCCGTCGAGCCGCGCGGAACCGGACCGCGCCGCAAACAGGCCGCCGCCCAGGACATCCTGGCCCTGCAGCGGGCCGGCGTGGGTCCGGTGGAGATCGCCCGGCGCCTGGGCGTCTCGCGCATGACCGTGTGGCGCAAGCTGAAGGCTGAGGTTTAGTCCGCAGGCGGCGGCGTATCCCCGCTGGCCAGGGCGCGGCGGGTGAGCCAAATGCAGGGGATCAGCAGGACCGCCACCCAGGCCGAGATCCGGAAAAGATCAAGGGTGGCAAGAAGATAGGCCTGATTAATCACCTGCTGGGTCACCGAGCCCATGGCCTGCTGCGCGCTCAGGCCCGCGCCTTCCAGGAGCCCAAGCGCGCGGCTGAACGCGGGGTCGGTGGCGCCCATGACCTCCGAGAGCCGAGTCTGATGCAGGGCGGCGATACGGTCCCAGAGCGTGGTGGCGAGCGACGCGGCGAACCCGCCGGCGGTGATCCGCGCGAAGTTCGACAGGCCCGAGGCGGCGGGCACCTGCGGCCCTGGCACGCCGTTCAGCACCAGGGTGACCATGGCCACGAAGAAGGTGCTCATGGCCACGCCCTGGACCAGCCCAGGGATGACCAGGGCGAGGAAGTCGGCGTCCGGCGTGTAGAGCGAGCGCATGTAGTAGGAGACGGCGAAGGCGCCCATCGCCAGGGTCGCGGCCCAGCGGGCGTCCACCTTGGTCATGAACCGGGCGGCGAAGGGGGTGAGAAACACCGCCACGGCGCCGGCGGGCGCGGCCACCAGGCCGGCCCAGGTGGCCACGTAGCCCATCCGGGTCTGCAGCCAGAGCGGCAGGAGCAGGGCGTTGCCGAAGAACACCGCGTAGCCCAGGCAGAACGCCACGGTGGCGAGCGCGAAGTTGCGCGACCTGAAGAGCGACAGGTCGACCATCGGGTTCTCCTCGTTCAGCTCCCAGATCACCCAGGCGACGAAGCCGATGGCGGCGATGACCGCCTCGACGACGATGGCGGGCGAGGCGAACCAGTCGAGGTCCTTGCCGCTGTCCAGCATCACCTGCAGCGCGCCGACCCAGGTCAGCAGCAGGAGGAAGCCGGTGCGGTCGATGGGCCGCTTGAAGGTCGGCGTCTCGCGGCTGCGCATGTTGCGCCAGCAGAGCACCGCGCAGACCAGGCCCACGGGAAGATTGATGAGGAAAATCCATGGCCAGGAGAAATTATCCGAGATGTAGCCGCCGAGGATGGGGCCGCAGATCGGCGCCACCAGCGTGGTCATCGACCAGATGGCGAGGGCCGCGCCGCGCTTGGCGGGCGGGAAGATCATGATCAGCAGCGCCTGCGATCCCGGGATCATCGGGCCCGAGACCGCGCCCTGCAGCAGCCGGAAGGTGATCAGCGAGGGCAGGTTCCAGGAGATTCCGCACAGGAACGAGGCGAGCGTGAACAGCGCCACCGAGCCCACGAAGGTCTTGACCACCCCGTAGCGGCCCATCAGCCAGCCGGTGAGCGGCACCGAGACGCCGTTGGCCACCGCGAAGGAGGTGATCACCCAGGTGCCCTGGCTGGCGCTGACGCCGAGGTTGCCGGCGATGGTCGGGATCGAGACGTTGGCGATGGTGGAGTCCAGCACCTGCATGAAGGTGCCGAGCGCCAGCGCGATGGAGGTGACCGCCAGCAGCATCCCGGTCATCGGGGCGGGCATGGCGGGGCGTGAGGCGGCGTCGGCCATGGCGGGCTCCCGGGCTTCGGCTAGCGCGCGTCGGCGACGTCGATCTTCGCCTTCATGGACAGCCCGATGCGCAAGGGGTGGCTGGCCAGGTCGCGCGGGTCGAGGTCGATGCGGACGGGCACCCGCTGGACGACCTTGATCCAGTTGCCCGAGGCGTTCTGGGCCGGGATCAGCGAGAAGGCCGAGCCGGTGCCGCCGGAAAGCCCGCGCACCCGGCCGTGGAACTTCACGCCGTCGCCATAGAGGTCGGAGGTCAGGATCACCGGCTGGCCCGGGCGGACCCTGGCCAGCTGCACTTCCTTGAAGTTGGCGTCCACATAGGCCTCGGAACTGGGGACGATGGACATCAAGGTGGCGCCGACCTGGGCCTGCTGGCCGACCTGGACCTGCTTCTTGGAGACCTCGCCGGTGATCGGCGCGCGCACGACGGTGCGCGACAGGGCCAGTTGCGCCGCGTCGAGCCGGGCGCGGGCGGCGGCCACCTCGGGGTTGCGGTCCGGCGTGACGCCGGAGATCAGCACGCGGTTGGCCTCGCGCGTCCCCTGCGCCGCGCGCTTGCCGGCCTGGGCCTGGGCGAAGGCCGCCTGGGCGCTGGCGAAGGCGTTGCGGGCGGCGGTCAGTTCGTCGCCGGAAACCGCGCCCGAGGCCGACAGCGCCTGACGGCGGTCGAGGTCGGTGCGGGCTCGCTCGAGGTCGGCCCTGGCGCGGGCGATGTCGGCGTCGCGGGCCCCGACCTGACCGGCGAGCGCGTCGTCGCTGGCGGCGTAGCCGGCGACCTTGCGCTCGGCCTGGCCCAGCGCGGCCTCAGCCTGCTCGACCATGATCCGAGCGTCGGCGTCGTCCAGGATCACCACCGGGGCGCCGGCCCTGACCTGCTCGGTTTCGCGCACGAGAACCTGCTTCACCGGACCCGCGACCCAGGGCGTCACCTGGGCGGTGTCGGCGCCCACATAGGCGTTGTCGGTGCTGACGGTCCTGCCGCCGAACAGCAGGGCGTAGACACCGTACAGCAAGGCGGCCACGACCACGGCGATCGCCAGCCAGATCAGGAGGCGCTTGCGCGTCGCATTGCGGGCGGCGGCAGGATCGGAGGACGCCTGGGGCTGGGCGGACATGGGCGGGGTCTCGTTCTCAAGTCGGCGGGAAAGCGGCGTGGCGTCGTTCATGCGTGGAATCCTCCACCAAGGGCGCGGACCAGCGCCACGTCGAGGGTAAGGGCGCGGGCGTCGAGATCGGCGACCAGCCGGCGGCGGCGCAGCACGCCCTGTTCAGTGAGCAGAACCGAGGGATAGGCCGACAGGCCGCCCTGGTAACGCAGGCGGGCGATCCGGTAGGCGTCCTCGCTGGCGGCGAGCGCGGCGCGGGCGTTGGCCAGCTGGACGTCGAGCGAGCGGGCGCTGGCCACCACGTCGGCCACCTGGCGGAAGGCCTCGGCGACCGCGCCGTCGTAGCTGGCGACCGCGGCGTCCCGGTCGGCTTCCGCCCCGCGCAGGCCGGCCCGCAGGCGCCCGCCCTCGAAGATCGGCAGGCTGACCGCCGGCCCCACCGAACCCACGTCGGAGCCGTTGGCGAACATCTTGTCCAGGTGCAGCGCCTGGACGCCGACGAAGGCCGCCAGGTTGACGTCCGGATAGAAGGCCGCCCGCGCCTGGCGGATCCGCGAGGCCGACGCCTCGGCGCGCCAGCGCGCGGCGGTGACGTCGGGTCGGCGGCCCACGAGGTTGGCGGCGAGCTCGGCGGGGACGCCCAGGGGCTTCAGAACCGCCACGGCGGGCCGGGCGATGGCCAGGCCACGGTCGGGACCGGCGCCGAGCAGGGCCGCCAGCCGGTTGCGGGTGAGCGCGATCTGCTCGTCAATGCCGGCGAGCTCGGCCTTGGCCTCCAGGGGCTCGGCCTCGGCCTGGCGCTGTTCGCCGAGGGTGTCGAGGCCGCCCGCGACCCGGTTCCTGACCAGGTTGCTGGTCTCGGTCTGCAGGGCGGCGGAGCGCTCCGCCACGTCGCGCTCGGCGAACAGGCGAGCGAGGTCGGCGTAGGCGGAGGCAAGGTTCGTGGAGAGCATCAGCCGCGCCAGGGCGGCGTCGGCCTGGGCGGCGCGGAGCTCGGACGTGGCCGCCGCCACCGCCGCGCGGTTCTTGCCCCAGAAATCCAGCTCCCAGCTGAAGTCGAGGCTGAGGCGGCCATAGCCGTTGTAGCCTTGGGGCACGAACTGCGCCGGAATGCCGGTGTTGTAGCTCTGCTTGGATTCCTGGGCGCTGGCGTTGGCGGTGAGCTGCGGCAGCTCGCG
Organism: Caulobacteraceae bacterium; assembly: GCA_947478785.1. Classification (GTDB taxonomy): domain Bacteria; phylum Pseudomonadota; class Alphaproteobacteria; order Caulobacterales; family Caulobacteraceae; genus Phenylobacterium. The sequence continues at coordinate 21,979 of CANJXI010000014.1, forward strand.
GGCCTGGGCCTGGGCGGCGAAGGCCTCGGCGCCGCGCACGCGGGCCTGGGCGGCCGCGAGGCCGGGCGATCCGGCCAGGGCCTCGCCCATCAGGGCGTCCAGCTGCGGGTCGCCGTAGGCCGTCCACCACGCATCGGCGGGCCATTCGGCGCGCGGCGCGGCCAGGCTGTCCGTCGCCGCGTAGGCGCTCGCCGGCTTGGGGACGCGCGCAGCCTGCGGCGGCGGCAGCGTGGCGCACGCGCTGAGGGCCGTGGCGGCCAGCAAGGCCCCCCTCCACGGGCCGGCCCGCAACCCACGGGAAGACCTGATATTTTGCTCGGAAGCTCGCATTGTGCGCTCTTGAAATTACCGTACGGTACGGTCATATTCGTTGCTGTGATATAGCCTTTGATATTGTTCCGTCAAGGTGACCGTACCGTACGGTTGGAGAAAATATGCAGACGCTGACCAAGCCCCGGCTGGACCGCGACGCCCGCCGGGAGGCCATCCTGGACGTGGCGCAGGAGGTGTTCCTGGAGGAAGGCTTCGCCGCCGCCTCGATGTCGACCATCGCCGCGCGGCTGGGCGGCTCGAAGGGCACGCTCTACAACTATTTCAAGAGCAAGGACGAGCTGTTCACCGCCTATGTGGAACGCCGGTGCCTGTGGCAGCAGGATGCGATCTACGACATCAAGCCGGGCGCGACGCCCGCCGAGACCCTAGTCCACCTGGCGCGATCCTATCTGACCCACGTCATGGACGACATGACGCTGCGCAACTTCCGGATGATCGCCGCGGAATCGGAGCGTTCGCCGGAGATCGGCCGCAGCTTCTACGCCGCGGGGCCCGAGAAGGGGACTGAACGCCTGGCGGGGATCCTCACGGGCCTGGAAGTCGGCGGCCATCTCGACCTGGGCGGCGACCCGATGAGCGCGGCCTACCAGTTCCTGGGCCTGGTGCAGAACCGCCTGTTCAAGGCCAGGCTGTGCAACGCCATCCCGCAACTGACGCCTGAGCAGATCGAGGCCGAGGCCGCGCGCGGCGTGGCGACCTTCCTGCGCGCCTTCGGGACGACGCGGGCCTAGCCAAGATCATTTAGTATATTGATATTATTTAATTTCGTCATGGCCGGGCTTGTCCCGGCCACCCAGAGACACCGAGGTGCTGGACCTGGTTCGGCGTAGCCGTCGCGAACATTGGTTCGCCTGCGTTTATGGGTGGCCGGGACAAGCCCGGCCATGACGATCAACGGAAAGTGGTCAAGGCGCCCAACCCGGACAGTGCGGCGCCGGGAGCGTCCGCATAGCTGGACAACCTGGAGCCCAGCCCGCATCCTTCGCGTTCAAACGATCGTTCGCCTGAAGGCAAGACCGCGATGTTCATGCGTTTCTTCACCGAGCTGCGCCAGGCCAAGGTGCCGGTGACCCTGAAGGAGTACCTCATGCTGATGGAGGGGCTCGACAAGATGGTCATCGGCCGCTCGGTGGAGGACTTCTACTACCTGAGCCGCGCGGCGCTGGTGAAGGACGAGAAGAACCTCGACCGCTTCGACCAGGTGTTCGGCCACGTCTTCAAGGGCCTGGAGACCATGGGCGAGGACGTCACCGCCGACATCCCGGCCGAGTGGCTGAAGAAGATCTCCGAGAAATTCCTCACCGAGGAAGAGAAGGCGCAGATCGAGGCCATGGGCGGCTTCGACAAGCTGATGGAGGCGCTGGCCGAGCGCATCCGCGAGCAGAAGGAGCGCCACGAGGGCGGCTCCAAGATGATCGGCACGGGGGGCACCTCGCCCTTCGGCGCCAACGGCTACAACCCCGAAGGCATCCGCATCGGCCAGGACAAGGGCCGCCACGGCAAGGCGATCAAGGTCTGGGACAAGCGCGAGTACAAGAACCTCGACGACAGCGTCGAACTCGGCACGCGCAACATCAAGGTGGCGCTGCGCCGGCTGCGCAAGTGGGTCCGCGAGGGCCACCCCGACGAACTGGACATGAACGGGACGATCCGGGGGACCGCCGAGAAGGGCTATCTCGACATCCAGATGCGCGCCGAGCGCCGCAACAAGATCAGCGTGCTGATCTTCTTCGACATCGGCGGCTCGATGGATTCCCATATCAAGATCTGCGAGGAGCTATTCTCGGCCGCCCGCTCCGAATTCAAGAACATGGAGTTCTACTACTTCCACAACTGCCTCTATGAGAGCGTCTGGAAAGACAATCGGCGGCGCCACGCCGAGAAGCTCAACACCTGGGACATCCTCCACAAATATCCTCACGATTACAAAGTGATCTTCGTGGGCGACGCGACCATGAGCCCCTATGAGATCACCTATCCGGGCGGCTCGGTGGAGCACTGGAACGAGGAGCCCGGCGCGATCTGGATGGACCGGGTGGCGCGGATCTACGAGCACATGATCTGGCTCAACCCAACGGCCGAGCGGCACTGGGACTACACGCCCTCGGTCGGGGTGATGAAGCAGCTGGTGGGCGATCGGATGTACCCGCTGACCCTGGCCGGCCTGGAGAAGGCGATGAAGGAGCTGTCCCGCTGAGTCCGCGCGGACCTCAATTCGCATGACCGCCCTGCCGCCCGACGCCCCTGAAGCCGACGAGACCCACGCCGCCACCAAGGCCGCGGTGTTCGCCGCGGCGGAGCGGCTGTTCGCCCTGCACGGCTTCCAGAACGTCTCGGTGCGCGACATCACCGCGGCGGCCGGCGTGAACCTGGCCTCGGTGAACTATCACTTCGGCTCGAAGGACAACCTGCTGTTCGCGATCTTCCGGCGGCGGACCGGAGAACTCAACCGCGAGCGCGCCCGGATGCTGCACGAGGCCAACGATCGGCACGGCGGCAAGCCGCCCGTGCGGGAAATCCTGGAGGCGCTGTTCGCCCCGCCGCTGCGCTGGGCGGACCCGGCCAACGACCGGCGGATCTCCGTCCAGTTCATCATCCGCGCCCGGTCGGAGGGGACCGCCGAGATGCGCGAGGTGCTGCAGAACGACGTCAGCCACCTGGCCCGCTTCGCCGAGGCGCTGAAGGCCGCCCGGCCCGACCTGCCGGCCGAGACGGTGTACTGGCGGCTGCATTTCTGCCTGGGCATGGCGCACAACAACCGCTTCGTGGAATTCGACCGCCTGCATCACCTCTCGGGCGGGGCGACACGGGAGGGCGATGTGGCGGCTTTGCTGGCCCGCATGCTGGACTTCGCGGAGGCGGGGTTCAACGCCTGAGCTGGCCCCCTCCGTCGTTTCTCACTGCGTTCGGAACGCCACCTCCCCCCATGGGGGAGGACCAGATACGGCCTTGTGCTCCCCCGCTGGGGGAGCTGTCGCGAAGCGACTGAGGGGTTTCACGCGGCCAGTTTCCACGCCAACGCCAGATCCTCGACGAACTGCCCATAGGCCTCGGCCCTGGCGTTGGGATCGGGCAGCCTGAGGAGGTAGGCGGGGTGGAAGGTGACCAGGCCCTGGGCCTGGTCGGGAAGCTGGAGGGCCTGGCCGCGCAGCTTGGCGACGGCCGTCGGCTTGCCGAACACCGACAGCGCCGCGGTGGCCCCCAGCGCCACGATCACCCGGGGCCGGACGATCCGCCGCTCGGCGTCCAGCCACCCGCGGCAGGCGGTGACCTCGCCCGTGGCGGGGGTCTTGTGCAGCCGGCGCTTGCCGCGCAGCTCATGCTTGAAGTGCTTCACCGCGTTGGTGACATAGGCCTGGTCGCGCGGCACGCCGGCCTCGGCCAGGGCGCGGTCGAACATCTGGCCGGCGGGCCCGACGAAGGGCCGGCCCGCCAGGTCTTCCTGGTCGCCCGGCTGCTCGCCCACGAACATCAGGCGCGCGTGGGCGGCGCCCTCCCCCGCCACGCCCTGGGTGGCGTCCTTGTAGAGGTCGCAGCGGCGACACATCTGCAGGCCGGCGGCGATCGCCTCCAGGGTGGTGGGCGCGAGGCCGTCGTAGGGCGCGTCGCGCGCCGCCCGCTGGACCGCGCGGACGACGCGGCGAGATGGGGTCGATGGGGCCTGGCCGACCATGGCCGTGGTGCGCGCCTCCGCCTTGGCGATGAGTTCGGGAATGAGCGCGACCTCTGGCAGGTTCCGCCAGTAGCGCTTGGGCATCTCCTTCTGCATGGCGCCGATCTTCAGCCGGGCCGGGTTGAAGATCGCGGCGTAGTAGGTGCGCCAGTAGTCCTCCAGGCTGTCCTCGCCAGGCGCGTCGGCGGGATCGGCGCCGGGGGTGAAGGCCAGGGCCCGCATGTCCCAGTGGGCGCAGACGTCCGGAGTCAGGATCGAGAACCGCATGTTGGCGAACCGGCGCGCGAAGAACGGCGCCGTGGCCTCGGTGACCCGGTGGGCCGGCTCGAACCAGGCGACATAGGTCTTCGGATCGGGCGCGGCGGCGTCCTTCGCGCCCGTCACCAGCCGGAAGCGGACGAACGCCTTCATCTTGTGCTCGGCCAGGCTGACCGCCTTGGCGAAGGCGCGGGCCTTGGCGACGTCCGGGTCGGTGACGATCCGCATCAGGTTCGGCTCGCGCCCCAGCCGCCAGAGCAGCCGGTAGAGCAGCGAAAACCGCTCGTCCGACCGGTGCAGGATAACCGCGTCCGCGAGCTCGACGAATTCGCGCGGGACGGTGAACAGGGGCTTCTCCTCACCCGTAGGGGGAGGGGGACCGCGGAACGCGGTGGAGGGGGAGCCCCGCTGCTCAGCGTCATCCGGCGATCCCCCTCCACCACCCTTCGGGTGGTCCCCCTCCCCCTCCGGGTGAGGAGAAAAAAGATCCGCCGCGTCCACGGTCCAGATCGCCGCTTCGGGGGGAACGCCCCGGGCGCGCAGACCACGGGCGGCATCGCGCCAGCCGGCGAAGTCGGTCTCGGAGGCGAGCCGGATGGTCGGCATCAGAAGAGGTCCATCTGGGTGGGCGTCACCCGTTCGCGCAGGTCGGCCTTGTCGGTGAGCGCGCCGGGCGACCAGTCGGCGGTGACGATGAACGGCTTCAGCTTGGCGACGCCCCGCGTCAGGCGGCGCACATCCTCCAGCGTCAGGGCCTTGAAGCGCCGCAGGCCGAGCATCCTTTCGACCGAGCGCACGCCCAGCCCCGGAACCCTGAGCATCCGCTCGCGCTCGGCGGTGTTCAGGTCCAGCGGGAAGTCGCCGCGATGCTTCAGCGCCCAGGCGAGCTTGGGATCGATGGCCAGGTCGAGGTCCTCGTCCTCGCCCACGATCTCGGCGCGGTCGAAGCCGTAGAAGCGCATCAGCCCGTCGGCCTGGTAGAGCCGGTGCTCGCGCATCAGCGGCGGCCTGGCGAGCGGCAGCCGGGCCGTGGAATCCGGGATCGGCGAGAAGGCGGAATAGTAGACCCGCTTGAGGTGGTAGGCGCCGTAGAGGCCGGCGCTGCGCTTGAGGATCGCGCCGTCCGAGGCCTCGTCGGCGCCGACGATCAGCTGGGTCGACTGGCCGGCGGGGGCGAACTTCGGCGGCCTGGCCTTGCGGCCCTTCTCCCTGCCCGCCTCGACGCCCAGGCGCATGGCGCCCATGGCCTTCTTGATGCCGGCTATGTCCTTCTCGGGAGCCAGCCTGGCCAGGCTCTCGTCCTTGGGCAGCTCGATGTTGATCGACACCCGGTCGGCGTAGAGCGCGGCCTGGTTGACCAGGGCGGGCGAGGCCTCGGGGATCACCTTGAGGTGGATGTAGCCGCGGAAGTCGTGGACCTCGCGCAGCGACCGCGCCACCCGGACCATCTCCTCCATGGTGTAGTCGGCGTTCCGGATGATGCCGGAGGAGAGGAACAGGCCTTCGATGTAGTTGCGCTTGTAGAAGCCCAGCGTCAGGTCGACGACCTCGTCCACCGCGAACCGGGCGCGGGCGGTGTTGGAGCTGACCCGGTTCACGCAGTAGGCGCAGTCGTAGACGCAGAAGTTGGTGAGCAGCAGCTTCAGCAGGCTGATGCAGCGGCCGTCCGGCGCATAGGCGTGGCAGATGCCCATGCCGCCATCGACCGAGCCCACGCCGCGCCCGCCAAGCGAGTCGCGTTTCGCGCCACCCGACGAGGCGCACGAGGCGTCGTATTTCGCCGCGTCGGAGAGGATCGCGAGCTTCGTCTTCAAATCCAGAACGGCCATGGCGGGTCCTTATAGTTCCTGTTTTGTTCTGTCGAGCGACGAATATGGGAACCGTCTCGGCCTCCAGCGGTTCCGGAGCCGCCATGGTCCGCCTCCTCATCCGCCACGAGACGCTCTACACCTATGAGCGGCCCGTCCGTTTCGCCGTCCACCGCCTGCTGGTGCGGCCGCGCGACAGCCACGCGATCCGGGTGGTGGCCGCCCACCTGACCCTGTCGCCGCCGGGGGAGACGCGCTGGCTCTACGACGCGCTGGGCAATTCGGTGTGCTGCTTCACCCCACAGGGCGAAGCCAGGCGGCTGTCCATCGTCAGCGACCTGGTGATCGAGCGCTTCCCGGCGCCGCTGGCGGCCCTGCGGGTGGCCGACCCGCAGACCGCCACGCCCATCGTCTACACCCCCGCCGACCGCGCCGTGCTGGGTCCCTTCACCGAGCCGGTGAGCGAGGACGCCGACGGTGTGCTGCTCAGGTGGCTGCGCGACCAGGTCGGCAGCCCGCACGAGCCGGCCCTGGATTTCCTGCTGCGGATCAACCGCACGATCCACGACCAGTTCGAATACACCGCCCGCGACCTGGGCGCCGCCCAGGAGCCCGCCCACACCGTGGCGACGCGGTCGGGCACCTGCCGCGACTTCGCCTGGCTGATGGTCGAGGCGCTGCGCCGGCTGGGCTATGCCGCACGCTTCGTCACCGGCTACCTCTATTCGCCGCGCCATTCCGCGATCCGCGGCGCGGGGGCGACCCACGCCTGGTGCGAGGTGTTCCTGCCCGATCTCGGCTGGACCGAGTTCGACCCGACCAACGCCCTGGCCGAAAGCGCCGACCTGATCCCCGTCGCGGTGACCCGCACGCCAGCCGAGGCGGCGCCGGTCTCGGGCGCGATCTACGGGGACGGCGGGCGCGCGGACCTCACGGTTCACGTGGATGTGCGGCCGGCCGAATCGATTCCGGCGATGGCCTGAGGCAGGGTCTGATTGGTCTCAAGTACAGAGGAGACGCACGTTGACGCAGGGCTTCCAACATCAGGAATCGCCACTGACCTTCTGCATCCCCAGGGCCTCGCCGGCGCAGCAGCACGGCCGGCGGGCCGGCCCGCCGCCAAGGGCCAAACCCGCCCCCGCCGAACCCCGATCCGTGGAGCCGCCAGGCGACTAGCCGCGACATCGGCGCCGCTGCGACCATCCGAAGCGGGGCACTAGACGCATCCGGCGAGTTGGGCGATGCGTACCGCTGCAATCACGGCCGCCATCGGCGCCGGTCCACTTCGAGGGTGATCCATGTCGCAGGCTTCCATCGCCCTGCCCCGCCGCGCGATCCTGGCCGGGGGGCTCCTGCTGCCGTTCCTGGGGGCGGCCGCGCTGGCGGCCCCGCGCGCGCTCACCTTCCAGGTGATCCGCAACGGAACCACGATCGGGGAACACCGGATCAGCTTCGTGACCGACGGCGACAGGCTGACGGCCACCACCGACGCGGTGATGACGGTGAAGCTCGGGCCGGTGCCGGTGTTCAAATATCATCACCACGCGGTGGAGACCCGGATCGGCGGCGTCTTCGCCAACCTCGCCACCACCACCACGACGAACGGCAAGGTCGAGAAGGTCTCGGCCGAGAAGGCTCCGGCCGGCGTCACCATCGCCTGCCCATCCGGCAAGCTGGTCGCTCCGGCCCAGGCCAATCCCATGACCCACTGGAACGCCGCGATCTTCGGCGGCCCGCCGCTGTTCAACCCGCAGACCGGCAAGCTGCTCAAGGTGCGCACGACGCGCGCGGGCAATCACGTCACCATCCGCGGCGAGGCGGAGATCGACAACTGGTACGACGAGACCGGCGCCTGGCAGGCCCTGAAGGGCAAGCTCGACGACGGCTCGCTGGTGGAATACCGCCGGGTCTGAAGCTGCCCGAACGCGGCCTTTCGCCGGAGCCGAAGAGTCTGTTAGAGCACCGGCGCTGACTGAACCCCTGCCTTGAGGGCGCCGACCGACGGGCCGCCGGCCGCGACGTGGCGTTTGCGATTTGGACGCCAAGACCGAGCCCGCCGCGGTCCCCGACGAACCGTCCGACCTGGCCGCCCGCGAGGCGGCCTACGAGACGTTCGTCTGGGACAACCTGAAGCGCAACTACCTCGGCAGCTTCCTGCACGGCATGCTGGGGATGACCGGCTTCAGGCTGGTGAGCGCGCCGACTTTCCTGCCGGCCTACCTGCACATGATTTCCGGCGGCTCCAACTCCATCGTGGGCCTGGGACTGGCCCTGCAGCAGGCGGGCGGCATCGTCTCGCCGGTGGTCGGCGCGACCCGCATCGAACACCGCACGAAGGTGATGCCGGCGGCCATCTGGATGGGCAGCCTGGCCAGGCTGGCGATCCTGGGCATCGCGGTCTCGGGCTGGTTCCTGAAGGGCACGCCGCTGGTCGCCTCGGTGCTGGGGTTCATGCTGATCTACGGCGTCTTCATGGGCGCCCAGCGAGTGGCCTTCAGCCTGCTGATCGCCAAGGTGATCCCGATCAGCCGGCGTGGCCGCCTGCAGGCCTGGCGCAACACCACCGGCGGGGTGGTCGCCGCGGGCCTGGCCTATCTGGCCGGGCGCTACCTGGTGGGCGCGAACGTGTTCGGCAACGGCTATGGCGTGACCTTCGTCGCCGCCTTCTTCCTGACCAGCGCGGGCCTTTGGGCGATCCAGCTGCTGCTCCGGGAGCCGGAGCCGCCCACCACCCGCACGCAGGGGCGGCTGCACGAGCGGCTGCGGGACTTCCCGCGCCTGATCCGTGAGGATCCGGCCTTCGGCGCCTTCCTAGGGACGCAGATGCTGGCGACCTCGGCCAGGATCGCGGTGCCGTTCTACGTGCTCTACGTCGGGGCCTCGATCCATCTCGACGGGGCGACGCTGGGCCTGCTGTCGCTGGCCTACCTGGGCGCCGAGACCCTGTCGAACCTGCTCTGGGGCTACCTGGGCGACAAGTCGGGGTTCCGGCTGGTGCTGCTGTTCTCGCTGCTCCTGTGGGTGGCCGCCACGGTCCTGCTGATCCAGAACCACGCGCACTGGGCGATCTTCGCGGCCTTCTTCGGCCTGGGCGCGTCGCAGGCGGGCTACGCCATGGCGGCCCAGACCATGATCCTGGAATTCGGCCATCGCGATGACCTGCCGATGCGCATCGCGCTGTCCACCACGGCCGAGGCGATCACGGCGACGCTGGGTCCGCTGGCCGGCGGCTGGGTCGCGGACCTGCTGGGCTACACCTTCGTGTTCGGCGTATCGATCAGCTTCCTGGCCGCGGCCCTGCTGCTGCTGGTGGTCGCCGTCAAGGAGCCTCGGACCGCGCGGCTGGCCTAAGACCTAAGCCGCCGCCTTCTGTTGCGCCGCCAGGCTGATGCGGGCCTTGGCGATCTCGTTGGCGACCTCGTGGGTCGGGCGTTTTTCGGCCAGCGAGCGGTCCATCACCTCGTGCAGGGTCTGCAGCAGGCGGTCGAGCTTCATCTCCACCCAGGCGGGATCGAAGGCCTCGCCCTGGTCGATGGCGCGAATCTCGCCGGCGACATTGATGATCCCGCCGCCGTTGATGACGTAGTCCGGCGCATAGAGGATGCCCTGCGCGAAAAGGGCGCGGCCCACCTCGGGATCGGCGAGCTGGTTGTTGGCGCCGCCGGCGATCACCTTGGCCTTCAGCCGGGCCAGGGTGTCGGCGTTGATCGCCCCGCCCAGCGCGCAGGGGGCGAACACCTCGGCGTCGGCGTCGAAGATCGCGCCGGGGGTGACGATCCTGGCCCCCGTGGCCTCGGCGACCTGGCGGAGGGCGTCCTGATTGACGTCGGCGATGACCAGCTTGGCGCCGGCGGCGTGCAGCTTCTGCGCCAGGTAGGCGCCCACGTGGCCGACGCCCTGGATGGCCACGGTGATCCCGTCCAGGTCGCGGTTCAGGCGGCGGCGGACGCTGATCTTGATCCCCCGGAACACGCCCTCGGCGGTCACCGGGCTGGGATCGCCGGAGGCGGCCGGATGGCCGGTCAGCCCCGCCACGTAGCGGGTGCGCTTGCGCGCGTGCATCAGGTCGGCCGGCGAGACGCCCACGTCCTCGGCCGTCCAGTACTTGCCGCCGACGTCCTCGATGGCCCCGCCGAAGGCCTCGAACAGCGCCGGCGTCTTCTGGGTGCGGGCGTCGCCGATGATCACCGCCTTGCCGCCGCCCAGCGCCAGGTCGGCCATGGCGTTCTTGTAGGACATGGCGCGCGACAGCCTGAGCGCATCCACGAGCGCCGCTTCGGCGCTGGGGTAGTTCCACATCCGGCAACCGCCCGCCGCAGGCCCGCGCGCCGTGGAGTGGACGGCGATGATGCACTTCAGGCCCGCGGCCTCGTCGGCGAAGGCGTGGACCCCCTCATGGCCCTCGAAGGCGGGGGAATCGAACAGGGTCATGAGGCGGCGTCACAGGCTGCTGCAGGAGGCGCTGGCTCTACCCCCGTGACGGTCGGCCCACAACCCGCGGCGCGGCGATCGGGCCTGGGTTCGAGTGGGACGCGCCGGGGGATCGGCGGCGCGCCGGAGGGCAGCGGGCCGGCGGGGTCGCGGATGAAGGCCAGGATGTCCGCCCAGACCACCGGCCCCTGATGGTCACGCGTCAGCAGGTGCCAGCCCTTGGCGTACCAGGCCGAGCGTTGCGGCGGCTTGAGCTGCGCGGCCGCCTTCACCGCCGCGGCCTTGGGGATGATCTGGTCGTGGGCGCCATAGAGGTAGATGGTCGGAACCTGGGCCTTGCCCACCGCGTCGGAGGCCCGGCCCATCATCGTCACCAGGCCGTAGAGGGTGTCGGACCGCGAGCCCCAGACCATCAGCGGATCGCGGCCCATGGCGATCAGCTCGTCGCGATTGTCGGTGGGGCTGACCTTGTCGGTGAGCCAGCGCGGCGGGGTGTAGACCTTGGAGGCCGTGAAGTTGGCGGCCAGCCACAGCAGGGTCCTGTTGGGCAGCGGCTGTTCCTTCCAGCCCCAGACGGCCGGTGACAGCAGGACCAGCCGGTCGGCCACGGGCGGCCGGTCGGAGGCCAGGGCCTCGGCGGCCACGGCGCCGCCCATGCTTTCGCCGGCGATCACCAGGAGGGCGTTGGGGTGCTTGCCGCGGACCAGGGAGGCCACCGTGCGCAGGTCCTCCTCCATCAGCTCATCGCCCGCCCAGACGCCACGGCCCGGCGAGCGGCCAAAGCCGCGCTGGTCGTAGGCGTAGGTGGTCACGCCCTGGGCGGCCCACCAGGGCGCGGCCAGGTGGAAGGCGTTGGAATAATCATTCATGCCGTGCAGGCCGACGATCACCGCCCAGGGCTCGCCGGTGGCGTCCCATTCCTGAAGGCCAAGGCGCGCGCCGTCGAAACTGACGACCGCGTCCCGTTCCAGGCGGGGGCCTGAGAATCCGAGCGGCGGCTGGCCGGCCTGCTGCACCATCAGCGGCGTACAGGCGCCCAGCAGGAGGGCTACGAAGAGGGCGGCCAGCCGTCGCGTCATGGCGCCAGGATCAGGTCGCTTCGGGGCCGGTCGCCGCGACGGCGTCGTCGTCGGGCAGTTTGAGCCGGTAGACCCCCTTGAAGTGCTCCGGGTCGGCGGGCTTGCCGTGGCGGGTGACGACCAGCCGGCCCTGCCGGGCGAGCCCCCGCGACACCGCGCGGACGTGACCCAGGAGCCTGCGCCAGCCCTCCGGATCGAGGGAGCGGGCCACATCCTCCGGCGACACCGACTTGCCCGGCTGGGCCTTGCCCAGCACCTGGAAGATGGCGGCCTCGACATCCACGCTCATCGGATCAACTCCACGTTCAGCGGCAAGCCAGGAAACCGAACGATGCCAGCAATGCTGTTACTTGCAGCGCTGGTAATAGACGATCCCTTTCCCATTTCACCCCGCCCATGCTTTAGGCCCGGGCCTGGGCGTTTCAGCGGAGTTTCAACGGATGGACGGCGCCGAATGATCCTCTCCGTACTCGACCTGTCGCCCGTGAGCGGCGGAGCCAGCCCGGCAGAGGCGGTGCGCCAGACTCTCGACGTGGCGCGGGCCGCCGAGCGGCTGGGCTACCACCGCTTCTGGGTGGCGGAGCACCACAACATCCCGGGCGTCGCCTCGGCCGCACCGGAGATCCTGATCGCCGCCCTGAGCCAGATCACGAAAACGATCCGCTTGGGCTCGGGCGGGGTGATGCTGGTCAACCACTCGCCGCTGAAGGTGGCCGAGGTGTTCATGGAGCTGGAGGCGCTGGCGCCCGGCCGCATCGACCTGGGGCTGGGCCGCGCGCTGGGGACCGACATGCGAACCGGCGGCGCGCTGCGCTCGTCGGGCTCGGAGGCCTTCCCGCAGTATTTCGGCCTGCTGAACGCCTGGCTGCTGGATGCGTCGGGCAAGGCGCCGATCGGCGAGGAGAGCCCGTTGCGCGGCATCCACGCCAGTCCGGCCGGCCCAGGCCATCCCGACGTCTTCGTGCTCTGCACCTCCGAGGAGAGCGCGGCCTTCGCGGGCGAGGCGGGCGTGGGCATGGTGTTCGCCGAGTTCATCGCGCGCCGGGAAGGCGGGTCGTCGATCGCCGCCTACCGCAAGGCCTTCCGCCCTTCCCTCTTCCGCGCCGAACCCTGGGCCGGCCTGGCGCTGATCGCCTTCGCCGCCGACACCCCGGAGGAGGCCTGGCGGCTCGACGCGCCGCGCCGCGCCGGCAACATCGCCATGCTGGAGGGCCGCCGCGCGCGATTCCCGGACCTGGCCGAGGCCGAGGCCTACCTGGCGGCGCGGGCCGGCACGCCCGCGCTGCAGATGGTCGAGGCCAACAGCATCACCTCCGACGGCCCCGGCGTGCGGCGGCGGCTGGACGAGAAGGCCCGCGCCGCCGACGCCGACGAGGTGTTCATCATGACGTCCGGGCCGACGCTTGCGGCGCGCATCCGATCCCTGGAGCAGATCGCTTCCTGACTGGACATCCGCTCAGCCTGTGTTCTCCATGGAGGGCTTGTCCGGGGAGGACTCATGATCGAAGCCGCCTGCCACTGTGGCGCCGTGCGCCTGACCGCCCCCGAAGCGCCTACCGTCGTGACCTTCTGCAACTGCTCGATCTGTCGCCGGATCGCCGCGCTCTGGGCCTACTACACGCCCAGGCAGGTGGGCCTGCCCAAGCCGGGATCAACCCAGCCCTACGTGTGGGGCGACCGCATGCTGGCCTTCCACCGCTGCCGGTCCTGCGGGGTGACGACCCACTGGCAGAGCCTGGACGGCGCGCAGGAGCGGATGGGCATCAACGCCCGGATGATCGATGGCCTGGACGTGGGCGGCCTGCGCGTGCGCCGCTTCGACGGGGCGGACACCTGGAAGTACCTGGACGAGCCGTGATGGCCTGGCGGCGGCCTTGTTGACGAGGCCTCAGTCCGCCGCCTTCCAGGCCCCACCCACCCGGACGAGGCTGAACCAGCTGCCGTCGCCGACCAGGATGGCGGCGGTTTCGCGGCGCACGACGACCCGCTTGGCCGCCTTGAGCTGGCGCAGCATGCCGGGGATCTGCTTGGCGAAGGCCTTCATCTGGTCCGGCGGCATGGCGCCGAGATCCGCCGCCGAGGCCTCGGTGGAAAGCGCCGCGGCGGCGGCCATGTCGCCCCGGGCCAGCGCCTGGGCGCGGGCGATCAGCACGGCCACCTGTTCGCTGGCCTGGGCGGCGGGGCCCTTGAGGTCGGCCTGCACCGGATCGGTGAACACCGGGGCGCTGAAGCTGGCGGCCAGGTGTTCGCTGGCGTCGTCGTTGAGTTCGCCGACTATCCGTGTGGCGCTGGCGTCCAGGCGCTTCCACAGGCCCTGGCTGTTGGAGAGAGACACATTGGTCAGGGAAACCCCCGGATTGCCGGGGCGGGCCAGGATCGTGACATGCAGGGCGTTGCGGTCGGCGGGATCGAACTCCAGCAGCACGCCCTTCACCGTTCCGGCCCTGGCCATGGCGTAGACCGGCGGGAAGACGACGCCATAGAGGACAGCGGGCGGAGCCTCCACGTCGCTGAGCAGCACGCGCATTTGGTTGGGACGGTCGAGCAGACCCTCGGCGTTGTCCTGCAGGAGGGCGATGGCATGGGCGAAGCCCAGGTCGCGGTCGTCGTCGCGGTAGCGGCCCTGGGCGACGCCCGAATCGAGGGCGAAGGCCGGCGCCGCGGCCAACACCAGGCCGCCGGCCAGGATCGCGCGCCGGGCGATCACGCGGCCGGCCTCTCGGCCATGCCGGCCCTGGCCGCCGGCCGCTCGCGCATGGCGGCCGCCCAGCGCACGACGTGGGTGAGGTCCTCGGGCGGCCTGAACCGGATCATCCGGCCGAAGTCGATGCCGACGAAGGCCACGATGTCGGCGATGGTTATCCGCTCGGCGGCCAGCCAGGGGCTCTCCGCCAGCCGTCGGTCGAGCACCGCCAGCGCCCGGGTTCCCGACGCGATGTTGTGTTCGCCGATGACGGGTAGCTGCTGTTCCAGCGCGGCCATGGCCGGATGGGTGTGGCGCACGGCGATCATGAGGGGCGTGGCGACCAGCATCTCGGCGCGGCGGGTCCACATCTCGATGACCGCGATCTCCTCCGGCGTTCGCCCGAAGAGGTTCGGCTCCGGATAGCGGCTCTCCAGGTAGCGGCAGATGGCCAGCGATTCGGTGACGCAGGTCCCGTCGTCCATCTCCAGCATCGGCACATTGGCCAGCCCCGCCTTGGCCACATAGTCCGCCGCCCGGTGCTCGCCCTCCATCAGGTTCAGGCGGACGACCTCGATGTCCTCGATCCCCTTCTCGGCCATGAACCAGCGCACCCGGCGCGGATTGGGGGCGAGCGGGGTGTCATAGAGTTTCATCGGACGCTCCGTTCTGGACTCTGAGCCAGCCGATAGAGGCCGAGAAGCCGCGCCCGCGCAAGCCGACGCCGGCTTGATCGGGCGCGGAGTTGACGCCTCCCCCCGATGGGCCGCACAAACGCCGCCGCGTTTCCGCGCGTGTCTAGCGCGCCGGATCGGCGCTCTAGAATTCTTGTTTTGTCGCGCAACTTGACGACGAACCGGTTCCCACTTCGTCGAATTGCGCTCCAGGGAGACCTCGCATGGCTGACCTCCGTTTCGATGGCAAAGTGGCGATCGTCACCGGTTCGGGCGGGGGGCTAGGCCGCCAGCACGCCCTGGAGCTCGCCCGACGCGGCGCCAAGGTGGTGGTCAACGACCTGGGCGGGTCCGTCGACGGCTCCGGCGGCGGCTCGGAGGCCTCCCACAAGGTGGTGGAAGAGATCAAGGCGGCCGGCGGCGAGGCGATCGCCAACGGCTCGTCGGTGACCGACGACGCCGGCGTGGCGCTGATGGTCAAGCAGGCGATGGACGCCTGGGGCCGTATCGACATCCTGATCGCCAACGCCGGGGTGCTCCGCGACAAGAGCTTCGCCAAGATGGACATCCCCGACTTCGAGTTCGTGCTGGGCGTCCACCTGATGGGCACGGTGAAGCCCGCCAAGGCGGTCTGGGAGATCATGCGCGAGCAGAACTACGGGCGGATCGTGGTGACCACGTCTTCGTCCGGCCTCTACGGCAACTTCGGCCAGTCGAACTACGGCGCGGCCAAGATGGGCGTCGTCGGCTTCATGAACACGCTGAAGCTCGAGGGCCAGAAAAACAACATCCACGTCAACGCCGTGGCTCCGGTCGCCGGCACCCGGATGACCGAGAACATCATCCCGGCGGAGATTTTCGCGCGGCTGAGCCCGGACTTCGTGACGCCGGGCGTGGTCTACCTCTGCTCGGAGGAGGCGCCGACCGGCTGCATCCTGACGGCCGGCGGCGGGGCCTTCGCGCTCGCCCGCATCGTCGAGACCGAGGGCGTCTTCCTGGGCGACGGCGGCCTGTCGGTGGAGGAGGTCCGCGACAACTGGGCGAAGATCACCGATCCCACCGGCCAGCAGGCCTATGCGCTGGGCGGCGAGCAGAGCGCCAAGTTCTTCCGCAAGATAAGCGGCGGCTGAAATCGCTTGCTTGCGGCTGACCGATCCCGCGTAACCTGAGGGCTTGAAGCGCCCACGAGAGGCGTTGCGCCAGGAGACGCGTTTGAAACCGGCCCCGTCGGCGCCAAGGGGCGTCCAGCTCTCCCTGCCGGCGACCCTGGCCTTCGCCGCCACCCATATTCCGCTCGCCGCCCTCTCGCTGGCCATCGTGGTGCACATGCCGCGCTATTTCGCCAGCACGCTCGGGATGGGCCTGGCGATGGTCGGCGCGACCTTCGCCCTGGTGCGGGCCGTCGACATCCCGCTCGACCCCGTCCTCGGCCTGATCATGGACCGCACGCGCTCGCGCTTCGGGCGCTACCGGCTGTGGACCGTGCTGGGCGCCCCCCTGGTGGTCTGCGGGCTCTACATGCTGATCCAGACGCGCGGCGGCATGGGCCAGGCCTACCTCGCCGGCTGGCTGCTGGTCATGTACCTCGGCCTGTCGATCCTCCTGCTGTCGAACCTCGCCTGGGCCGCGTGCCTGGCCACCAACTACGCCCAGCGTTCACGGATCTTCGGGGTGTTCACGGGCCTGGGCGTCATCGGCGCGGTCGGCGTCCTGGTCATTCCGGTGGTGGCGGGAAGTCTCGGCTATTCCGACGGCGACGGGGTGCGGGCCATGGTCTGGTTCATCATCGCGCTGACGCCCATCTGCGCCTTCCTGGTGGTGTTCCGCACGCCCGAGCCGGTGTCGCGCGACCTGGCCCACGCCCACTTCGCGCTGAAGGACTACTGGAGCCTGCTGACCCGGGGCAACGTGCTCAGGATCGTGGCCGCCGACCTCTGCGTGAACCTGGGCCCGCTGTGGATGGCGGCGATCTACCTGTTCTTCTTCAAGGACAGCCGGGGCTTCACGCTCACCCAGGCGAACCTGCTGCTGCTGGTCTATATCGCCGCCGGCCTGGCGGGCGCGCCGTTCACCGCCTGGCTCGCCAACCGGGCCGGCAAGCATCGCGCCCTGATGTTCAATTCCACCCTCTATTCGCTGACCCTGCTCAGCCTGATGATCCTGCCCAAGGGCAATTTCGCGGCCGCCATCCCCACCATGTTCGTCACCGGCTCGGCGGCGGCGGGCCTGACCGTGGTGATCCGGGCGCTCACCGGCGACATCGCCGACGAGATCCGGCTGGAGAGCGGGCGCGAGTGGATGGGCCTGATGTTCGCCATGACCAACGCCACGACGAAGATCGCGGGGGCAGCCTCGATCTTCCTGACCTTCAACGTGCTGGCGCGGGTCGGCTACGACGCCAGGGACGGGGCGGTGAACACGCCGGCGGCGATCCACGGACTGGAACTGGCGTTCCTGATCGGTCCGATCTTCTTCCTGATGCTGGGCGGCGCGTGCTTCATCGGCTACCGGCTGAACGCCCAGCGCCATGGCGAAATCCGCCGGGAGCTGGAAGCCCGCGACGCCGCCAGAGACCATGCGGCGGCGCTCGAAAGCCTCACTGGCGGCGTGGTTTAGGCGAGTTTCCTCGCCATTTGGATGAACACCTTGGCCGCCGCGCTGTCGGGGTTGGTCGCCACCAGGGGGCGGCCGTCGTCGCAGGACTGGCGGAGCGCCACCTCGATGGGGACCGCGCCCAGCAGCGGGACGCCCAGGGCCTGAGCCTCCTTGGCCGCGCCGCCCGTCCCGAAGATGGGGATCGGCCGGCCGGTCGCGGGGTCCGGGAAATAGGCCATGTTCTCGACGACGCCCAGGATGCCGGCCCCGGTCTTGCGGAACATGGTGGCCGCGCGGCGGGCGTCGATCAGCGCGATCTCCTGCGGCGTCGAGACGATCACCACCCCGTCCAGCTTCAGCTTCTGGACCAGGGTCAGCTGGATATCGCCGGTGCCGGGCGGCAGGTCGATGACCAGCACGTCGAGCGGCTCGGCCTCGGTTCCCCAGACGCTGTTCATCAGGGTGCGGAGCGCCGAGGACGCCATCGGCCCGCGCCAGATATTGGCCGAGCCGTCCTCGACGATGAAGCCGATCGACATCACCTTGACGCCCCAGGCCTCGATCGGGATGAGCCGCTTGTCCTCGTCGAACTCCGGCTCGCCCCTGATGCCCATCATATGCGGGGCCGAGGGGCCGTAGATGTCGGCGTCGAGCAGGCCCACGCGCAGGCCGAGGTGGGCGAAGGCGCAGGCCAGGTTCACCGACACCGTCGACTTGCCCACGCCGCCCTTGCCGCTGGCCACCGCGATCACCTTGCCGACGAAGGCCGGCTTCTCGGCGTCGGGCATGGACGAGAGCTTGGCCTGCGGATCCTCCATGACCTTCGCCCGGGCCGGGCGGCGGGGAGTGATCTCCAGCTTCGGCGCGGCGGTCTCGGCGGTCAGCACCACCTGGGCGGTCTCGACGTTGTCGACCAGGGCGAGCGCCTCCTCGGCGGCGTCGCGAACCCGGCGGTAGAGGTCGATGTCGGCGGCCGGCACCTCCAGCATGAAGGCGGTCTTGCCGCCACGGATCACCAGGCCACGCACGAGGCCCGCCGAGCTCAGGCCCTGGCCGGATTTCGGGTCGATCACCTTGTCCAGCGCCAGCAGGATTTCGGCTCGGTCGGGGACGGTCTCGTCGCTCATGACGCCTTTGTCTTGCTTTGCGGGGGCCGGGGTCTCATATCCCCCGTGACGGCGACGGTGTACACGCCCGCCGCCGCTGGATCGACAACAACTAAGACCCAAGCAAAGACCGACCCGGCAAATGCCCTGGAACGACAACGCCAATCCCGGCCCTTGGGGCTCGCCCCCGGACGGTGACGACGACGGCCGCAAGGATGCGCCCAAACGCCGGCCACCGGGCGGCGGAGGCCCGCGTGGCCCCGGCGGCCCCGACCTGAACGCCGGCCTGGAACAGCTGCGGC
Organism: Caulobacteraceae bacterium; assembly: GCA_947478785.1. Lineage (GTDB taxonomy): Bacteria > Pseudomonadota > Alphaproteobacteria > Caulobacterales > Caulobacteraceae > Phenylobacterium. The sequence continues at coordinate 40,921 of CANJXI010000014.1, forward strand.
GCCGGTTCGGCGGCCTGTTCGGCGGCGGTGGCGGCGTCAGGCCGGGGGCCTTCGCGGCGCTGGCCGGCGCGGCCTTCGTGCTCTGGGCGGTGTCCGGCTTCTATGTCGTGCAGCCCAACGAGGAAGCGGTGGTCACCACCTTCGGGGCCTATTCGCGCGATGCGCTGCCGGGCCTGCGCTACCACCTGCCCGCCCCGATCGAGCGGGCCGAGAAGGTGGCGGTGACCACCCTGAACCGCATCGACGTCGGCGGCACCGGCACGCCGGAGGGCGATATCCCGCAGGAAAGCCTGATGCTGACCAGCGACGAGAACATCATCGACCTGAACTTCAGCGTCACCTGGCGGGTCGCCCAAGCCGGCCGCTACCTGTTCTCGACACGCGACCCGGAGGGTTCGGTCAAGGCCGTGGCCGAAAGCGCCATGCGCGAGGTGATCGGCCGCACGCCGCTGGACCCGATCCTCACCAACGGCCGCGGCAAGGTGCAGTTGCAGACCGCCGAGCTGATGCAGAAGACGCTGGACCGCTGGGGCGCGGGGATCAGCATCGTCGAGGTGCAGATCCGCTCAGTGAACCCGCCGCCGGAAGTCGTGGCCGCGTTCCGCGACGTGCAGAGCGCCGAGCAGGACCGCGATTCGGCGGTCAACGAGGCCAACGCCTACCGCAACCGGGTGGTCCAGGAGGCCAAGGGCGACGCCGCCAAGATCGTCCAGTCGGCCCAGGGCTACCGCGAGCAGGCCGTGCGCACCGCCACCGGCGACGCCGCGCGCTTCACCTCGATCTACAACGAATACCGCCGCGCGCCGGGCGCCACCAAGGACCGGCTCTACATCGAGACCATGCAGCGGGTGCTGGCCAAGTCGAACAAGGTGATCGTCGATTCCAAGGGCGCGTCGGCCCCGATCATCCTGCCGCCCGACGTCTTCCGGGCGCGGTCCGCCGCGCCGGTCGCGGACACGCCCCCGCCCGCCGCGCCGTCCGGCAATGAAGCGAGGCCGGCCCGATGAATTCCCGCAGCCTCACCGTCTACATGGTCCTGGCCTTCGCGCTCGTCGTCGTCCTGGCCAACACCCTGTTCGTGGTCGACCAGCGCCAGCAGGCGGTGGTCGTGCGCCTGGGCGAACCCGTGCGGGTGATCCATGCGCCGACGCAAGGGTCCGGCGCGGGCCTGAACTTCAAGACGCCGTTCATGGAGAACGTCATCAAGTTCGACCGGCGCAACCTGGCGCTGGAAGCCGAGCAGGAGGAGATCCTGGCCTCCGACGAGAAGCGCCTCGTGGTCGACGCCTTCCTGCGCTACCGGATCTCCGATCCCCTGCAGTATTACCGGACGCTCCGGGACGAGAACACCGCCAAGGACCGGCTGGAACGGCTGGTGAACTCCTCGCTGCGCCAGGTGCTGGGCTCGGCCACCGAGGGCGACATCATCTCGGGGCGCCGCGCCGAGCTGATGCAGCAGTCCAAGCTCGACGTCGCCCAGCGCGCCAAGGCCTCGCGCCTCGGCATCGAGGTGATCGACCTGCGGATCAAGCGCGCCGACTTCCCGGCCGCCAACCAGCCCTTCGTCTACCAGCGCATGCAGACGCAGCGGAAGCAGATCGCCGCCCAGAACCGGGCCGAGGGCGAACAGCAGAAGCGCGAGATCATCGCCGGCGCCGACAAGGACGTGGCGATCACGCTCGCCCAGGCCCAGCAGATCGGCGAGACCACCCGCGGCGAGGGCGATGCGCTGCGCACCCGGATCTTCGCCCAGAGCTTCGGCCGCGACCCGGCGTTCGCCAGCTTCTATCGCTCGATGCAGGCCTATGAGCAGGGCCTTGGCCAGGGCGACACCACCCTGGTGCTCTCCCCCGACAGCGCCTTCTTCAAATACTTCCAGTACGGGCCGACGGGCGGCGGGCGGCGCTAGACCCTTTCCGGTTCAAGTGGAATCACTTGAACCGGATGAAAAGGGTCGATCTTCAAATGTTTAGAGCGCGTCGGACGGGTGAACCGGTATCCACTTCACCCTGACGCGCTCTAGCGCCGGACGAAACAGGCCTGGCCCGAGGCGCGCAGGGTTCCGCAGAACGCCTCGCCGTCTCGCGCGCCGTCGAAGCCCGCGATGACCACCCGGTAGAACGTGGCGCCCTTGACCACCGCGGTTTCCACGTGACCTGACAGGGGCGAACGCCAGGCGGCGACCTTGCCCTTGATCCCGGCCAGCGCCAGCCGGGCCCCGGCGGGACTGGTCGAGGCGGCGATCTGCACCGCGCCCTTGCCCGCCACCGCGGCGGCGGGCCGCGGCTGCGGCGCGGCGGCGGAAAAGTCCGCGCCGCCGGGCGTCTCGATGAAGGTGCGCAGCGTCAGCGGCTTGGCTTTCGGCGGCGATGGCGTGCGCGGCGGCGGCGGCGTGCGCGGCAGGCTGACCCGCTGGGCGGCCACGAGGTCGGAGCTGTCGACCAGCGGCCAGCGGAAGTTCGGCTCGCAGACCGCGCGCCAGACGCTGTCCAGCGCCGCTCCGGGCGTGGGCTCGCGCCAAACGCTGTCGTCCGGCCGGACCTCCTGGCCCGCTTCCAGCAGGTTGCGGGCGTGGTAGCCGGTGGTCGCCCCCTGGCGGACCTTGTGGGCGGGGCAATCCACGTCCAGCACCATGTACCAGGAGAGGTAGCCCTCCCGCTCGCGCACCGTGGGATCGATCGCCTCGGCCCGCATGGTCATGCGGAAGCGGGGCTCGTCGGAGATGCGGCGGACCTGCATAAGGGCGGTGATCGCCGAGGGGCCGACCGCGACCACCTGCTTGGGCGAGATATCGGTCTCGCGCTTCAGCCAGTCGAGCAGGGCCGGCCTGTCCATCGTCTCGGGGAAGCTGACCGGCGAGGCCTGGTCCTGCGCCCGCGCCGACGCCGCGAAGGCCAGCGCCAGGATACAGCTGGCGATGCGAAGCGAGGAACCCATGGCCTTTGATACCCGAGTCGCAGCCTAGCTGCGCTGTGCTTCCAGCAGGTCCCGCACCTCATGCAGATCGCGCGCGATGCGGACGCAGAGATTGTGCATCTCCTGGGTGGGATCGAGCAAGTCCGGGACCATGATCGTCATCATCCCGGCGGATGAGGCCGAGCGGACGCCGTTGTGGCTGTCTTCCAGGGCCAGGCAGTCTGCGGGATCGACGCCCAATGCCCGGGCGGCCAGCAGGAAGGGTTCGGGATGCGGCTTGTGCCGGGTCTGGACGTCACGGGTGATCAGGGCGTGGAAGCGGTCCACCAGACTGTGCGGACCCAGGCTGTGACGCACGCTTTCCAGATTGGACGAGGTGGCGATGGCGCGCGGCAGGCCAAGCGCGTCCAGATGGTCGAGGATCTCCACGACGCCGGCTTTCAGGGCTATGCCGGCGGACAGTTCCTCGTCGAAGTGGGCGCTCACCGCCTCGGACCAGGCCTCCAGATCGAAGCCCTCTCCAAAGTGCGCCACGACGATCTCGTCGCTGGAGACGCGCGGGAGCCCCACCATGCGCTGGAAGATCGCGAACGGCAGCTCGCCGTCGATGCGGCTGGCCGCCCGCTGCATGGCCCGGAACACCACCGCCTCGGTGTCGACGAGCAGGCCGTCCATGTCGAAGACGACGGCTTTGACGGGGCGCGGAAGCAGCATCAGTCGGTCACGAACTCGGAGGCGTTGTAGCCCTGGAAATAGAGCAGCGCGGTGAGGTCGGCGTGGTCGACCTTGGCGTCGGCCTGGGCGGCCACCATGGGCTTTGCGCGATAGGCGACGCCCAGGCCGGCGGCCTCGATCATCGCCAGGTCGTTGGCCCCGTCGCCGATCGCCAGCGTCGCCGACAAGGGAATGCCGAGGGCGGCGGCGTCCTCCTTGAGGGCCGCGAGCTTGGCCTCCTTGCCGAGGATCGGCTCTCCGACCTGGCCGGTGAGCTTGCCGTCCGCCTCGATCAGGGTGTTGGCCCGGTCCGTCTGGAAGCCCGCCGCCTGGGCCACGCGGGCGGTGAAGAACTTGAAGCCGCCGGAGACCAGGGCGCAATGGGCGCCGTGGGCGGCCATGGTCCGCACCAGGGTCCGCGCGCCGGGATTGAGGCGCACGCGCTGGTCGTAGGCCTGCTGCAGGGCCGCGACCGGCAGGCCCTTCAGCATCCCGACCCGCTCTCGCAGCGCGCCCTCGAAGGCCAGTTCGCCGCGCATGGCGCGCTGGGTGATCGCGGATATCTCGGCCTTCAGGCCGGCGAAGTCGGCCAGTTCGTCCAGGCACTCGACGTTGATGATGGTGGAGTCCATGTCGGCGACCAGGAGGCGCTTGCGGCGGCCTTCGAGCGGCTGGAGGCACCAGTCGAGTTGCTGGTCGGCCATCGGCGCCCGCAGCGCCGCGCGCACCGCCGCCAGGTCGTCAGCCTCAAGGATCACGTCGGTGGCCGCCCCGTCGCCGGCGTCCAGCTTGCGAGATTCCTTGCCGCGCGCGCCGACGCTGGCGAACACTTCGCGTAGGTTGACCGAGAAGGCGCCCGCGTTGGGGGGCGCCACGAGCGTGAGGACGAGTTCCATGACGGGCCGCATCTGGCTGATCGCCGGGCCCACGGCAAGCGGCAAGTCGGCGCTCGCGCTGCGGCTGGCCGAACACGCGGGCGCCGAGATCGTCAACGCCGACTCCATGCAGCTCTACCGCGACCTGCCGATCCTGAGCGCCCGGCCTTCGCCGGAGGACAAAGCCCGCGCGCCGCATCACCTGTTCGGCACGGTGGACGCCGCCGACGGCTGGTCGGTGGGGCGATGGCTGCGGGCGGCGACGGAGGTGATTTGCCAGATCGACGCACGGGGACGCCCGGCGATCGTGGTGGGCGGGACAGGTCTCTACTTCAGCGCGCTCACCAAGGGGCTGGCCGATATCCCGGCAGTTCCCACCGAGATCCGGCGCGAAGTCACCACAGATTACGACCGTCTCGGCGAGGCCGCTTTCCGGGAGCGCCTGGCCGCGCACGATCCGATGAGCGCCGAGCGCATCGAGGCCGGAGACCGCCAGCGTCTGATCCGCGCCTGGGCGGTCTATGCCGCGACCGGCAAGGCGCTCAGCGACTGGCGCGAAACAGGCAAGCCGACGCTGGCGCCCGGGACCTGGCGCGGCGTCGCCCTGGAGCCGCCCCGCGAGACCCTCAATGCCCGCTGCGACACCCGGCTCCGACAGATGGTCGAGGCGGGCGTCCTGGCCGAGGTCGCCGCCCTGGCCGCCCGCGATCTCGCCGCCGACCTGCCGGCCCTGAAAGCCGTCGGCGTCCGTGAATTCATAGCCCACCTGCGGGGCGAGACGTCGCTGGAGGCCGCGCTCGACGCCGCCCAGCGCGAGACCCGCCGCTACGCCAAGCGCCAAATGACCTGGATGCGCGGGCAGATGGCCGACTGGCCACGGCTGGACGAAATCGAGACCGACGGCCAGTGGAGGCAGTTTCTTGCGCTTAACCCCGCCTTGACGCCCTGATCGCGGCATGGCACAGGGCTGATCCTCGTATTCGAAGGATTTCCCGTGCGCGCAAGTCTCGTAGTCGTAAGGCGATCGTCGGCGGACTGACCTCAAGCGTCAGCCCGGATACGATCGCTTGCACCAGGCCCCCCGAGGGCCTTTTTTAATGCCCGAAACCAGAGCAACCGACATGACCGCCCACCAGACCATCGAAGCCCAGAAGACCGCAGCCCAGGACGAGACCCTCACCGGCGCCGAGATCGTCGTGCGCGCCCTGCTCGACCAGGGGGTCGAGGTGCTGTTCGGGTATCCGGGCGGCGCGGTGCTGCCGATCTACGACGCGCTCTTCGCCGAGCCCCGGCTGCGCCACATCCTGGTGCGCCACGAACAGGGCGCGACCCACGCGGCGGAGGGCTATGCGCGCTCCACCGGCAAGCCGGGCGTGGTGCTGGTGACGTCGGGTCCCGGCGCGACCAACGCAGTGACCGGCATCGTCGACGCCCTGATGGACTCCATCCCGCTGGTGGTGATCACCGGCCAGGTCGCCACCCACCTGATCGGCACCGACGCCTTCCAGGAATGCGACACCATCGGCATCACCCGGCCCTGCACCAAGCACAACTACCTGGTTAAGGACGTCGCCGACCTGCCCCGGATCATGCACGAGGCCTTCCATATCGCCACGTCCGGGCGGCCGGGGCCCGTGGTCATCGATATCCCCAAGGACGTGCAGTTCTCCAAGGGCGTCTACCAGGGCCCCAGCGAAGTGAAGCACAGCCACAACTACGCCCCGCGCACCAAGGGCGACGCCGGCAAGATCGCCGAGGCCGTGGCCCTGATCGCCCAGGCCAAGCGCCCGATCCTCTATACCGGGGGCGGGGTGATCAATGCAGGACCCAAGGCCGCGGCCCTGCTGCGCGAATTCCAGGCGCTGATCGGCGCGCCCGTCACCTCGACCCTGATGGGCCTGGGCGCCTTCCCGGCGTCGAGCCCGGCGTGGCTCGGGATGCTGGGCATGCACGGCTCCTACGAGGCCAACAACGCCATGCACGACTGCGACGTGATGGTGGCCATCGGCGCGCGGTTCGACGACCGGGTGACCGGCCGCCTGGACGCCTTCGCCCCGACCTCGCGCAAGATCCACGTGGACATCGACGCCTCCTCGATCGGCAAGAACGTGCGCTGCGACATCGGCATCGTCGGCGACGCGGCCTCGGTGCTGGCCGACATGATCGCCGCCTGGAAGCAGCTGAAGCCCAGGCAGGACAAGGCGGCGTTGGCCGACTGGGACCGGCAGATCGAGACCTGGCGGGCCCGCAACTCCTTCGGCTACAGCCCCGACGCCAAGCTGATCAAACCGCAGCACGCCATCCAGCGGCTCTATGAGCTGACCCGGGGCCACGACGTCTACATCACCACCGAGGTCGGCCAGCACCAGATGTGGGCCGCCCAGTTCTTCCATTTCGAGGAGCCGAACCGCTGGATGACCTCCGGCGGCCTGGGCACCATGGGCTACGGCCTGCCCGCCGCGGTGGGCGTGCAGATCGCCCACCCGGGCTCCCTCGTCATCGACATCGCCGGCGACGCCAGCGTGCAGATGACCATGCAGGAGATGTCGACGGCGGTGCAGCACGACCTGCCGATCAAGATCTTCATCCTCAACAACGAGTGGATGGGCATGGTCCGCCAGTGGCAGCAGCTGCTGCACGGGGAGCGCTATTCGCACTCCTATTCGGCCAGCCTGCCCGACTTCGTGAAGCTGGCCGAGGCCTATGGCGGCGTCGGCATCCGCGCCGAACACCCCGACGAGCTGGATGAGAAGATCCTGCAGATGATCAACTCGCCAAAGCCGGTGATCTTCGACTGCCGGGTGACCAAGGAAGAGAACTGCTTCCCGATGATCGTCTCCGGCAAGGCGCACAACGAGATGACCATGGCCGACGAGGCCACGGACCTGGGCTCGCTGGTGTCGGATGCGGGAAAACGGCTGGTGTGATGTCGGGATCGGTTGGCCCCGGACGTCATTCAAATGACGCCACCGACCGTTTAGGTGGCTGAACCGACCTGGCGCGGCTCGCGGGCCGCGCCCCCAACCGGAGACGCGCCATGACCGATCACCAGGGCCTTTTCATCTGGTATGAGCTGATCACCACCGACCCCGAAGGCGCCAAGGCCTTCTATGCCGACGTCGTGGGCTGGACGACGAGCGACATGGACATGGGCGGGATGATCTACACGATCGTCGAGGCCGGCGGCCAGGGGGTGGGTGGCCTGATGCTCATCCCGCCCGAGGCCAAGGCCATGGGCGCGCCGCCCTGCTGGACCGGCTACGTTGCGGTGAATGACTGCGACGCGGCGGCGGCCAAGGTGACGAGTCTCGGCGGTTCGGTGATGAAGGCGCCCGCCGATATCCCCGGCGTCGGCCGCTTCGCCATCGTCGCCGATCCGCATGGCGCGGCCTTCGCCATCATGACGCCGGCGCCCATGGAGACCGAACGGGCCCGCCCGCCCATGCGCACGCCCGGGCAGGCGAGCTGGCACGAGCTCTACGCCGGCGACCTGGAGCAGGCCTGGGCGTTCTACAGCGCGCTCTTCGGCTGGCGGAAGGACGAGGCCATGGATATGGGGCCGATGGGGACTTACCAGCTCTTCGCCAACCAGGACGGGGTGGTCGGCGCCATGATGAAGGCGGCCGACGGCGGTCCGAAGCCGACCTGGAACTTCTACTTCCAGGTCGGCGGCATCGACGCCGCCGCCGCGCGGGTCACCGCAGGCGGCGGCCAGGTGCTGAACGGCCCGATGGAAGTCCCGGGCGAGGACTGGGTGCTCCAGGGCCGCGACCCGCAAGGCGCGAGCTTCGCCCTGGTTGGCCGCAAGGGGTAGCGGCGGTTCAGTCAGGTCATTGATCTTATTTACGAACCGTCATGGCCAGGCATGTCCCGGCCACCCATAGACACCGAGGTTGCCGAACAGGCCGCGGCGCCGGCGCCGCCAATCTTGAACGGCCCGCGTTTCTGGGTGGCCGGGACATGCCCGGCCATGACGGTCCTGGAAAGCAGCCAGCTGACTGTCACGCCTTGAGCCGGATCGCGCCCAGGTAGTCGCGCTTGCCCAGCGGGACGCCCTTCTGCCGCAGGATGTCGTAGGCGGTGGTGGCGTGGAAATGGAAGTTGGGGATGGAGAAGGAGAGAAGGAAGTCCTCGACCACGAAAGGCATCTTGTGCTCGCCGATCTGGAAGATCACGTCGCGGCCCTCGAGCGCATTGACCTCGCCGGGCGTGACGGCCTCCAGGGCCGTGCGGGCGTCGGCGATCAGCTTCCGCAGGCCGGCGTAGTCCAGCTCGTTGGGCGGGGACATCTGGACCAGGCCCGCCTTCGAACCCGCGATCGCGCCGGCCGAGTGGTGCGCGACCGAGATGATCTGGAAGCGGAACGGCAGCATGTCGCCGTGCAGGCGGGTCTCGACCACCTCTTCCGGATCCATGCCGTTGGCCTTGAAGTGCGCGAGTGACTTGTCGAGGAAGCCCGCGACGCTCCCCAGGGTCTGCAGAAAGGACCTGACACTGAGGTCGTAGAGTGAAATCGCCATGGCCGCCGCTCCCGTCGCGCTTGCTGTCGTTGGCGCCATTTCGCCCGACGGCGGGCGGAATCCAAGCCCTAGCTTGATCTAGCGTGCGCCAAGCCTCGCCAGAACCTCGCGAGGGATGTCGTACTGGGCGATGACGGCGGCGCGATCGCGCAGGCCCAGCACCTCGCGCTGGACGAAGAAGCACCACACCGCGTCGGCCGCGGCCTTCAGCACCTCGGCCCGGCCCTCGCCCTGGTGGTCGCGCAGCCGCTCAAGCGCCGCCTGAGCCTTGCTGCCCATCCGGCCCAGCGAGGCGGCCTGCTCCTCCAGCAGTTCATGGCGGAACGCGGCGTCGCCGGTCTCGACGCCGAGGCGCCGGGCGAAGGACTGGGGCATGCGCAGCGAGGACATGGGTGGGAATGTTGGACGTAATCCGCCCGCTCGCAAGTCGGAGCGTGACAGGGACTGGCAGCCCTAAGGCAGGTCGCACTATAAGGGGCCATGACCACCGACACCGCCCAGCCCGCCTCCGTCTACGACCTGACCCCCTCCGAGGAGGCCGAGAGCCTGGCGACCTTCGCCGTGCTGGTCGATAACGAGCCCGGCGTGCTCCACCGGCTGGTCGGCCTGTTCGCCGCGCGCGGCTACAACATCGAGAGCCTGACGGTGGCCGAGACCGACCGCAAGGCGCACACCAGCCGGGTGACCATCGTCACCCGCGGCACCCCGCACGTGCTGGGCCAGATCGAGGCGCAGCTGACCAAGATGGTCTCCACCCGCCACGTGCAGGACGTGACGCGCGACCCCAACGGCCTGGAGCGCGAGCTGGCCCTGGTGAAGGTGAGGGGGACCGGGACGGACCGGGTCGAGGCGCTGCGCGTCTCCGATATCTTCCGCTGCAAGGTGATCGACACGGCGCTCGACAGCTTCGTCTTCGAAGTGACCGGCGCGCCATCGAAGATCGACAAGTTCGTGGAACTGATGCGCCCGCTGGGCCTCGCCGAGGTGTCGCGCACCGGGGTGCTGTCGATCCAGCGCGGGACCGACATCCTGTAGCGCCCAGGAACCGCCGCATGGATGCGGTCCTCTGAGGCCATGCGCCTCTTCCTCGCAGCCTTTTTGATCGCCGCCCTCGGCGGCTCCGCCCGGGCGCAGATCGCCGGCCCGCCGCGCGGGACGCCGCCCGCCGAGGCCGGGACCTGGCCCTTCCCGCCGCCCGACCCGAAGAGCTGGTGGGACGACAAACGTCCCCCGCCCTCCGAGGCCGCCGACCCGCTGGGCGGACGCCGCCTGGGACGTGGAGAGCGGCTTCCTGTCATCGACGGCGCGCCGGATCCCGCCACCTATCGCCTGTGGGGACTGGCGCCATTGCAGTGGCAATCGCCGCACGGCGAGGAACTGGTGCTGGAAGCCTGGGTGCGGCCGGCGCTCGGCGTGCGCCAGAGCGTCGTCCGCGTGATCGTGCGGCGCGACGGCAAGGCCTTCGTCCAGGCCCGCGCGGGCCTGGCCTGCTGCGAACCGGGGATCGCCAGGAGGGTCGGCTTCGACGCCGAATTGCCGGCCGGATCGGCGGCGGCGTTCGCGGCGCTGAAGGACAATGCGCTGTGGGCCGCGCCGCGCGACGTGCGCGTGCTCGAGGGGGGCAGCGCGGAAGGCGTCTGCGTGGACGGGGTGTCCTATGACCTCATCCTGCTGACCTCCGCCCGGTCGCGCGTGCTGCGGCGGGCCTGCGATCCCGCCGCGATCGGACAGGTCGCCGACGTGCTGGAGCCGGTGCTGCGCGCCGCGCTCGGCCACGAGCCGCGCTTCGACGTGCTGTTCCCGAGCGGCGCGGATTTCGGCGCGGCGCGGCGCGACTACCAGCGGCTGATCCGCGAGGGCGGCGCGCTGAAGGCCGATCCCGACGCCCGGCCTCCGCCCCCCGACGACGCGCAGCCCTGACGTCAGGCCGACGCCGCCTGGGACAGGCCAGGCGCGGTCCGCTGGGCCACGATCCCGCGCCGGACCCGGATGCGGACGCTGAGGAACTGGACGGCGAAGAGCGCGATCTTCGAGGCGAGCGGGACGGTGGCCATAAACATCGGCCAGTCGCGGGTGAACCAGACCGCCATCACCAGGTTGGCCACGGCGGTCAGGGCCATCAGCCCCGCCCAGGCGTAGCCGAAACCGATCATCAGGCCGTCGCCATGGCCCCGGGCGACCGGCGGCAGGTAGCGGAGCATCCAGCCGCGCCGCATCATCACGGCGGCCACGATCAGGTAGATGACGCTGGGCTTGGCCATCAGGAAGCGCGCGTCATGCAGCACAAGCGAGGCCGCGCCGAACACCAGCACCAGGCCAAGGCTCGCCCATTGCAGCGGCGCCACCGCGCGCCTGGTGACCTGCATATAGGCCAGGTGGGCGACGGCGAAGACGATCACCGAAAGCGTCGCGACCGCCGGATCGACCTTGAGCGCCAAGAGCGCCACGAAGACGATCGAGGAGAGGAAGTCGTTGAGCAGCGGGCGCGCTGCGTAGAGCAGGCTGTTCATGAAAAGCTCCAAGGAAAACAGTCCCTGGAGACTAACCCCACGGCGGGCGGATCCCTTCACCCGCTCACGAAGCCCGCGCGGGCGTTCGCGGAAAACACCCCGCCGTCCACGCATCGCGAACGGCGTTGCGCACTCGGTTCTTCATTTCCTAAGGGGGCGGGCCTATATTGGCGGCGTCGAGCTTCGGCCCGACTATGGAGATAAACGCGCACGTAATAAGCGGACTGGACCCGGGTGCGATTCCCGGCGGCTCCACCAATCCTTCCCCGGGTATCGCCGGGCGGCCCATCTCTTGGGTGGAAGTACGGGGCCGATCAGCATCGACAGACGTCTAAAGGTGTTGCTTTCTTCCGGCCTGACCCACCGTTCCGGGTTTTAAACTAACTGCGAACGATAACTTCGCTGAGGAAATCCGTCTCGCTGCGTAATGCGGTGCGATGAATATCCGACCTAAGTCCTAGGGGTTCAGATCCTTAGGCGGGGCCCGGGAGGCGCCTGCCAACAGAAGCCTCCCACCTACCCTCCCCGCGGCGCCTTGCGCGTGGCGGTCCAGGCGCTACTTTCCTTAACTGCGTTCCGCTCACGGGAGACCCCATGGCCCAGGACCCGCCGGCCCAGGACTTGATGCGCTATGAGGCCATGGCCCAGGACGCCCTGCGCGGGGTCGTGAAAACGGCGCTGAAGCGGGCGGCCGCCCCCGAGGGCCTGCCCGGCGCGCACCACTTCTACATCACCTTCAAGACCGACGCCCCGGGCGTATCAGGCCCGCCGGACCTCTTGGGCAAGTACCCCGACGAGATGACCATCGTCCTGCAGCACCAGTATTGGGACCTGGCGCCCGGCGAGACCTTCTTCTCGGTGACCCTGCAGTTCGGCGGCCAGCCGAAGCGGCTTTCGGTGCCCTACGCCGCGGTCACCCGGTTCTACGATCCGAGCGTCCAGTTCCTGCTGCAGTTCGAACCGCCGGCCGCCGCCGAGGGGCGCGCCGCCGTGGCCGAGGTCGCCGACGAACCGACGGCCGAGGCTCCCGCCGCCGACGGCGAGGCGAAGGTCGTTTCTCTCGATCAGTTCCGGAAGAAGTGAGCGGTCCGGCGACGCCCTCCTGGTCCTGCGGGGCCTAGTGTGCGGGGCCTGGCTCGCCTGGCCGGGCTGATCGCGGGCCTCTGGCTCGTGGGCGCCGCGCCGGCGCTGGCCGCCTCGCCGTTCGCCGACTGGGCCGCGGTGGTGGTGGCCGGCGACTGGCACGCCCACTCGGGCGGTCCCTCCGAAGCCTTCGACAACGCCCGCCACGACGTCTCCCTGGCATTGGAGAGGGCCGGCTTCGCGCCCGCCAACCTGCGCCAGTTCTCGGTCAGGCCGGAGCGCTACAAGGACGCGGCCCTGGCCAAGTCGGACCCCAATGTGATCTTCAACGCGATGGTCGACCTGACCGGCAAGGCGACCGGCGGCTGCCTGATCTACTTCAGCTCGCACGGCGCGCCGAACGGGGTGGTGGTCGACCAGCAGATTCTGCCGCCCGGCGTGCTGGGCGCGATGCTCGACCACACCTGCGGCCAGCGGCCCACTGTGGTGGTGATCTCGGCCTGCTTCTCGGGGGTCTTCGTCCCGGCCCTGGCCAGCGCCAACCGGATGGTGCTGACGGCGGCCAGGCCCGACCGCAGTTCGTTCGGCTGCGGCGAGGCCAACCGGTACCCCTTCTTCGACGAGTGTTTCCTGTCGTCGATGCCAACCGCGCGGACGTGGCCCGCCCTGGCCGGCGCCGTGCAGGCTTGCGTCGCCAGCCGGGAGATCAAGGAAGGCATGAAACCGCCGTCCGAGCCGCAACTGTTCATCGGCGGCGCGCTGAGACCCCTGCTGCCCCTCTATTCGCTGGCCGCGGCGCCCGCCGCGCCGGACTAGCCGCCCCGGGTCTGGAGAAACCGCAAGCGGCGCCCTACAAGCGAACCTGCCTTCTTTCGCCATCGGATTCGCTTCATGCGGACTATCGTCATCGCCGCCCTAGCCGCATTGGCGATGACCTTGGCGGGACCCGCCGCCGTCAGGGCCCAGGGCCCGGCCGCGCCGGGCGCGGGGCTTCCCAAGGGCCCGACCCCCTACCTGCAACTGCAGCCCAGGAAGGCCGCCCCAAAGCCCCGCCCGGCCGCCTCCCCCACCGGCCAGGCCCCAGCCCTCCTCGCCCCCCACGTCGCCGGCGCGCCGCCCAGCGCGACAGGGGTGCTTCCCGTCCTGACCGGCGCGCGTTTGGCCCCCGGGCAGCCGCTGCCCGCCGCCGAACTGGAGACCTTCGTCGACGGCGTGGTGAAGGACGCCATGGCCCACGAGCATATCGCCGGCGTGACCGTCGCCGTGGTCCAGAACGGCCAGGTGGTGCTGAAGAAGGGCTACGGCTTCGCCAACCTCAATCCGCGCCGGCCGGTCGATCCCGACCGCACGCTGTTCCGGGTGGGCTCGATCTCCAAGACCTTCACCTGGATCGCGGTGATGAAGGAGGTCGAGGCCGGCCGCATGCGCCTCAACCAGCCGGTCAACCTCTACCTGCCGGAAAAGGTTCAGGTGAAGGACCAGGGCTACGATCAGCCGGTGCGGGTGATCAACCTGATGGACCACTCCCCGGGCTTCGAGGACCGCGCGCTGGGCCAGCTGTTCGAGGACAAGGCCAGCCGCGTGCGGCCGCTGGAACTCTACCTGCGTCAGGAGCGGCCCCGGCGGGTGCGCGCGCCAGGCGTGGTCTCCAGCTACTCCAACTACGGCGCGGCCCTGGCCGGCGAAGCGGTCACCTACACGTCCGGAAAGCCCTTCGAGCGGTTGATCGAGGACGAGATCCTGATGCCTCTGGGCATGACTCACACCACCTTCCGCGAGCCCCGGCCCGTGAAGGCGGGCCTGCCCGCGCCGATGCCCGAGCCGCTGCGGCCGGACGTGGCCATGCCCTACCACTGGACCCCGGCCGGCTTCGAGGGGCGGCCCTACGAGTTCATCGGCCAGGTGGCTCCGGCGGGCGCCGCGTCCTCGACCGCCGCCGACATGGCGCGCTACATGATCATGCTGCTGAACGGCGGACAGTTCGACGGGGTGACGGTGTTCGGCCCCCGGACCGCGCAGCTCTTCCGCACCGCGCTTCGCAAGACCCCGCCCGGCGTCAACGGGTGGGCGCACGGCTTCATGATCTTCGGCCTGCCGGGGGGCTTCCGCGCCTACGGGCATGGCGGCGACACCCTGGACTTCCACTCGAACCTGGTGACCGTGCCGCAACTCGGCCTTGGCGTCTTCATCTCGACCAGTTCGCAAACCGGCGCGTCGCTGGCCGGCCGCTTCCCGGACCGGCTGGTGCAGGAGTTCTACGCCCCGCCGCAGATCTATCCCCGCGCCGGATCCCCCGAGCTGGCCGAGAACCCACAGGCGGTCAGCGGTTATTACCTGACGAGCCGCCGGGCCTATTCCGGCCTGGAAGGCCTGGTCACCTCCTTCGCCGGCGGAAGCTCGGTGTCGGTGACGCCGCAGGGCCGGCTGGTCACCGCCGGCCGCGACGGCCTGCGCATCTGGGCGCCGGAGGGCCCGCTGGAAGACCGGCGGTTCATCGCCGTCGATGGCGAGCAGCGCATCGCGTTCACCACCGAGCCGGACCGCGCCAGCGCCTACTTCCCGTCCTTTGGCGGCGCGCGCATGGAGCGTGCGCCCATTTGGCGCAGGCCACTCACGCTTGGCGGCCTGGCGGCGCTGACCGGGCTGGCGGCGCTCTCCACCCTGGGCGGCGTCGCCCTGCGCAACCGGCGTGAATTCCGCGAGAACCAGATCCAGACCCGGGCCAGCCTCGTGCAGAACATCCAGGCCGTGCTCTGGCTGGCGGCCATGGCGCTGGCCGGCCTGTGGGCGTCGAAGACCGGCGACATGGCGACCGTCGTCTACCGCTGGCCCGGAGCCGCCCTGGTCACCGCCTCGGCCTGCGCCCTGGTGGCCGCCGGATTGACGGTCACCACCTTCCTCGCCCTGCCGGCCATCTGGCGCGGCGGACGGCGGGTGGATTCCTGGAACCAGCTGCGCAAGACCGGCTTCACCTTCACCGTCCTGATCTATTCGGCGTTCTCGGTGGTGCTCGCGCTCTGGCGCGCGCTCAGCCCCTGGAGCGGCTGAAGCGCCACCGTCTCTAAACCCGCTGTTTACCAACCACTGGGTAAATCCTGCCTAGCGGTGGGCAAGACGTGCCCGCCACCCAGTGAGTTTCGGGAAAGGCGGCGGCGTTGAACCAGGTCCTGGCTGCGCTTCAAAGGTTCGGGATCGGAAGGCTCGCCGCCATCCTCGGCATCGGCGCCGGCGTGGCCGCCGTGCTGCTCGCCCTGACCATGAACCTCGGCCAGCCCAAGGCGCTGCTCTATTCCAACCTCGACCTGAAGGAAGCCGGCTCGATCACCGCGGCGCTCGACCAGTCGGGCGTGAAGTACGAGGTGAAGGGCGACGGCTCGACCATCCTGGTGCCCCGCGACCAGGTCGCGTCCACACGGCTGATGCTGTCGTCCAAGGGCCTGCCGACGGCGGGCTCGGTGGGCTACGAGATCTTCGACCAGGCCAATGCCCTGGGCCAGACCGACTTCGTCCAGCAGCTGAACCGCCAGCGCGCGCTGGAGGGCGAACTCGGCCGCACGATCCGCGCGCTCGACGGCATCTCGGCGGCGCGCGTCCACCTGGTGCTGCCCAAGCGCCAGCTGTTCGACGAGGAAGCCGAACAGCCCTCCGCCTCCGTCTCGATCGGGGTCGGCGGACGCGAGCCCGGTCCCGACCAGGTGCGGGCCATGCAGAACCTGGTGGCGGGCGCGGTGCCCGGCCTGAAGCCCGACCGCGTCACCGTCATCGACCAGCACGCCAAGACGCTGTCCGGCGGCGACACCGGCATGGCCGCCGAAGCCGACGGCCGCAAGACCGAGGTCGAACAGCGGATCGCCAAACAGGTGAAGAGCCTCGTCGAGGGCGTCGTCGGGGCCGGCAAGGTCCGGGTCAACGTCTCCGCGGACGTCGATCTCGCCCGGGTCACGACCCAGAAGGAAAGCTTCGATCCCGACGGCCAGGTGGTTCGCTCGGAATCCACCACCGAAGAGAAATCCAGCGAGAACCAGGGCGACAATGCCGGCCAGGTCTCCGCCGCCGCCAACATTCCCCCCGGCGCCCCGGCCAGTGACGGCGGCTCGGCCGCCAACTCCAGCGGCCGCCAGGAATCCACGACCAACTATGAGATCACCAAGACCACCACGACCCAGATCACCGAGCCCGGGCAGCTGAAGAAGATCTCCGTCGCCGTCGCCGTCGATGGCCTGACCGGACCCGCCACGCCAGGCAAGGGCGGCAAGCCCGACAAGCCCGGCGCCTATACGCCGCGCTCCGCCGCCGAGATGGCCCAGATCAATGAGCTGGTGCGCGCCGCCGTGGGCTTCAATGCGCAACGCGGCGACCAGGTCTCGGTCGTCAACGTCCGCTTCCCCAGCGCCGAGGACCCCGACGGAGTCACCGCCGCCAACCCGCTGATGGGCTTCGACAAGAACGACATCATGCGTGCCGCCGAAATGGGCGTCATGGCGATCGTCGCGATCCTGATGATGCTGTTCATCGTGCGGCCCCTGCTGCGCGGCGCCCTTGGCGGCGGCGGCGGCGTGGCCATGCTGCCCGGAGGATCGGGCGGCGGGCGGATGGTCGCCGGACCCGACGGCCAGCCGATGCAGATCACCGTCGACCCGGTGACCGGCCAGACCCTGCAGCTGCCGCCGCCGGGCAACGCCGACCTCGAACAGAAGATCGATATCGCCCGCATCGAGGGCCAGGTGAAGGCCAGCTCCGTCAAGCGCGTCTCGGAGTTCGTCGAGCGTCACCCTGACGAGTCGGTCTCGATCATCCGTAGCTGGCTGCACGAAGCATGAGCTGGTCTACTGATGGCCGAGACCGCGCACACCCGGTTCACCTTCGACACCACCTTCGACCAGACGGGCGGGGTCTTCGCGACCCCACGGCCGAAGCGCAGCTTCACCGCCGAGGAAGTCGAAGTCATCAGCCAGGCCAGCCGGGCCGAGGGCGAGCATGCGGCGCTGGCCAGCATCGCCCAGCGCCAGGCCGACGCGCTGGCCGAGATCGCGCACGCCTGCGGGCAGGCCCTGCCCAAGCTGGCCGAGGTGGCGCACCTGCATCGGGTGGGCTCCGCCGAACTGGCGTTGGCCTGCGCCCGGGCGATCGCCGCCGAAGCCCTCGACCGCTTTCCGGAGGCGCCGGTCCGCGCCGCGCTGGAGGCGCTCGCCCGCGAGATCGAGGCCGCGCCGCGCCTGGCGGTCACCGCCGATGCGGAACTCGCCCAGGGCCTGCAAGCCGTTCTCGAGGAGACCGCGCAGGCGTCCGGCTATCCCGGCGCCGTCACCGTGCGGGTCGACGCCAACCTGGCGCCGCACGCCTTCACCCTGGATTTCGGCGACGGCTCAGCCAGCTTCGACCCCGTCGCCGCCACCGAACGCGTCACCCAGGCGCTGCATGCGGCGCTGGCCTCCGAAGGCCTGCACGCCGAACCCCTGATCCCCGGCAGCGAAAGCTGAGCCAAGGCCAAACCATGTCAGAATCCGAAACAGACGCCGCCGACGACACCCAGCCGAGAGCCGGCACGGAAATGAAGTTCGACGAGTTCGCCCAGGGTGAGGGCGCGCTGGCGGAGATCGGCGACGAGGAGAAATCCGCCTCCGACCTGGCGCCGGTATTCGATGTGCCCGTCAGTATCTCGGCCGTGCTCGGCCGCGCCAGCCTCTCGGTCGCCCAGCTTCTGCAGCTGGGTCAGGGCAGCGTGCTCGAACTCGACCGCAAGGTCGGCGAGGCCATCGACATCTATGTGAACAACCGCCTGGTGGCCCGCGGCGAGGTCGTCATCGTCGACGAGCGCCTGGGCGTGACCATGACGGAAATCATCAAGGACGGGGACAACCAAGCCTAGCGGCTGGTGTCTAAGGGAGACTACCCATGCGGCTTCTGGTCGTCGGAAAATTGAACGGACAGCTCTCCACCGCCGTGAAGATGGCGATGAGCGCGGGCGCCAAGGTGAGCCACGTGGAGACCACGCAGGCGGCCACCCACGCGCTGCGGGCGGGCCAGGGCGCGGACCTCCTGATGGTCGACTACGAACTCGACATCGCTGGACTGATCGCGGCCAACGAAGCCGAGCGCATCCGGGTGCCGGTGGTGGCCTGCGGGGTCGGCGCCGACGCCTCCAGCGCGGCCGGCGCCATCCGCGCCGGGGCCAAGGAATTCATCCCCCTGCCGCCCGACGCCCAGCTGATCGCCGCGGTGCTGGCCGCGGTGGCCGACGACAACCGCCCGATGGTGGTGCGCGATCCCTCCATGCAGGCGGTGATCGGCATGGCCGACCAGATCGCCGGGTCGGACGCCTCGATCCTGATCACCGGGGAGAGCGGCGTCGGCAAGGAAGTCATCGCCCGCTACGTGCACCAGAAGTCGCGCCGGGCCTCCAAGCCGTTCATCTCGGTGAACTGCGCGGCGATCCCCGAGAACCTGCTGGAGAGCGAGCTGTTCGGCCACGAGAAGGGCGCCTTCACCGGCGCGGTCGCCCGGCGGATCGGCAAGTTCGAGGAGGCCAACGGCGGCACCCTGCTGCTCGACGAAATCAGCGAGATGGACACCCGCCTGCAGGCCAAGCTGCTGCGCGCCCTGCAGGAGCGCGAGATCGACCGGGTGGGCGGCACCAAGCCCGTGAAGGTCGACATCCGAATCCTGGCCACCTCCAACCGCGACCTCAGCAACGCGGTGAAGGACGGGACCTTCCGCGAGGACCTGCTCTATCGCCTCAACGTCGTGAACCTGCGCCTGCCCCCGTTGCGCGAACGCCCGGGCGACGTGCTGGCCCTGGCGGAGTTCTTCGTGAAGAAATACGCCGCCGCCAACGGCATGCCCGAACGCGCGCTGTCGACGGAATCCAAGCGTCGCCTGGCCATCCACCGCTGGCCCGGCAACGTGCGCGAGCTGGAGAACGCCATGCACCGCGCGGTGCTGCTGGCGTCCGGTCCCGAGATCGAGGAAGCCGCGATCCGCCTGCCGGACGGCCAGCCGCTGTCCGGCGGCGACCCGCTGGCGCGCACCGCCCAGGCGGCCTCCTTCGCGGCGGAAGGCGCCACCCGCGGCTTCGTCGGCCAGACCGTGGCGC
>CANJXI010000015.1 GCA_947478785.1 Caulobacteraceae bacterium
CCGCCAGCAGAGCCGCCAGCTCCGGCATCGTCATGTCCGGCGTCTGCTCCACGCTCGCGATCAGGAAGTCCAGATGCGCCGCCAGCTTGCCGCCGCCACGCGGGCGACCCTGCCTGGACGGCTCCGCAGAGCCCGTCCGTTCAACCCGCGCCAACAGCTTCACCGAGCAACTGTCGCTCACCCCAAACTGCCGCGCCGCACCTCGCCGCGTTCCGCCGCCCGCCACGTGCGCCACGATCCGCTCCCGCAGATCCATCGAATACGGCTTGCCCATGATCCACCTCCAACCACGGTGAATCACGCTTCGCCCATCCTGGGAATCCTTCCGATTCCCGATTCAGGCACGACGCTCTAGTTTCTGCCGGTCGCTGGCATATCGGCACCAGACCGCAATCCACACAGCGCAAACGTATTGTTGGAATGGTTGTGGGGAAAATCAATTCTCCACCACTAACTCATTGTTTTTATTCGCGTGTTGGCAGTCCCTAGGGGAGTCGAACCCCTCTCTCCAGGTTGAAAACCTGGCGTCCTAACCGATAGACGAAGGGACCGCGTGGCGCGAGGGCGGTGCTATATCCGCCTTCCAAACGCCGCGCAAGACCAGCGGGGGACGGGTTTCCGGGGGCTCAGGCGCGGCGGGGGTCCGCGACGTCCTCGATCTCGAACTGGACGCCGGAGCGGCCCTGCCAATCGTCGGGTTTCAGCCTGCCCGCGACATGGATGGCGCCGCCCTCGACAAGCAGCCGGCGGCCGATCTCCGAGCCCTCGCAGCGCCAGGCGACCGCCTTCAGCTTGCCGCCGGAACCGTCCGTGAGCGTGCAGCGCACATGGCCGCCGCGCAGCGCCATCGGCCGCTCGACACGGACATCGGCCAGGGTGAACACCGGCTCCGGATTGCCGGGCCCGAACGGGGCCAGCCGCTGGAAATCCTGCCAGAGCGAACGGTCCGCGCCGCCGGTGGTGATGAGGGCGTCGATATCGAGCCCGTCCTCGGCCGCGGCGATCTCGGTCTCCGCCGCCAGATGGTCGCACAGGAAGGCGCGCAATTCCGGGATGTCCGCGGGCCGCACTGACAAGCCGGCCGCCATGGCGTGGCCGCCGCCGGCCAGCAGCAGGCCCGCGTCATAGGCCGCCTGGACGGCGCGGCCGAGGTTGACGCCGGGCTGCGAGCGGCCCGAGCCCTTGCCGACGTTGGCGGCCCGGTCGATCCCCACCACAACCACGGGCTTGCGGTATTTCTCGCGCAGGCGACCGGCGACAATGCCGATGACGCCCGGATGCCAGCCGTCGGCCGCCACCAGCAGCATGGGGGCGCAGGCCTGATTGCTCTGCGTCTCGATGTGGGCGATGGCGGCCTCGGTGACCTCGCGCTCGACCTCCTTGCGCGAGGCATTGAGCGCGTCGAGCTCCTCGGCCAGGGCGCGGGCCTCCTCCGGGTCGTCGGTGGAAAGCAGGCGCGCGCCCAGATCCGCGCGCCCGATCCGGCCGCCGGCGTTGATCCGGGGCCCCAGGATGAAGCCCGCGTGGAAGACCGACGCCGGCCCCTCCGCCTGCTTGGCCGCCTCCAGCAGGGCCTTCAGCCCCGGGTTCTTCCAGGCCGACATCACCTTCAGCCCCTGGGCCGCCAGCGCCCGGTTGAAGCCGGTGAGCCGGGTGACGTCGCAGATGGCGCCCATGGCGGCGAGGTCGAGCCATTGGAGCACGTCGGGCTGTGGCCGTTCGGCGAAGAACCCCCGGCGGCGTGCCTCGCGGTTGAGCGCCGCCAGCAGGACGAAGGTGACGCCGGCGGCGGCCAGATGGCCCTGGCCGGAGGCGCAGTCGGGACGGTTGGGGTTCACCAGGGCGGCGATGCCGGGCAGCGCCGGCTCGCGCATCAGGTGGTGGTCGATGACCACGACCTCCAGGCCGATCTCGGCGGCGCAGGCCAGCGCATCGTGCGCCGCCGCCCCGCAATCGACGGTGATCACCAGGTCCGCGCCCTCGGCCTGCAACCGGCGGAACGCGGCCGGCGACGGGCCATAGCCTTCCAGGATCCGGTCCGGCACATAGATCGACAGCTCGTGGCCCATGGCCCGGAACCAGCGGACCAGCTGGGCGGCCGAGGACGCCCCGTCCACGTCGTAGTCGGCGAACACCACCAGCCGGCGCTTGTTTTCCAGGGCGTCGACCAGGCTGACGGCGGCCTTGTCCATGTCGGCGAACGAAGACGGGTCCGGGAACTGCGCCTTCAGCGAAGGCGCCAGATAGGTCTCCCCCTCCCCGGCCGCAACACCGCGGGCGGCCAGGGCGCGGGCCAGGGGCTCGGAGAGGTCGAGGGCGAGCTGATGGCGGCGCGTGAGGTCGGGGTCGGCGGCGCGCTCGCGCCAGACCCGCCCGCTCAGCGAGCGGGTGACGCCAAGATAGCCCAGCTGTGGATTGCCGTCGGCCAAGGGGCCCTCCGTCCAGTCCCGCACTATCGGCCGCGTGGGCCCGAGTCGCCAGCGGCCAGGTTGGCGATGATATAACGGAAGGGTGCGACAGATTGGGACGCGGCAGCGGCAGTTGAATTCGACGGCCAATAGGGCGAGCCTTCCCGCCGAGGCTTTGGGGGCGGGGATGATCAGGACGGAGGGGCTGACGCACATCAACCTGCTGGTGAGCGACATTCGACGCGCCAAGCGCTTCTACGAGACCGTCTTCGGATTGCGCGAAATGTTCTGGGATGGTCCTCATCTCGTGTTCCTGAGGCCGCCCGGTACTGAGGACACAATCACGATCCAGCAGGTCGAACGGGCCGAACCGGGGCCGGGAAACATCGACCATTTTGGGTTCAGGCTTGTGGACCGTGCGGAGCTCACCCTGGCGATCGAGGAAGTCGTCGCAGCCGGCGGACGTCTTCTGGAGCGTGGAGAGCACGCTCCGGGGCAGTCGTACGCCTATGTGACCGACCCAGATGGGCACGTCATCGAACTATAGCCGCAAGGCCTGATGTAAATCGCGGTGGGCAACGCTCCAAACGGCGTGCGCGGACCTCGGCTATTGGGTAAGCAACCGCACCGCCCGGGCGTTCAGCCCACCGGGAGACCCTGATGACCGCCGCGAACACCACCGTTGACATCCCTGCCCTCGTGGCGCGCATCCACGCCTTCCTGGAAGTTGAGGTCATGCCGCTGGAGCGCGATCCCCGCGCCACCCATGGCGGCCACGGACCATCGGATGAACTGGTGCGGGAACTCCGCGACCGGGCGCGGGCCGCGGGCCTGATCGCGCCGCACCTGGGACTGAGCCATCGCCAGACCGCCGACGTGCTGCGGGCGGCCGGCCGCTCGCCGCTCGGGGCCACGGCGCTCAACTGCATGGCGCCCGACGAGGGCAACATGCACCTGCTGGAAAAGGTCGCCTCGCCCGAGCAGAGAGAACGCTTCCTGAAGCCCCTGGCCGCGGGCGAGGTGCGCTCGGCCTTCCTGATGACCGAGCCGGACGGCGGCGCGGGCTCCGACCCCGGGATGCTGGCGACCACGGCGCGGGCCGACGGCAACCACTGGGTTATCAACGGCAAGAAGGCCTTCATCACCGGGGCGCAAGGCGCGGCCTTCGGAATCATCATGGCCAAGACCGAGCACGGGGCGACCATGTTCCTGGCCGACATGGACGCGCCCGGAATCAAGATTGCCTACGTCTACGACACCATCGATTCGTCGATGCCGGGCGGCCACGCGATCATCGAGCTGAACGACGTCCGGGTCGACGCCGGCGCCATACTGGGCGAGGTCGACCAGGGCTTCAAATACGCGCAGGTGCGGCTGGCCCCAGCCCGCCTCACCCACTGCATGCGCTGGTGGGGCCTGGCCGAGCGGGCCCACGAGATCGCCGCCGACTACGCCTGCCGCCGGTTGGCGTTCGGCAAGCTCTTGGTCGACCACGAGGGCGTGGGCTTCATGCTGGCCGACAACCTGATCGACCTGAAGCAGGCCGAACTGATGATCGACTGGTGCGCCGAAGTGCTCGATTCCGGTGCGCGGGGCACGGCGGAATCCAGCATGGCGAAGGTCGCGGTGTCCGAGGCCCTGTTCCGCATCACCGACCGGTGCGTCCAGGTGCTGGGCGGCCTAGGCGTCACCCACGAGACCATCGTCGAGCAGGCCTTCCGCGAAATCCGCGCCTTCCGCATCTACGACGGGCCGTCAGAGGTCCACCGCTGGTCGCTGGCCAAAGGGATCAAGCGCGAACGCGTGCCAAAATAGCGGCTCCGGAAGGGGCGCCCTAAACCGGCCGCTTCATCCGGACTTCGCGCACGGTGCGGGTCGCGGAATTCATCACCAGGGTATGGGTGTGGACGAAGCCGTCCTTCAAGGTCACGCCGTCCAGCAGCGCGCCCTTGGTGACGCCGGTGGCGGCGAAAATCGCGTCGGCGCGGACCATCTCGTGCAGGTCGTACTTCTTGTCGAGGTCGGTGATGCCCACGCGCTTGGCGCGGGCCCGCTCGTCGGCGTTGCGGAATACCAGGCGGCCCTGGAACTGGCCGCCCACGCACTTGAGCGCCGCGCAGGCAAGCACGCCCTCCGGCGCCCCGCCCGAACCCAGATACAGGTCGATGCCGGTTTCCGGGTCGGCGGTGTTCATCACGCCGGCCACATCGCCGTCGGTGATCAGGTAGACGCGCGCGCCCAGCTCGCGCAGGCTGGCGATGATCTCGGCGTGGCGCGGCCGGTCGAGGACGCAGACGGTGATCTCTTCGGCCGGGACCCCCTTGGCCTTGGCCATGGCCTGGACGTTCTCGGCCGGGCTCTTGTCCAGGTCGATCAGGCCGGCCGGATAGCCCGGACCGCAGGCGATCTTGTCCATGTAGGTGTCGGGCGCGTTCAGCATGGTGCCCTTCGGCGCCCAGGCCATCACCGCCAGGGCGTTGGCCATGGCCTTGGCGGTCAGCGTGGTGCCCTCCAGCGGGTCGAGCGCGATGTCGATCTTGTGCTTGCCGCCGCGACCCACCTTCTCGCCGATGTAGAGCATCGGCGCCTCGTCGCGCTCGCCCTCGCCGATGACGATCTCGCCGTCGAGGTCGAGGTCGTTCAGCGCCGTGCGCATGGCGTCGACGGCGGCCTGGTCGGCGGCCTTCTCGTCGCCGCGGCCCACCATCTTCCAGGCCGCGATGGCGGCGATCTCCGTGACGCGGACAGCGTCCAGCACCAGGCTGCGGTCCAGAACTTCGGAACTCATCTCTCAGCGTCTCCCAGGCGCCGCCGGGCGCCAGATTTCAATTGGCTCAGATCCGCGCGATGCGCAGCAGCCTTGGCCGGTCTAGCACGGCGGGCAGTCCCGCGATGCGTTCGATCGCCGCCTTGAGCACCGACTCGGCGACTGCATGCGTGGTGAGCACGATCGGCACGCCATCGGCGTTCGCGACCGGTTTCTGCAGGAAACTCTCGATGGAGACTCCCGCGTCGCCTAGGGTTTCGGTGATCGCGGCGATCACGCCGGGCTCGTCCTTCACCGACAGGCGCAGGTATGCGCGGCCCAGGCTTCTGGACGGATCGACGGGCGTGAAGGGTTTCAGCGCGCCGGCCGGCTTCTGGAAGACCGGGCGAACCGCGCCGGCCATCACGTCGGCGATGTCGGCGGCGACGGCCGCGGCGGTCGGACCAGCGCCCGCGCCGGGACCCTGGACGAAAATGCGCCCGACGCGCTCGCCCTCGATGAAGAGCGCGTTCAGCGCGCCGCCGGCCTGGGCCAGCGGGTGGGCGAGCGGCGCCAGCGAGGGATGCACGCGGACCAGCACGCCATCCGGTGAGCGGTCGGCCGAGGCCACCAGCTTGATCCGGTAGCCCAGGTCGCGGGCCATGTGGATGTCGAGGAGCTCGACGCCCTCGATCCCCTCGATCTCGGCGGCGGCGTAATTGGGGGCGCAGCCGAACGCCAGCGCCGCCAGGATGGTGATCTTGTGGGCGGCGTCGAACCCGCCCACGTCCATGGTCGGGTCGGCCTCGGCGTAGCCCAGCCGCTGGGCCTCGGCGAGCACGTCGGCGAAGGCGCGGCCGGTGGATTCCATCTCGGTCAGGATGTAGTTGCAGGTGCCGTTGAGGATGCCGGCGATCGAGCGGATATCGTCGCCCACCAGGGCCTCGCGGACCATCTTCACCGCCGGCACGCCGCCCATCACGGCGGCCTCGAACAGCAGCGGCACACCTTGCGCCTCGGCCAGGGCGGCGAGTTCGGCGCCGTGCTCGGCGATCAGCGCCTTGTTGGCGGTGACCACCGGCTTGCCGGCCTTCAGCGCGGCCTCAACGGCGGCCTTGGCCGGGCCGTCGGATCCGCCGATCAGTTCGACGAAGACGTCAGTCTCGGCCGAGGTCGCCAGCGCCACCGGATCGTCGAACCAGGGCAGCCCCGCGATATCGAACGGCCTGGGCCTGGAGCGCGAGCGCGCGGAGACCCCGGTGACGACGGCGCGGCCGCCGGCCGGGGCGAACTCCGGCCGGTCGCCGAGGAAGGTCAGCAGCCCGGCGCCCACCGTGCCGAGGCCCGCGACGCCGACACGCCAGGTCTTCTGACCGCTCATCGCGCCGCGCTCCTGGCGTAGGTCCACAGGGTCGCGAGGTTCCGCACCTCCCCCGCCCGCGGGGGAGGTGGCGGCGAAGCCGACGGAGGGGGCGTTGCCGGCGCATTGCGGTTACAGCGCCCCCTCCACCACGTCGTGGTCCCCCTCCCCCGTTTCACGGGTGAGGAGTTTGGGCGCAGGCCGCTCATTGCGCGGCCAGGGTGTTGTGTGCGCGGCCGAGGATCTCCGGGGCATTGGCCAGGAACTTCTTCACGTTGCGGGCGGCCTGACGGATGCGGTGTTCGTTCTCGACCAGGCCGACGCGGACATAGCCCTCGCCATATTCCCCGAAGCCGACGCCGGGGGCGACGGCGACACCGGCCTCCTCGATCAGCAGCTTGGAGAACAGCAGGCTGCCCGCTTCCTTGAACTGTTCGGGCACGGGCGCCCAGGCGAACATCGAGGCGGCGGGCACGGGAATCTCCCAGCCGGCGCGGTGCATCGACTTCACCAGCTCGTCGCGGCGCGACTTGTAGATGCCGCGGATCTCCTCGACGCAATCCTGCGGGCCGTTCAGCGCGGCGGCGGCGGCCACCTGGATCGGGGTGTAGGCGCCGTAGTCGAGGTAGGATTTCACGCGGGCCAGCGCCGCGCAAATCCGCTCGTTGCCAACCACCATGCCGACCCGCCAGCCGGCCATGGCGTAGGTCTTGGACAGCGAATTGACCTCGACCGCGATGTCCTTGGCGCCGTCGATCTGCAGCACCGAGGGTGGCGGGTTGTTGTCGAAGTAGATCTCCGAATAGGCGATGTCGGAGATCACCAGCATGTCGTGCTTCTTGGCCAGCGCGATGGCGTCCTTGTAAAACTCAAGGTCGACGCACTGGGCCGTCGGGTTCGACGGGTAGCTGAGGATCAGCACGGTGGGCGGCGGAGCGGAGTGCTTCACCGCGCGGCTCACCCCGGCCAGGTATTCCTCGGGCGAGAGCGCCGGCACGTGGCGGATCACCCCGCCGGCCATGATGAAGCCGTAGGCGTGGATCGGATAGGCCGGGTTCGGGCAGACGATGACGTCGCCCGGCGCGGTGAGCGCCTGGGCGAGGTTGGCGAAGCCCTCCTTGGACCCGAGCGTGGCGATCACCTCGGTGTCGGGATTGAGCTTCACGCCAAAGCGGCGGTCGTAATAGCCCGCCATGGCGCGCCTGAGGCCGATGATCCCCTTGGAGGCGGAGTAGCGGCCGGCCTTGGGATCGCGGGCGGTCTCGATCAGCTTGTCGACGATATGCTTCGGCGTCGGCATGTCGGGATTGCCCATGCCGAAGTCGATGATGTCGACGCCATCGGCGCGCAGACGCGCCTTGATGCGGTTCACTTCCTCCAGGACGTAGGGAGGAAGGCGTCGGATACGGTGGAAATCAGGTGTCATGTCGAAGCTCTTTAGCCGCGCTCTGCCCGGCGACGGCCTTCTTCGAAGCTGAAGTCGGGCATGGATAGACTCCGGGCCGGAGTCAGCCAAGCCATGGTTCGATGATTTTTCAGCCTCCGCAGGCCTTTATCTCTTCGGCGGCGGAGGCGGTGTAGCTCGCTTGCGCAGCTCCTGGGCGAACGCCTCGCTCTGCATCGGGGTGACCGGCGCCTCCGGCCCGGCCGCCTGGCGAACCTGGCCGGCGAAGGTCTCGGTGGCCTGCAGCGTCCAGGTGTCCGGCGCGGTCGCCCGCTCCAGGGCCTCGCGCTCGCGGTCGGCGGCCGCGGCCTGGACGCCGTAGAGCCGCGCGGGACGGATGTCCTTGGGAACCGGCGGGATCTCGGAGAAGGTCGGATAATCGGTGTTCAGCCGCGCGGTCTTGACCACCTCGCCGGCGATCGGCGAGCGCGGATCGACGTGGACGTCCGAGAACGGATTGCCGACGCAGGCCGTGGCCATCCCACCGGCCAGCACGCAGCCGGCCAGGCGCGCAACAGCCACCGATTTCTGGGCGTTCACAAAAGGGCGGGCAAATGCGTACATGTCGGAACCGGTCTTATGCGATGATCGGTGAAGGCGAAAGGGCGCGCATGCTTTCGTCGGCGGGAGGAAACAACGGATGAGCGAGCAGACGGCGGACGCCAAGAAGGGCAAATCATCGAAAGGTGAAGGCAAGGGTAAGAAGGCCAAGGACAAGTCGCCAAAGGCGGCCGCGCCAGAAGCGCCGAACGCCGCTCCCGAGCCAAAGGCCCTTCCCCAGATGCCTGGGTTCGACAGCGCCCGATGAACGGCGACCAGCGCGCCCAGTTGGAAAAACTGTCGATGAACCTGGCCCGGGCGGCGCTGACCGCCCAGGGCGCGTTCGCCGAGATGGCGCTGCGCCAGGCGGAACATCCGGCCGCGCTGTCGCCCGATCCGTTCCACGTGGCGCCGGCGCTGACCGAGGTGATGGGCCGCCTCGCCGCCCAGCCGGACCGGCTGATGCGCGCCCAGGCCGATCTTTTCGCCCGCTATCTGGACCTTTGGCAGAACACCGCGCGGCGGGCGGGTGGCGAAAGCCCCGCCCCGGTCGCCGAGCCCGCCCGTGGGGACAAGCGATTCGCCGATCCCGACTGGTCCGAGAACCCTGTCTTCGACGTGATCAAACAGTCCTATCTGCTCACCGCCAACTGGATGAACGGGCTGGTGGCCGACGTCGACAACATCGACCCGATGAGCAAGCGCCGCGTCGAATTCTTCATGAAGATGCTCACGGACGCGTTCTCGCCATCCAACTTCCTGGCGTCCAACCCCGCCGCGCTGCGCGAGGTGATGGCGACCGGCGGCGAGAGCCTGGTGCGCGGCATGGAGAACTTCTCCCAGGACCTGGAGCGCGGCGGCGGAAAGCTGTCCATCGCCCAGACCGACCCGGAACTGTTCACCATCGGGGTGAACGTGGCCACGGCGCCGGGGAAAGTAATTTTCCGCAACGAACTCATTGAGCTGCTGCAATTTTCTCCGACCACCGATGAGGTCCACGAGATCCCACTGGTGATCTTCCCGCCGTGGATCAACAAGTTCTACATCCTCGACCTGCGCCCGGAGAACTCGATGATCCGCTGGCTGTCGAGCCAGGGCTTCACGGTCTTCCTGGCGTCCTGGGTCAACCCGACCCCGGAACTCGCCACCCGGACCTTCGAAGACTACATGCGCGAGGGGATCTACGAGGGGACCGCGGCGGCCATGGAGCAGGCCGGCGTCGATACGGTGAACACCGTCGGCTACTGCATCGGCGGCACGCTCTTGTCATCGACGCTGGCCCACATGGCGGCCAAGGGCGACAAGCGGATCGCCTCGGCGACGTTCTTCGCGGCCCAGCAGGACTTCTCCGAAGCCGGCGACCTGCTGCTGTTCAGCGGCGAGGCCTGGCTGGGCGACCTCGAGAAGAAGATGGACGAGGGCGGTGGGGTGCTGTCGGGCCAGACCATGGCCGACACCTTCAACGCGCTCAGGGCCAACGACCTCGTCTGGTCGTTCTTCGTGAACAACTACCTGCTGGGCAAGGAGCCCAAGCCCTTCGACCTCTTGTTCTGGAACTCCGACCAGACGCGGATGCCCAAGACACTGCACCTGGACTACCTGCGCCGGTTCTACGGGAACAACCAGCTCGCCAAGGGCGAGTTCGTGCTGGACGGGGTGACGCTGGACCTCTCCACCGTCAAGACGCCGATCTATGTGCAGTCGTCCAAGGAGGACCACATCGCGCCGGCCCGGTCGGTCTACAAGGGCGCCAAGCTGTTCGGCGGTCCGGTCACCTTCATGATGGCGGGCTCGGGCCATATCGCAGGCGTGATCAACGCGCCGGCCGCCAACAAGTACCAGTATTGGACCAACGACACCCTGCCCGCCACGCTGGAGGAATGGCAGTCCGGCGCGGTCGAGACGCCCGGCTCCTGGTGGCCGAACTGGGCCGTCTGGCTCAAGGCCCGGTCCGGCGGGATGATCCCCGCCCGCGACCCGGCCAAGGGCAAGCTGAAGCCGCTCGGCGACGCGCCCGGCACCTATGTAAAGGTGAAGAGCTAGGTCGCCGTTCGCCTTCCCTCCCCTGCCTTGCGGGAAAGGAAGCGGCAGAGGTTACTAACGTTTAATGCTGGCTACCTTGCACCACCCACTACCTTGCCATAGGTATTGGGCTTGCAAGGAGGCGCCGACGTGCCGGAAGCCATCGAGATCCAGCTGAAGAAGGGGGCGCTCGAGCTTTGCGTGCTCGCCCTCCTCTCGCGCCAGGAAAGCTACGCCTACGAGATCGCCAGCCGCCTCGCCGAGTCCATCGGCATGGGCGAAGGCACCATCTATCCCCTCATGCGACGCCTGCAGAACGAGCGGCTGGTGGAGACCCACCTGGTGGAGTCCTCGTCCGGCCCGTCGCGCAAGTACTACCGGCTCACCGAGGCCGGAAAGGCGAGCTTCGCCTCGCAGAAGGCCGCTTGGACGTCGTTTTCCGATGCGGTCCACGGCATCCTAGGAGAGGTCAAATGACCCGTCAGGCTTTCATGGCCCGGCTGCGGGACGGCCTGCGCGGCCTTCCCCCGCAGGCGATCGCTGACATCGTCGCCGACTACGAGACCCATTTCGCCGACGGTCTGGCCGCCGGGCGCAGCGAGGCCGACGTGGCCGCGGCCCTGGGCGATCCCGGCCGGCTGGCCCGGGAACTCCGCGCCGAGGCGGGCCTTCGGGCCTGGGAGGAAAGCCGCAGCCCCTCAGCGGGCGCGGCCGCCGTCTTCGCGGTGCTGGGCCTGGGCGCCATCGACATCCTGATCCTGCTGCCGATCCTGATGGGCGTCGGCGGCGCGCTCTTCGGCCTGGGCGTCGCGGCGATCGCCATCTTCTTCGGCGGCGGCGTGGTGTTCGCGGCCGGCCCCTTCACCGGCATGCCGGGCGGAGCGGCCGCAGCGATCCTGGCCGGCATCGGCCTGATGGCCGCGGCGACCTCGCTGGGCGCCCTGCTCACCCTGGTGACCATCGGCCTGGTCAACGCGCTCGTCTGGTACGGGCGGCTGCACTACCGCCTGCTCAAGCCCGCCCTGGAACCGCAAACCGTCGGAGGCCTCCAATGATCCGCGTCCTCGTGCTGATCGCCGTGACCGGCTTTTTCGTCGCGGTCGTAACCATCTCCTCGGCCTTCGCCATCGGCGGACCGGAGGTCCTGGCCAACACCGCCTGGTCCTCCTGGCACAAGGGCCACATGGGCCCGCATGGCGGCTGGACCTGGGACTGGGACAGCGACGACGACCAGGCCTCCGGCCCGCAGGCGACCCGGACGCTCGCCTGGAGCGGCGGGGATGCGCTGGAGATCGATGTCCCGGCCGACGTCACCTACACGCAAGCGGCGGGTCCGGCCAAACTGACGGTCACGGGACCGAAGCAAGCCGTGGACGACGTGGTGGTCGCGGGAGGCCACATCCGCTTCGCCGACGGCTTCCGTCACCACCGCCATGGCTCGAAGCTCACCGTCGTGATGAGCGCGCCGGATGTCAGCCGCTTCGCCATCAGCGGCTCAGGCCGGCTGGCCATCAACGACTTCAAGCAGGCCAAGCTCGCGCTCGACCTGTCGGGCGACACCGAGGTCACTGCCAAGGGCCAGGCCGACAGCATCGACGTGGACATCTCCGGGTCGGCCCAGGCTGACCTGGGCCAGATCAAGGCCAAGGGCGCCGAGGTCGATATCTCCGGCGCCGGCGAGGTTATCGTCGCACCCACCGAATGGGCGAAGCTGGGCATCTCCGGGTCCGGCGAGGTGACGCTGAAGAGCAACCCGCCGAAGCTGGAGACCGACATCTCCGGCTCCGGCAGCATCCGCCAGGAAGGCGGCGAAGCCGACGTAGTCCCCGCGCCGGAGCCTGCCAAGGCCGGCAAGCGGCTATAGGCTGGGTGTCAGGTTTCCCGACGGATCTCGACAACCGGGATCTTGCGGGTGGTCCGTGACTGGTAGTCGGCGAACCCGGGGGTTTGCCCGGAGACGATGGAGAAGATGCGGTCGCGTTCCCCGTCCGGCAGGGGAACGGCGATCGCCCGATAGGTGTCAGCCCGGATTTCGACCTCGACCCTCGGGTTGGCGACAATGCTGTTGAACCAGGCCGGATTTTCCTTGGCGCCGCCGGTCGAGGCGATGACGAACAGGCGGCCTTCGACCTCGACGTAGGCCAGCGGAACCGTCCTTGCCCGCCCGGACTTCGCGCCGATCACCGTGACGAGGATCAGGGGAACGCGGGAAAGTTCCCCGGGCACGACCCCGCCATGGGCCCGGAACGCTTCGATGAAGCGGCTGTTGATATCCCTGGTGACATGGCCGGGCCGTCCCGACCGCACATCGGCGATCATCGCCTCCAGGTCCCGGCCGGTCAGGGATGCCCCCGGATCGCTCATGGAGGCTGTCAGGCCGGGACGAACTTGATCGCCACGCCGTTGTTGCAGTAGCGCAGGCCGGTGGGCCGGGGCCCATCGTCGAAGACGTGGCCCTGGTGGCCCAGGCACTGGGCGCAGTGGTACTCGGTGCGCGGCACGCCGATGCCGAAGTCGGTCTTCTTGGCGATCGCGCCCGGGATGGCGGTATAGAAGCTCGGCCAGCCGGTGCCGCTCTCGAACTTCCAGTCCGACTTGAACAGCGGCAGCGCGCAGCCCACGCAGACGAAGGTCCCCTTGCGGTGTTCCTTGAGCAGCGGGCTGGAGCCCGGCCGCTCGGTGTCCTCGTGCCGCAGCACCTCATAGGAGGGACCCGGCAGGCGGGCTTTCCACTCGGCGTCGGAGAGCTTGCGGAACGGGGACGCGGCAAAGGCGTCGGCGGCGGCCAGCGCCGCGCCGGGCGCGGCCATGGCGAAGGCCGAGGCCATCAGGAAGCCGCGGCGCGAAAGGGTCTGGGTGCTCATGGCCGAATTACGTGGCCCAAGCGGCGCGGGATGCAAGCCCCCGCCTCCCGAATCACAGCCCCGCGCCCTCCTCCAGGCCCAGCATCAGGTTGAGATTCTGGACGGCGGCCCCCGACGCGCCCTTGCCCAGGTTGTCGAGGACGGCGACCAGGCGGGCCTGCGTGCCCTCGGCGTTGCCGAAGACGTAGAGCTTCATGCGGTTGGTGCCGTTCAGCGCCTCGGGGTCGAGGTCGCGGACGTAGCCTCCGGCCCCGGCGCGGGTCTTCCGCAGGGCCGCGCATTCGGCCCCGCTGGCGACCTCGACGAACCGCTCGCCGGCGTAGTGGGCCGCGAGCGCCGCATGCAGGTCGGCGGGATCGGGCTTGCCGGGCAGCGCCCAGAGCTGCAGCGGGACCTCGACGATCATCCCCTGGGCGTATCGGCCCACCGCGGGCGCGAAAACCGGCGCGTGCGTCAACCCGCCGTGCCGCTGCATCTCCGGCAGATGCTTGTGGGCGAGGTTCAGGCCGTAGGGGCGGAAGGCGTCGCGGGTTTCTTCCGGCGGCTTGAGGGTCTCGAACTCCGCGATCAACCCCTTGCCGCCGCCCGAGTAGCCGGAGATGGCGTTGACGGTGAGCGGGAAGTCGGCCGGGATCAGGCCCGCCGCCGTCAGCGGCCGGATCAGACCGATGAAGCCCGTGGGGTAGCACCCCGGATTGCTGACCCGCGTGGAGCCGGCGATGGCGGCGCGTTGGCCGCGCTCCAGTTCGGCGAAGCCATAGGTCCAGTCCGGCGCGACCCGATAGGCGGTCGACGCGTCGACAATGCGGACGCTGTTGCTGGTCACCATGGCCACGGCCTCGCGGGCCGCGTCGTCCGGCAGGCACAGGACCACGGCGTCGACGCCGTTCAGAAGCTCTGCGCGCGCGTCGGCGTCCTTGCGCCGCGCGGGGTCGATGGAGACGACCTCAAGGTCGGCCCTGCGCTCCAGGCGCTCGCGGATCTGCAGGCCCGTGGTGCCGGCTTCGCCGTCGATGAAGACTGTGTGGGTCATGGCCAGGATATCCAGACAAAAAAAGGGCGCTCCGGTTTCCCGAAGCGCCCTTGTCCGTAACGCGAGTTTCGCGACGCGGCTTAGCGCTTCGAGAACTGGAAGGAACGGCGGGCCTTGGCCTTGCCGTACTTCTTCCGCTCAACGACGCGGCTGTCGCGGGTGAGCAGGCCATGCGGCTTCAGCACCGCGCGAAGGCCCGGCTCGTAATAGGTGAGCGCCTTGGAGATGCCGTGGCGAATGGCGCCGGCCTGGCCGGAGAGGCCCGAGCCCTGCACCGAGACGATCACGTCGAACTGGCCCGCCCGGTCGGCGAGGTCCATCGGCTGGGCGATCATCATCCGCAGCACGGGACGCGCGAAGTAGATCTCCTGGTCACGGCCGTTGATGGTGATCTTGCCCTTGCCGGGCTGGATCCAGACCTTGGCGATGGCGTTCTTGCGCTTGCCGGTCGCGTAGGAGCGGCCTTGCGCGTCGACCTTGCGCTCGTGGACGACGGCGTCCTCGCCGTTCTGGGTGCCCAGGCCCTTGAGGGCGTCGAAGCCGGTGGGGGCTTCGGTGGTGGGGGTTTCCGACATCTGGTCTACGCGCTCCGCACGTTCTTGGCGTTCAGCTCGGCGAACGCGATGGTCTCGGGGTTCTGGGCTTCGTGCGGATGCTCCGGCGCGTTGTAGACGCGCAGGTGGGTCAGCTGCTTGCGCGCCAGCGGGCTTTCCTTGGGCAGCATGCGCTCGACGGCCTTTTCCAGCACCCGCTCGGGGTACTTGCCATCGAGGATCTGGCCGGCGGTGCGTTGCTTGACGCCGCCCGGGTGGCCGGTGTGCCAGTAGTAGATCTTGTCGCTGAGCTTCTTGCCCGTGAACTTCACCTTGTCGGCGTTCACCACGACGACGAAGTCGCCGCAGTCGACGTGCGGGGTGTAGTCGGGACGGTGCTTGCCGCGAAGGCGCATGGCGATGAACGTGGCGAGACGGCCGACAACGGCGTTCTCGGCGTCGATCACGATCCACTTCTTCTCGACCTCGGCGGGCTTCAACGAAGCCGTGGTCTTTTGCATGGGAATTGGGTCCGTAAGCTCTCGGGGCGAAAGGCGCCCCGATGTGAGCCGCGGCTTATGCCTATGGAGCCGGCGGAAGTCAACTGCCTCGATCGCGGATATCTATCAAAATTGTAAGTAAAAACAATACTATACCAACAGTGGTAATATGATACCGCGTCTATTTGGCCTTTTCCTCAGCCAGGTAGGCCGAGCTGAGCGTCCCCTTGGCCTTCGCCACCGGGAACAGCGTCGGGTAGAACTGCACGAAGGTGGTGTCGACGGCCGCGTGGGCCTGATGGCAACTGGCGCAGGCGGCGGTGGCGGGAATCCGCGCGCCCGGCTGCTCGCCGTGGAAGCAGAAGAAGCCCCAGCCGCCGGCGTCCCTGAAGCGGGCCGTATCCTTCACATGGGCCTCGACCGCGATCCGCCCGCCCTGGGAACGGCCAGCCTTGTCGATGGACTGGTGGGCTTCCGCCGAGCGCACCTCGAGCACCAGCACCGTCCCGTCCGGCCAGGTCCCGGTCTGCAGGAACGTCCGGTAGGCCGCCGGGTCCACCAGGACGTTGTCGAAGGCGTGCATCTGGCCCCCGCCGCCCTCGACATAGGCCATGTCCATGCCCGAGGAGAGATAGACCCAGGTCCGGTAGTCCGCCGGGAAGGTGAGCTTGCCGTCTGACGTGTAGGTCGCCGCCGCGGCCGGCGCCTGGGCGTGCGAGACGACCGCCCCACTGAGGCCCACGAGGAGCGACCCGGCCACGGCCGTCAGGACTAAGCGAAGGTGTCGGGTCATGGCTGGTCCCCCAAATGCCGCACCGCTGTTTTGCGACAGGGCTGCGACGGCCTCAATGACAAG
This sequence comes from Caulobacteraceae bacterium, assembly GCA_947478785.1. Classification (GTDB taxonomy): domain Bacteria; phylum Pseudomonadota; class Alphaproteobacteria; order Caulobacterales; family Caulobacteraceae; genus Phenylobacterium. The sequence goes on from CANJXI010000015.1 coordinate 16,307, forward strand.
GTTCCCTCGTTTCGAGCCAGCCCCCTAAACCCGGCGCACGCGCCAGGCGAAGGCCACGGCCAGGCTGAGCAGGAGGGCCGCGGTCAGCTGGTGAGCCAGGCCGAGCGCCATGGGCACGCGGGTCATCAGGGTGGCTATGCCCAGCCCGGCCTGCACGATCACCAGCAGGGCCACGCCCGCGGCCAGCAGCTTGGAGTCCCGCGCCAAGTAACGCGACCGCCACGCGCCGACGCCCATGGCGATCGCCACGATCGCCAGCAGATAGGCGACCAGCCGGTGATGCAGCTGCACGGCCCCCTGGCTGTGCGCCAGAGTCGCCCAGAGATCGGCGCCGGCGTAGCTGTCGGGCAGAAGGCCGCCGTTGAACAGCGGCCAGTCGTTGTAGATCAGGCCGGCGCTGTTGCCGGCCACCAGGGCCCCCAGCAGGATCTGCAGATAGATCAGGCCGAGCAGAGCCGCCGCCCGGCCGCCCCAGGGACTGGGCAGCGTCTGGCGCGCCCAGCCGGCCCAGGCGTCGAGCGCCGTCCAGACCAGCGCGCCCAACAGCGCGAAGGCCAGGCCCAGGTGGATCATCAGCCGCTCCGGCGCCACCGAAACGCGCTCGGAAAGGCCACTGGCCACCATCCACCAGCCCACCAACCCCTGCAGCCCGCCCAGCACGAAGAGGCCGGCCAGCCTCGGCAGGAGCCGCCTGGGCAGTTCGCGGCGCACGGCGAACCAGATCAGCGGCCCGGCGAACACCAACCCCAGCAGGCGACCAAGCAAACGGTGCGACCATTCCCACCAGTAGATGGTCTTGAACTGGTCGAGGTCCATGTGCGGATTGACCAGCCGGAACTGCGGGATGTCGCGGTAGCTGGCAAAGGCGGCGGCCCAGTCGGCCTGGCTCAGCGGCGGCAGGACGCCCGAGATCGGCTTCCACTGGGTGATCGACAGTCCCGAACCGGTCAGCCGCGTCGCCCCGCCCACCATCACCATGGCCAGCACCACGGCCGCCACGGCGAACAGCCACAGCGCCACGGCGCGCGATCGGTCGGAACGCAGGAACGAGGTCATGAGCGGGCTTGGCTGGCCATTCAGGCTGAACTTGGGCGCTCCGCTAGCGGAGAACGGCCCGCCCGTCTATGAGCCGCCCATGAGCGAGCGGATACGAAAGCTGATCGGCCTGGTCGCGATGATGTTGTTCATCGCCACCTACATCTTCGCGGTGACCAAGGTGGCCGAGGTCATCCCGGATCACTGGGCGGCGCGTCTGGTGTTCTACGTGGTCGCCGGCATGGGCTGGGGCGTGCCGATCCTGCCGCTGATCGCCTGGATGAACACCGGCCGCTGGCGGCGCTGACCCACACCGTTTCCGTCTTGCCCTGACGCCATAAGCCGTTAGAAGGGCCGCTCGCCGCGAGGCGTCGGAGCGTAGCGCAGCCTGGTAGCGCACTTGACTGGGGGTCAAGGGGTCGCAGGTTCAAATCCTGTCGCTCCGACCATTCGGCGACCAATCCCCCAATTTTATTGATCGTCATGGCCGGGCGTGTCCCGGCCATCGAGAGACGCGGCGCCAGCAAGGCTGTCGGAGCGCCCTTCCAAGTCGCGAACGTTCGGGGCTTCTGGGTGGCCGGGACAAGCCCGGCCGTGACGGATCCAGGGAACTACTTCAGCAGGCTGTCGAGCCGGGCCTTGATGGTTTCCAGATCGCGCAGCGCGTCCAGCAGGCCGCTCCTGTCCGTCGAACCGGTTGGTCCGGCGGCCGGCGGAGCGCGCGCCGCACCGCCCTCGCCCGCCGCGATCACCCGCTTCAGGCCCTGTTCGCGGTGCAGGCGCTGGACGCCCTTGATGGTGTAGCCTTCGTCGTGCAGCAGATGGCGCACGCCGCGCAGGATGGCGATGTCGCTGGGGCGGTAGAACCTGCGCCCGCCCGCCCGCTTCATCGGCCGGATGAACGCGAACTTGGTCTCCCAGAAGCGCAGCACATGCTGCGGCACGCTGAGCTCGTCCGCCGCTTCGGAGATCGTCCGAAAGGCTTCCGGGCCCTTGGCCATGGCTCTAGGGCGTCCTCATCGGGAGAGCGCCCGGTCGACGCGGGCCTTCATCACCTGGCTGGCGCGGAAGCCGATCACCCGCCTGGGCTCGATCGCCGCCGGCGCCCCGGTCTTGGGATTGCGCCCCATCCGGGCGCGCTTGGCGCGGACCTGGAAGACCCCGAAGCCCGAGAGCTTGACCTGCTCGCCCTTTTCCAGGGCCACGGACATCAGCTCGAGCACACGCTCGACCAGCTCGCCGCAATCCTGGCGTGTAAGGCCCACTTCCTCGTGCACCGCCTCGCACAGATCGGCCCGCGTGACTGTCGCGCCCTTCATGCCGCCCCGTTCCCCCACAGCGAAGATGTTAACGTGCCCTGATTGTCCTATTCAGTCAAAGACTTCAAGCCCAGGAATTCATGTGGTCGTGAAGTCTCTTCGCGGAGGTCAGAGCCGCACCACGCAGGCGCCCCAGGTGAAGCCTCCGCCCATGGCCTCGAGCAGCAGCAGATGACCGGGCTTGATCCGGCCGTCGTTGATCGCCTGGTCCAGCGCGAGCGGGATCGAGGCCGCCGAGGTATTGGCGTGTTCCGAGAGCGTGGTGATCACCTTCTTCTCGTCGATCCCCAGCCTTCGGGCGACACCCTCCAGGATGCGGATGTTGGCCTGGTGGGGGATGAACCAGTCGACCGAGGAGACCTCTATGCCAGCGTCCGCCGCCGCCGCCGTCACGGCTTCCGAGATGTTGACCACCGCGTGGCGGAAGACCTGGTTGCCCTGCATCCGCAGCTTGCCGACCTGGCCGTTGGTGGAGGGGCCGCCGTCCACATAGAGCATGTCCTGCTTGGTCCCGTCGGCGCGCAGCGCGAACCCCAGCAGGCCCCGGTCGACGATGGTCCCTTCCCCCGCCACAGGCTCGAGCACCACCGCGCCGGCCCCGTCGCCGAACAGCACGCAGGTGCCGCGGTCGGTCCAGTCCATCAGCCGCGTCATGGTCTCGGCGCCGATCACCAGGGCGCACTTGGAGCGGTCGCGGGCGACGAAGCCGTCGGCCACCGCCATGGCGTAGACGAAGCCCGAACAGACCGCCTGGACGTCGAAGGCGATGCCGATCGGGCAGCCAAGCTTGCGCTGGACGATGGTGGCCACCGCCGGGAAGGTCAGGTCGGCGGTGGTCGTGGCCACGACGATCAGGTCCACGTCGGCCGGGGTCCGGCCCGCCGCGGCCAGCGCCTTGCGAGCCGCGTTCACCGCCAGTTCCGACACCGGCTGGTCGTCGGGGGCCCTATGGCGCTGGCGGATTCCGGTGCGCTCGACGATCCATTCGTCGTTGGTGTCCACGAACTTCGCCAGGTCGTCGTTGGTCACCACCCGCTCGGGCAGGTAGCCGCCGACGCCCGTCACCACACTACGCAAGACCTTGGTCACTCAGGCGGCTCCTTGGGCGGCGTTGCCGTCGGCGACGGAGGGCGCCTGTTCGGCGAGCGCCGCGGGCAGCCGGCGCATGTTGCGTTCGATCTCCGCGGTGAAATCGCTTCGCGCCAGGTCGACGGCGACCCGGAGCGCCTGGGCGAAGTCGCGATCGGTGGCCCCGCCATGGCATTTCAGCACGATGCCGTTCAGACCCAGCAAGGGCGCGGTCGGCGGCGGGTTCAGCTTGTCGCGGAACTTGGTGAGGGCGGGCCTGGCCAGGAGCGCGCCCAGCTTGCCGCTGACGCCGCTGGTCAGCGCCGTGCGCAGTTCCGTGGTGATGAAGCGGGCCGCGCCCTCCATGGCCTTCAGCGCGACATTGCCGGTGAAGCCGTCGGTGACGACCACGTCCACGGCGCCGCGCGTCAGGTCGCCGCCCTCCACGAAGCCACGATAGTCGAGATCGAAACCACCCTCGCGCAGGACGCCGTGGGCCTGACGGACCTCCTCGTGACCCTTCATCTCCTCGTGGCCGACGTTGAGCAGGCCCACGGTGGGCCGGGCCACGCCATGGGCCGCCCGGTGGAAGGCCTCGCCCATGATCGCGAACTCGACCAGCCGCTCGGCGTCGCAATCGACGTTGGCGCCGACGTCGAGGAATGTGGTCACGCCCCGGCTGTGCGGCACCGAGGCGACCAGGGCCGGGCGCTCCAGGTCGGCGCTCATCCGCAGGATCAGCTTGGAGATCGCCATCAGGGCGCCGGTATTGCCGGCCGAGACGGCGGCCGCGGCCTCGCCGTCGCGGATGGCCTCCACCGCATTCCACATGGAGGTGCCCTTGCCGCGCCGCGCCGCCTGGGCCGGCTTCTCGTCCATGCCGACGACGCGCTCGGCGTGGCGGACCTCGACGCGTCCGGCGGCGGCGCGGTGACGAGCGAGTTCCACCCGGATCGCGGCCTCGTCGCCGTGCAGCAGGAAGCGGACCGAGTCCGGCAGGATGGTGAGCGCATGGGCGACGCCCGCGATCACCACGGGCGGCCCATGGTCTCCGCCCATGGCGTCGATGGAGATCACCAGTGGCTGGGTCAGGTTGCGGTTCCTACGCGTCGTGTCTGGCTGGTCGGCCAGGCGCCGCCGCATCGCTGGTTACGCCGTCCCACGGATGGCGGGCCGGATTCGCGGACGACGATAGCGCTCGCGCCCTGGGAAGGAAACTCAGCGCTCGCGGTCCTTGAGCGCCTTGAGCACGGCGAAGGGCGATTCCTCCGGCTGCTCGGGACTGTAATCAAAGGCCGCGCCGGGTTTGCGGGCGAAGGGATCGATCTCCAGCGCCAGGTGCTCGACCACATATCCGGCCAGGTCGATGGCGTCGCTCTCCAGCACATCCGGCGGATCGGGGGCTTCCGGATCGTAGTCCACCTCGCCGCCCGATGACGCGGGGGCATGCGGACTGCCGGCCGGGACGGCGCGGACCTCGATGTCGCCGGCCAGGGGATGGTCGAAGGCGTCCAGCGACACCGCGCAGATCTGCTCCACCACCGCGGCGAAACGGCCGGTGATCTCCACCCCGTCAAGCCAGGGCTTCAGGGTGAGTTCCGCAGAGAGACTGGGCAGCCCTTCCAGACCGAGTTGCTTGGCGATCCCCGCGCGCGCCGCCGCGTCCGGTTCCAGCCGCAGCGTCAGGGCGTGGCGGCCAATCTCGTGCAGCAGCACGGGCCGGCTCCAGTCGTGGTTGGCGCGCGCCGGGCTCACGCCGATCTCCAGGCGACCTCGCCCTCGAGGAGGCGGTCCAGGGGCTGCGCCGCGAGCGCCGCGCGCTGGGCGGTCACATAGGCGGCGAGCTTCAAGGGTTGAGGATTCGTCGCGCCCGCATAGACCGTCCGCTCCAGCAAGGCCTCAAGAGCCGCGGCGTCGGGCAGTCCGGTGAAGGCCGCCTCGTAGGATTTCGCGCGGCCGTAGAAGGCCTCGCCCAGTTTGCGCATCTTCTTGCCCACCGAGAGGTCGCCGACGCCCAGCTCGCGCAGCGCGTCATCCAGCGAACTCACATAGGTGTCGAACAGGCCCTGCGAGGTTTCCGCCGCCCGTTCGCCCTGGTCGCGCAGGCGGTCGAGCAGCAGGACCACATGCAGCGAATAGATCTCGAATCGGCCCTCCGTGGTGTCGGGCGCGGCGAAGTCGATATAGAGCGCAGGGCTGCGCGACTGCTCAACGACGCGGGCATAGAGGGCGCGACCGGCGACAAGCGCGGGGCGCGGGCGGAACAGGCGGTCCAGAATCATCTCGGCCTCGATTTCGCCCGAAGCAATCACTAAGGCGGCATTGAACTAGTGGGCCGCGAGCGATAGGTCAAAGCCCTCGAACAGAGAGAATCCGCCGCCCATGTTCCGCCGCGCAGCCATTGCCGCCACCGCAGCCAGCCTTTTGGCCGCCTCTGTTGGGGCGCTGAGCGCCTGCGCGCCGATCACCAGCTACAATGGTTTCCAGGCCATCGAGTCCGATCCGCGTGACGTGAAGGTCGGCGCCGACACCAAGTCCACCGTGCGCGGACGGCTGGGATCGCCCTCGGCCACCTCCACCTTTGACCCGAACATCTGGTTCTACGTGAACCAGACCAAGGAGCGGGTGGCGTTCCGCCGTCCGCATGTGACCTCGCGCAGCGTGGTGGCGATCACCTTCAACAAGGACTCCGAGGCTGTGGAGGCCGTGGACAAGCTGACCCTGAAGGACGGCAAGGTCATCGCCTTCAACGGCCGCGAGACCCCGACGCGCGGGCGCGAGCTGACCATCCTCGAACAGCTGCTCGGCAACGTCGGCCGCGGCTCGATGCTGCCGCAGGACGACGACACCGTCCCCGGCAACCGTCCCGGCGACCGCCGCTAGCGCCGCGTCATCCGCGCACCGGGATCCGCGAACGCGGGATCGATATTTTCACCACGGTTCTTCCTTGAAGCTGCTCCGCGGCGGGACGGGCGGCTGGAATCAAAAACGCCCCGGAGATCGCTCTCCGGGGCGTCCTTGTTTCAGCCGGGGCTGAAGACTAGCCGATCACCCCGTGCGCCAGCACCGCGAGCAGCAGCAGGGCCACGATGTTGGTGATCTTGATCATCGGGTTCACGGCGGGGCCCGCCGTGTCCTTGTAGGGGTCGCCGACGGTGTCGCCGGTCACCGCGGCCTTGTGGGCCTCGGATCCCTTGCCGCCGTAGTGGCCCTCTTCGATCAGCTTCTTGGCGTTGTCCCACGCCCCGCCGCCCGAGGTCATCGAGATGGCGACGAAGAGGCCGGTGACGATCACGCCCATGAGCATGGCGCCCAGGCAGGCGAAGGCGTCGACCTTGCCGGCGATGGCCTTGATCACGAAGAACAGCACGACGGGCGAGACCACCGGCAGCAGGCTGGGGACGATCATCTCCCGGATCGCGGCCTTGGTCAGGATGTCGACCGCGCGGCCGTATTCGGGCTTCACCTCGCCGGTCATGATGCCCGGGTTCTCGCGGAACTGGCGGCGGACTTCAGCCACCACCGCTTCGGCCGCCCGGCCCACCGCGGTCATCGACATGCCGCCGAACAGGAAGGGCAACAGCCCCCCGAACAGCAGGCCGACCACGACGTAGGGGTTGGAGAGGTCGAAGGCCACCGCGCCCAGTCCGTCGAAGAACGAGCCCGGCGTGGCGTTGGCGGCGAAGAACTTCAGGTCCTCGGTATAGGCGGCGAACAGCACCAGGGCGCCGAGGCCGGCCGAGCCGATCGCGTAGCCTTTGGTCACCGCCTTGGTGGTGTTGCCCACCGCGTCGAGCGCGTCGGTGGTGACGCGCACTTCCGGAGGCAGGCCCGCCATCTCGGCGATGCCGCCGGCGTTGTCGGTGACCGGACCGAAGGCGTCCAGCGCCACGATGAAGCCGGCTAGCGACAGCATCGAGGTGGTGGCGATGGCGATGCCGAACAGGCCCGCCAGATTGTAGGTGACGATGATGCCGATGATGATCGTCAGCGCCGGAAGCGCCGTCGATTCTAGCGACATGGCCAGGCCCTGGATCACGTTGGTGCCGTGACCGGAGACCGAGGCCTTGGCCACCGACTTCACGGGCCGGAACCCGGTGCCGGTGTAGTATTCGGTGATCACCACGATGGCGGCGGTGACCGCCAGACCCGTGACGCCGCACCAGAAGAGGCTCATGGCGTCGAAGGCCTTGCCGTTCACTTCCATGGGCTGGGTGACCAGCTTCTGGATCACCCAATAGATCGCGCCCACCGACAGCACGCCGGTGACGATCAGGCCCTGGTAGAGCGCGCCCATGATGTTCTGGGACTTGCCCAGGCGCACGGCGAAGGTGCCGATGATCGAGGTGACGATGCAGACGCCGCAGATGGCCAGCGGCAGCAGCATCATGTTGGTGACCTGCTCGACGTTGCCGCGGAAGAAGATCGCCGCCAGCACCATGGTGGCGACCGTGGTCACCGCATAGGTTTCGAAGAGGTCGGCCGCCATGCCGGCGCAGTCGCCGACGTTGTCGCCCACGTTGTCGGCGATGGTGGCGGCGTTGCGCGGGTCATCCTCGGGGATGCCGGCCTCGACCTTGCCCACCATGTCGCCACCCACGTCGGCGCCCTTGGTGAAGATGCCGCCGCCGAGACGGGCGAAGATCGAGATCAGCGAGGCGCCGAAGCCGAGCGCCACCATGGAGTCGACCACCTCGCGGCTGGTGTTCTCCATGCCGAGCACGCCGGTCAGCACCGCGTAGTAGCCGGCGACGCCGATCAGGGCGAAGCCCGCCACCAGCATGCCGGTGATCGCGCCGGAGCGGAACGCCAGCGACAGCCCCCTGGCCAGACCCTCGGACGCCGCCTGGGCCGTGCGCACATTGGCGCGGACCGAGACCAGCATGCCGACGAAGCCCGCCGCGCCCGAGAGAATCGCCCCCGTCGCGAAGCCGATCGCCGCATAGGGACCGATCAAGAAGTAGACGATGACCAGGATCACGACACCCACGATCCCGATCGCGGTGTACTGCCGGTTCAGATAGGCCTGCGCGCCCTCCTGAATGGCGGCGGCGATTTCCTGCATCTTGGCGTTGCCGGGCGAGGCCCGGAGCAGCGAGGCGGTCTGAACGATGCCGTAAAGCACCGCCAGAAAGCCGGCTGCGATCACCAGCTCAAGCGTAAGACTCATTTCTAGCGCGTCCCTTTGCGATTGCGCGGAGGGGGATCGACGGCCGCGATGACGTACGGCGGCGAATTGTTCCCAGCCCCAAGTTTCCCCAGATCTTGGGGCGCGCCAGTCTCTGCGCCCCGTTTAAGACGCGGGAAAGTGCCAAAGTTGACACGCGGGCGCAACCTGCCCGGCCTAACCGGCCGAATTGGCGGTTCAGGGACGGCTTTGCGCGGCCGCCCGGGGCGTCGCCACGGGCCGCTGCGTGGCCTGCGAGGTGATCACGATGGAGCGGATCATGCCGGGGCCGGCGATGGCGGTGGCGTCTCGTGTCAGGGCGGCAATCATCCGCGCCTCGTCGATCTTCTGGTAGTCGCTGGCCAGCACGAACGGCGTGCGATGCCCGGCGCGCACCAGGGCGTCGCGGAAGAACGGCTCCTTGTCGCGCAGGCGCGTCACGTCGGCGCCGCCGGTCAGATTGATTCGCACATTGACGAAGACGTAGTTGATCAGGACCCCGTTCACGACGATCGGCAGGGCGATGGGCTGCAGGTCCACATACTGGCCCGCCGCCCCGGTCGCCTTGGCCGCCGGCTCATTGGCCCAGGCGACCTGGCCGAGCAGCAGCAGCGGGGCGAGGAGAATCAGCAGGAGGCGGCGCATGGCCGAAGACTTGGCCCGCACAGGTTTCCGCTTCGTTGAGGCCCGCCCGGTCAGAGGTGGCGCCAGCCGCCCTGGGCGATATCCAGCGCCCTGCCCTGCAGCCGCGCCTCGATTCCCTCCCCGGCAGACACCGCGCCGATCGCCGTGAACCCTGGCGGCGCGTCGCCCGCCATCGTGCAGACCACCTCGTAGTCATCGCCGCCGGTGGCCAGACGGACCAGCGCCGCGGCCCGGTCCGGCTGCGCGGCCAGCCAGCGCCGCGCGGGCTCGGAGAGCGGCAGGCGCTCGATGTCCAAGATCAGGCGCACGCCGCTCGCCCGGGCGATGTGCCCCGCATCTGCGACGAGCCCGTCGGAGACGTCCGCCGCGGCGCTGGCCGCCGCGCGCAGGATCTCGCGATGCTCCAGGCGCGGGGTGGGCAGCCGGAAGCGCCCCGCGAGCGAGCCATCGGGATCGCCGACCTCGCCGCGCACGGCGGCCAGGCCCAGGGCGCCGTCGCCGATGGTCCCGCTCACCGCGACGATGTCGCCTGGCCGGGCGCCCGCGCGCCGCACCATGCGGCCCTCGGGAACCCAGCCCATGGCCGTCAGGCTGGCCGTGAAGGGGCCCGGCGTGGAGACCGTGTCCCCGCCCAGCAGGTTCATCCCGAACGCCCTAAGGTCCTCCCCAAGCCCCGCCGCGAACGCGGCCCGCTCAGCCGGCCCGAACCCAGCCGGCCAGGCCACCGCCAGGAAGCAGCCGAACGGCGCGGCCGCCTTGGCCGCCAGGTCGGAGAGATTCACGCGGACCAGCTTGCGGGCGACCAGGCCCGGCGCCTCGCCCGCCGGGAAATGCACCCCCTCGACGATGGCGTCCTTGGCGACCACTAGGTCGTATCCGGGGCGTGAAGGAATGACGGCCGCGTCGTCCAGCAGATCGAAGGCCCCGGCGGCCCCGCCGGTCAGCGGGCGGAACAGGCGCGCGATCTCGCCGAACTCGTCAGCGCCGGACATCAGCGCCGGACGTCTTGCGCCACCGCATCGAGGGCGCCGTTCACGAAGCCGGGTTCCGGACCTTCGAAGAAGGATTTGGCGAGCTCGACATATTCGTCGATCACCACCTCGGTCGGCACGTCAGGGCGGTGGGACAGCTCATAGGCGCCGGCCCGCAGGATCGCGCGCACCGTGGCGTCGATGCGTTCCAGCCGCCAGTTCTGCGCCAGCCGCTTGGCGACGGCCTGGTCGATCTTCTTCTGGTGCTCCACCACACCGCGCACAAGGTCGGCGAAGAAGGTCTCGTCGGCGGCGGCCAGGGTCATGTCCTCCCCCGCCTCGTTGGGGATGCCACGGTCGAAGCGGTGTTCGGAGAATTCCCGGATGACGTTTTCCACTCCCGTCGAGGAGACCTCCATCTGATAGAGCGCCTGGACGGCGGCGAGCCTCGCCACCGACCGCGACGGCTTGGCGCCGCTCATCGCTTGTGGCCGAGCAGCTGTTGCTTCAGCGACACCATGGTCAGCGCCGCGCGCGCCGCCCCGCCGCCCTTGTCACCCTCGCTGACCTTGGCGCGGGCCCAGGCCTGGGCCTCATCCTCGACGGTCAGGATGCCGTTGCCGATGGCCAGCCGCTTGCCGACCGCGAGATCCATGATCCCGCGGGCGGATTCATTGGACACGATCTCGAAGTGATAGGTCTCGCCGCGGATCACGGTCCCCAGCGCCACATAGCCGTCGAAGGCCGTGGCGCCGGCCGGGCGATGGGCGCCCTCCTCGGCGAAGGCGATGGCGCCGGGAATCTCCAGGGCGCCCGGCACGGTGACCACCTCATGCTCCGCGCCATAGGCGTCGAGCGCGTCGAGCGCGCCCTTGAGGAGTTCGTCGGCGAGATCGGAATAGAAGCGCGCCTCCACGATCAGGATGCGGATCTTGTCGTCGCTCATGGGGCGCCCTTCAGCTTTGTGACGCAGCCTTTAGGCCGTTTCACGCCAGCGGGCGAGATAGCGCGCCAGCATATCGATCTCCAGGTTCACCCGGCTGCCGGCCTTGAGCTCGCCCAGCGTCGTCACGTCCCAGGTGTGCGGGATCAGGTTCACGCCGAAGACGTCGTCGTCGACCTCGTTGACGGTCAGCGAGACGCCCTCGATGGTGATCGAACCCTTGGGCGCGATGTGGCGGTGGAGCGGCCGGGGCGCGCGGACCTGGACGCGGTGCGAACCGCCCTCGCTCTCTACAGACAGGACCTCGCCGATGCCGTCCACATGGCCCGAGACAATGTGGCCGCCCAATTCGTCGCCCAGGCGCGCGGCCCGTTCGAGGTTGACGCGCCGTCCTTCGGCCCAGTCTCCCAGCGTGGTGACCGCCAGGGTCTCGCCCGACACCTCGACGGCGAACCAGCCCTCGCCCTTCTCCACCACCGTCAGGCAACAGCCCGCGTGGCTGATCGAGGCGCCGATGTCGACGGTCGAGAGGTCGAAGGCGGTCTCCACCTCGAAGCGGCGGTCGCGGTTGGTGTCGCGCACGGCGCGCAGGCGGCCGACGTCGGTGACGATTCCGGTGAACATTCAGATCCTCGTATAGCGTTCCCAGAGGTCGGCTCCGACCTCGCGGACTTCCGTTCGCCTGAAATGGGGCGCATCGCCGAGCGCGGCAACAGCCAGGGCGCCGACGCCCGGGCGCCCCTCGCCGCCGATCAGGATCGGCGCGCGGAACCACTCGATGGCGTCGACGAGGCCGCAGCGCAGGAAGCTGGCCGCGACCTGCCCGCCCCCCTCGACGAAAATCCGCGAAAGCCCTTCGTCTTCAAGGGACTCGAGGACAGTCTTCAGCTCCGGGCGATCTTCGCCAACGGCCCGGACCCGCAGGACGCGGACACCGGCGGCGACCATTGCGACGTCTGGCTCCGTCGTAGAGACGAGATAGGTCGGCGTTTCGCGCGCGGTCTTCACGAGCTTGCAGTCCGGCGAAAGCCGCTGGCGGCTGTCCAGCACGACGCGGGCCGGCTGGCGGCCGTTGTAGCCCGGCAGGCGCACGGTGAGCTCGGGGTCGTCGGCCAGCGCCGTCTCGACACCGACCAGCACCGCCTCATGCTCCGAACGCAGGCGATGGACCGCCGCGCGCGCGGCCTCGCCGGTGATCCAGCGGCTCTCGCCCGCCGCCGTGGCGATCCGGCCGTCCAGCGAGGTGGCGAGCTTGAGGGTGACGGTCATTCAAAAGCCAGGGGGAAGGCCGCGGCGCTACTCCTCCGCCGTCTCCGCCAACCCCTCCTCGCCGAGGAACTTGGCGAAGTCCTGGGTCTCGCGGAAGTCGCGGTAGACCGAGGCGTAGCGGACGTAGGCCACGTCATCGAGCGCCTTGAGCTGCTGCATGACCAGTTCGCCCACCGCCGATGACGGCAGTTCGGTCTCGCCCATGCTCTCAAGCTGGCGGGCGATCGAGGAGATCATCCGCTCCACCCGCTCCGGCTCCACCGGGCGCTTGCGGGTGGCGATGGAGATCGAGCGGGCGAGCTTGTCGCGGTCGAAGGGCGTGCGCCGGCCCGACCGCTTGAGGATGGTCAGTTCGCGCAGTTGCACGCGCTCGAAGGTGGTGAAACGCCCGCCGCACTCCGGGCAGAGCCTGCGCCGGCGAATCGCCGCGCCGTCTTCCGACGGACGGCTGTCCTTCACCTGACTTTCGAGATGGCCGCAGAACGGGCAGCGCATGATGTAGCCCCTTTGCGGCCTAGAAAACCCTATCCGTTGTAGATAGGGAAGCGCCGCGTCAGCGCCAGCACCTCACTGCGCACCTTGGCCTCGGTGGCGGAATTGTCGCCGCCGGCCCCAAGACCGTCCAGGACCTCGCCGATCCACTGGCCCACCTGGCGGAATTCCGCGGGACCGAGGCCCCGCGTCGTGCCGGCCGGCGAGCCCACGCGCAGGCCCGAGGTCTGCATGGCCGGCAGCGGATCGCCGGGGATCGAATTCTTGTTGGTTGTGATGCCGGCCCGCTCGAGCGCGTTCTCCGCATCGGCCCCGCTGACCCCCTTCGGCGTCAGGTCGACCAGCATCAGGTGGCTGTCGGTGCCGTTGGAGACGATCTTGAAGCCCGCGACCTGCAGGCTGTCGGCCAGCGCGCGGGCGTTCTCGATGACGTTGCGGGCGTAGAGCTTGAATTCGGGGCGCAGCGCCTCGCCGAAGGCCACGGCCTTCGCGGCGATCACATGCATCAGCGGGCCGCCCTGCAGGCCCGGGAAGACCGCCGAGTTGATCTTCTGGTTCCACTTCTTGGAGTTGGTCATGATCATCCCGCCGCGCGGGCCGCGCAGGGTCTTGTGCGTGGTGGTCGTGACGATGTGGGCGTGCGGGAACGGGTTCGGATAGACCCCGCCGGCCACCAGCCCCGCATAGTGGGCGATGTCGACCATCAGCAGCGCCTCGACCTCGTCGGCGATCTCGCGGAAGCGGGCGAAGTCGATGGCCCGCGAATAGGCCGAGCCGCCGGCGATGATCACCTTGGGCCGCTCGGCCCGGGCCACGGCGGCGGCCTCCTCATAGTCGATCAGGTGATCCTGGAGTCGCACGCCATAGGCCACGGGACGGAACCACTTGCCGGACTGGTTGACGCTCTTGCCGTGGGTCAGGTGGCCGCCGTGGTCCAGGTTCATGCCCATGAAGGTGTCGCCCGGCGTCATGGTGGCCATGAACACCGCCTGGTTGGCCTGGCTGCCGGAGTGCGGCTGGACGTTGGCGTATTCGCAGCCGAACAACTGCTTGGCCCGCTCGATGGCCAGGAGCTCCACTTCGTCCACCACCTCGCAGCCGCCGTAGTAGCGCTTGCCCGGATAGCCCTCGGCGTACTTGTTGGTCAGCACCGAGCCCTGCGCCTCCAGCACCGCCTTGGAGACGATGTTCTCTGACGCGATCAGCTCGATTTGGTCCTGCTGGCGCTTGAGTTCGCCCGCCACGATCCGGGCGACGTCCGGATCGCCGGCCGCGAGATCGCTGGCGAAGAAACCGTCGGACGAAGGCTGGGCTTGGGCGTGCAGGGTCAAGGGCGGCGCCTTTCTGGCTGGGAGGCAGGTCGGGGAGTTCGGCTGGGCGGATTGGGCTTTTACCCCCAACCGCGCGCGGTTCCAACGCCCCTCGAAGCGCTCGGAACCATGTCGCGACTGCAACGTTTGGAATTGGCCGGAGGTGCAGCTCCAACTGCCCGAGGCGCGTTGCAGTGTCTGAGACAAGGGGAAGTTCATGAGTGTTGGACTCGACAGCGACGCGCCCGCGGGCGAGGACCTGATGCGCCTGGGTGCGGATATCGTCTCGGCCTACCTCAGCCGGAACGCGGTCGCCCAGGACGCCGTACCGGATCTGATCCGGACCGTGCATTTCGCCCTGGAAGGCCTGACCCGCGACGCGGCTCCGGTTCCGGAAGAGCGGCCCAAGCCCGCGGTCACGATCGGGCGGTCCGTGCAGCACGATTATATCGTCTGCCTGGAGGACGGAAAGAAGCTGAAGATGCTCAAGCGCTACCTGCGCTCGCGCTTCGACATGAGCCCGGACGACTACCGCCGCCGCTGGGGCCTGCCGCCCGACTATCCGATGGTAGCCCCCGCCTATGCCGCGCGCCGCTCGGACTTCGCCAAGCAGATCGGCCTTGGCCGTGGCGTCCGGCGCCGGAAATAGCCAGGAAAGACGGGCGTTAGGCGGCCACTCCGCCGACGCGCTGGACGTTGCAGCGGATCCACAGGGTCTCCAGCGCCGCCACCAGGTCGTCCATCATCGCATCGGTGTGGGCCGGCGACGGGGTGAAGCGCAGCCGTTCCGTGCCGCGCGGCACCGTCGGGTAATTGATCGGCTGGACGTAGACGCCGTGATCCTCGAGCAGAATATCGGAAATGAGCTTGCAGTGGACCGCGTCGCCCACCAGCACCGGCACGATGTGGCTGACCGAAGTCGCCATCACCGGCAGGCCGGCCTTCAGCATGCGTTCCTTCAGCGCCGCGGCGCGGGCCTGGTGGGCCACGCGGATCTCGTTGTGTTCTTTCAGATAGCGGATCGAGGCCGCCGCCCCGGCCGCCAGGGCCGGCGGGATCGAGGTGGTGAAGATGAAGCCGTCGGCATAGCTGCGGATCGCGTCCACGATCACCGAATCGGCGGCGATATAGCCGCCCATCACGCCGAACGCCTTGCCGAGCGTGCCTTCGACGATGTCGATGTCGGCCATCACCCCGTCGCGCTCGGCGACGCCGCCGCCGCGTTCGCCATACATGCCGACCGCATGCACCTCGTCGAGGTAGGTCATGGCGCCGTACGTCTTGGCCAGCGCCACCGTGCCGCGCAGGTCGGCCATGTCGCCGTCCATGGAATAGACGCTCTCGAAGGCGATCACCTTCGGCGCGGCCGGGTCGGCGGCGGCCAGCAGTTCTTCCAGGTGCGCCAGGTCGTTGTGGCGGAACACGTGGCGCGCGCCACGACCGGCGCGGATGCCGCTGATCATCGAATTGTGGTTCTGCGCGTCGGAGAAGACGATCAGCCCGGGCAGGATCTTATAGAGCGTCGAGAGCGAGGCCTCGTTGGAGACATAGCCCGAGGTGAACAGCAGCGCCGCTTCCTTCTGGTGAAGGTCGGCCAGTTCCCGCTCCAGCTCCACATGATAGTGCGTCGTGCCCGAGATGTTGCGCGTGCCGCCCGAGCCCGCGCCGGCCGCGTCGATGGCGGTCTTCATCGCCTCGGTGACCACCGGGTTCTGCCCCTGGCCCAGGTAGTCGTTGGAGCACCAGACGATGACCTCGGCTTCCGAGCCGTCGCCACGGGTCCACGTGGCGCGCGGAAAGGCGCCGCGATGGCGCTTCAGGTCCGCGAAGACCCGATAGCGGCCCTCGGCGTGGACCTTCTCAAGCGCGCTCGTGAACGCAGACCTGTAATCCATCGACTTGTCATCCCGGCCACGCGCTCGACGATCTTGCGCGGGGCGGCCGGCCCCTGGGTGCGGCAGGGTTTTCGCACCGCAAGTGAACGTTGTCCATATGACCGCCGGCGCCGGGATCAGGACATTTTGTTGCGTCTTCGAAAGGAATTCGTCCCTGCGGCGGCTAGGCGGGCGGGCCGTTGCCGCGGAACATCTCCAGGATGGCCGAAAAATCCTTGGGCCCGCCACCCAGACGGTCGAACAGGGCGTAGAGCCCCTCGGCCTGCGCGCCCAGCGGCGTGGCCGCCCCGGCCTTGGCGGCGGCTTCCTGCGCGAGCTTCAGGTCCTTCAGCATCATCGCGGTGGCGAATCCGCCCTCGTAATTGCGATTCGAGGGCGCCGTCGGCACCGGGCCCGGCCACGGGCAATAGCTGGTGAGGCTCCAGCACTGGCCCGACGACTTGGACGAGATCTCGAAGAACCGCTCGGGATCGAGGCCGAGCTTTTCCGCCAGGGCGAAGGCCTCGCAGACCGCGATCATCGAGGCGCCCAGCACCATGTTGTTGCAGATCTTCGCCGCCTGCCCGGCCCCGTGCGCGCCGGCGTGGATGGTCACCCGCGACATCGGCGCGATCACCGCCTCGACAGCGGGGAAGTCGGCGTCGTCGCAACCGACCATGAAGGCCAGCGTCCCGGCCTCGGCCGCCGCCGTCCCGCCGGAGACGGGCGCGTCGGCGAATCGGAAGCCCGCCGCCTTCACCTGGGCGGCGACGGCGCGCGCGCTCTCCACGTCGATGGTCGAGCAGTCGATGAGGATCGCGCCCGCCTTGGCGTTGGGCAGCACCTCGCCCGCGTAGACCGCGCGCACGTGCTGGCCGGCCGGCAGCATGGTGATGACCACGTCGGCGTCCTTGATCGCCGCCGCGGCCGTGCCCGCCGCCCGGCAGCCGGCGGCGACGGCCTTCTCGACCGCCGCCGCCGCCAGGTCGAACGCCAGGACCTCGTGGCCCGCCTTGGCCTGATTGGCGGCCATGCCGCCGCCCATATTGCCCAGGCCGATGAAGGCGATTTTCGTCATGAAGCCTCTTTGATCAAAGCCCTACCTGGGCTTGCGGAACTTGTAGATGAACTGGTCAGTGTGGCCGCGGATCGATGGATCGAAGACCATCTTGGTGTGATCGTCGGCCGGATTGGCCAGGACCTTGCTCTCGCCTTCGAACTTGAAGCCCGCGGCGATCACCTGGCGCTTGACGATGGCGGGATCGATCCGGTGCAGCTTGTCCTCCGGGTCGGGCGCGGCCCCGCTTGCCGCCACGTGGTCGAGGACGACGAACACGCCACCCGGCTTCAACGCGGCATAGACCGACTTATCGAACGCCAGCATGTCGACGCCCTTGATGTTGTTCACGTCGTGATAGTTCTGCGCGGTCCATACGACGTCGGCCTTGGTCGGGATCTTGACCCCGTCGATCAGCGGCAGGTGGACAGATTTCACGTTGGCGTAGCTGGCGTCGGCGGCGATGACGTCCTGGGCCGGCGCCGGCGGCGGCTTGGCCGGATCGGTCGTGGGCCGGGGCGGGCCGCTGACGGCGTAGACCACGCCCGTGGGTCCCACCGCCTTGGAGAAGATCCGGGTGAAATAGCCTCCGCCCGGCAGCAGGTCGACCACCGTCTGCCCCGGTTTGACGCCGGCGAATTCCAGCATCTCGGCGGGCTTGCGGTCGGCGTCGCGCCTGGTGTCGGCCTCGGGCCGGCCCTTGTCGGCGACCGCGGCGGTCACGGCGGCGGAGGGGGCGGCGCTGGCCGCGCCGGCGGACAGGGCGAGGGCCAGCACGGCGGAGCCCCAGATCAACGTGGATTTCATTCGTGTTCCTCCAACGGCGATCCTTCGCGGGGGCGCCTTGCGGTCAAGGTAGGGGCGACCACTCGTCAGCGGAAGGCAGGGGGGCGAATATCCCGTCCAGCATCGCCTCGGTCACGCCCTCCAGCGTCGGGGGATCCCAATTCGGCCGGTTGTCCTTGTCCACGATCACCGCGCGCACGCCCTCCCGGAAGTCCGGCCGCTGCGCCACGCGGGCGCCGATCCGGTACTCCATGGCCATGTTCTCGGCGAAGCTCCTGGCCAGTCCCCCAAGCATCAGCTGACGGAAGGCGACCTTCAGGGTCTGCGGCGACTTGGTCGCCAGGGTGGCCAGTTGCGCGCGGGCCCAGTCGGTGTCGGCGGCCTCCAGCGCGGCCACGATGGCCTCGACGCTGTCACCCGCGAATATCCGGGCGATCTCGTCCTGGTGCTGGGCGATGGGTGGGCGCCCCGAATCCCCCCCCATCTCGGTGAGCAGGGTCTCGACGCGCCCCGGATCGTTCAGGATCGCGGCCTTCAGCGCCTCCACCTGCTCGCTCTCCACATAGTCGGTGGAGACGCCCAGCAGCTCGCAGTCGGCGGCCTTGATCCGCGCCCCCGTCAGCGCCAGCCAAAGGCCGATGTGGTCGGGCATGCGCGGCAGGAACCAGCCGCCGCCCACGTCTGGGAAGAGGCCGATCCCGGTCTCCGGCATGGCGAATGTGGTCCGCTGGGTCGCCACCCGGAACCGGCAAGGCCGGGCCAGGCCCACGCCGCCGCCCATGGTCACCCCGTCCATGATCGCCACGCCCGACTTCGGATAGTGGAACAGCAGGTGATTCAGCCGGTATTCGTCGAAGAAGAACCGCCGGGCCTCGGCGCCGTCCCCCGCCCCGCTCTCGGCGAGCATCCGGATATCGCCGCCGGAGCAGAATCCCCTCGGCCCCGCGTGATCCAGCAGCACAAGCTCGACCGCCGGGTCGTCGCGCCAGGCCAACAGCGCCTCGGTCATCAGGGCCACCATGTTGGCGTTGAGCGCATGCAGCGCGCCGGGCCGGTTGAGCGTCAGGCGCCCCACCCTGCCCTCGACGCGGACGATGACTTCGGGCTCGTCGGTCATTGCCGGAACAGCTCCCTCGCGGTGATCACCCGCATGATCTCATTGGTGCCTTCCAGGATCTGGTGGACCCGCAGGTCGCGCACGATCCGCTCCAGCGGAAAGTCCGCCAGGTATCCGTAGCCGCCATGCAGCTGCAGGGCCTGGTTGGCGACCTCGAAGCCCGCGTCGGTGGCGAACCGCTTGGCCATGGCGCAGTATTTTGTGGCGTTGGGGTCGCGGTTGTCCAGCGCGTGGGCGGCCCTGCGGACCATCAGGCGCGCGGCGTCGAGCTCGGTTGCCATGTCGGCCAGCCGCCACTGCAGCCCCTGGAATTCTTTCAGCGCCTGGCCGAACTGCTTGCGGGTCTCCAGATGCGCCTTGGCGGTGTCCAGCGCCAGGCCCGCCCCGCCCAGGGAGCAGGAGGCGATATTGATCCGCCCGCCGTCGAGGCCCGCCATGGCGATCCGGAAGCCCTCGCCGTCGGCGCCGATGCGGTTGGCGACCGGAACCCGGCAGTCGTCGAAATTGACCTGCGCGGTCGGCTGGGAATTCCAGCCCATCTTGCGCTCCTGGGCGCCGTAGGAGAGGCCGGGCGTCCCCTTCTCCACCACGATGGCGGATATCCCCTTGGCCCCGGGGCCGCCGGTCCTGGCCATCACCACATAGACGTCCGAGACGCCGCCGCCCGAGATGAAGGCCTTGGAGCCGTTCAGGACGTAGTGGTCGCCGTCCAGCCTGGCGCTGGTGGACAGCGCCGCCGCGTCGGAGCCGGAGCCGGGCTCGGTCAGGCAGTAGGAGGCGATCAGCTCCATGGTCGTCAGGCGCGGCAGGAAGCGCCTGCGCAGATCGTCCGCGCCGTAGCGGTCGATCATCCACGAGGCCATGTTGTGGATCGAGATGAAGGCCGCCGTGGAGACATCGCCGTAGGAGAGTTGCTCGAAGACGATCGAGGCGTCGAGCCGGCCCAGCCCCGAGCCGCCCACGTCCTCGCCCACATAGAGCCCAGCGAACCCCAGCTCGGCGGCTTTGCGCAGCACGTCGATCGGGAAATGCTTCTCCTCGTCCCAGCGCGCCGAGTGCGGCGCCAGCTCGGCGGCGGCGAAGGCCTGGGCGGCGTCCTCGATGGCGCGCTGATCGTCGGTGAGATTGAAGTCCATGGCGGCAACTCGCCTTCGCCGGCTCGACCTGTCAACCTGACTTGCACGCGGCCTCGCGAAGGTTCAAACGCCGAAAATGACCAGAGCGCCCCTCGCCGCCTATCCCGCGCTTCGCCTGCGCCGCCTGCGCCAGACGGACTGGATCCGCCGGCTGGTCCGCGAGACCGTGCTGACGCCCGCCGACCTGATCTGGTCGATGGTGGTCCATGAGGGCGAGGACGAGATCCCGGTGGGCTCCATGCCGGGCATCAGCCGCCTCTCCGTGAAAGGCTGCGCGGCCGCCGCCCGGGAAGCCCGTTCGCTCGGCATTCCGGCGATCGCCGTCTTCCCGCATATCGACGGATCGAAGAAGGACGCCGCCGGGACCCTGGCCCACGACGAGGACGGCCTGGTCGCCCGCGCCGTCAAGGCCATGAAGGACGCCGCCCCCGAGGTCGGGATCATGTGCGACGTGGCGCTCGATCCCTTCACCGACCACGGCCACGACGGCCTGATCGAGAACGGCCGCATCCTCAACGACCCGACCATAGAGGCCCTGGTCCGCCAGGGGCTGATGCAGGCCCGGGCCGGCTGCGACATCCTGGCCCCCTCCGACATGATGGACGGCCGCTGTGGGGCGCTGCGCCAGGCGCTGGAGGCCGAGGGCCTGCAGGACGTGATGATCATGTCCTACGCCGCCAAATACGCCTCGGCCTTCTACGGCCCCTACCGCGAGGCTATTGGCTCGGGGAAGCTGGGGACCGGCTCGGTGGAGAACCCCGCCGACAAGAAGACCTACCAGATGGACAGCGCCAACCACGCCGAGGCGCTGCGCGAAGTGGCCCTCGACATCGCCGAGGGCGCCGACATGGTGATGGTCAAGCCCGGCATGCCCTATCTCGACATCGTCCGCCAGGTGGTCGACGCCTTCGCCATGCCGACCTTCGCGTTCCAGGTCTCCGGCGAGTACGCCATGCTGATGGCCGCCGCACAGAACGGCTGGCTCGACGAGGAACGCGCCATCCTGGAGAGCCTGGGCGCGTTCAAGCGGGCCGGCGCGGCAGGGGTCATCACCTACTTCGCGCCCAGAGCCGCGAAGATGCTGGGCTAACACCTCCTCTCCCCCGAGGCGAAGCCCGAGGGGAGAGGCTAGGGAGAGGGGCGACGCAGGCCTGACGGCTTGCAAGGCGGTCCAGCCATGACGCACCATCCAGGCATGGCGACGTTCAAGACCCAGAAGGATCGGACCCCGCTGGAGCGCGCCAGGCGCCTGCGCCGGGAGGACACCGACGCCGAGGCTCGACTGTGGAACGCCATTCGCGCCCGACGACTGGGCGGCTGGAAGTGGCGCAGGCAGGTTCCCATTGGACCCTTCATCGTGGATTTTCTTTGTGTGGAAAACGGGCTCGTCGTCGAGCTGGACGGCGGCCAGCATTCCGACCAGGTCGAATACGATGATCGGCGCACGGCTGAGCTCGAAACACGGGGCCTGAAGATGCTCAGGTTCTGGAACTCGGCGGTGATGACGAACCGGGATGGCGTCTGCCTGACGATACTGGAGGCGTGCGGCGGGGAGCATCCGTCGTTTGCTGGCTGAACCCGCAGCGGGGGCTGAAGCGCCGCGCCGCCCCTCACCCTACCCTCTCCCCTCGGGCTTCGCCTCGGGGGAGAGGAGAAATTCCCTCAGGACGGCGTTGACCTTTTCCGGGGCCTCCTGCTGGACCCAGTGGGAGACGCCGGGCAGGCGGCGGATGGTCAGGTCGCGGACGTAGGCATCCGTGCCGTCCAGGAGCTCGACGCCCAGCGCCGCGTCCTCCTCACCCCAGATCACCAGGGTCGGGGTCTCGATGATCGGCCACGGCCCGCGCAGCTTGCCGGGCAGGCGGAAGGCGGCGCGGTACCAGTTGAGCATGCCGGTCATGGCGCCGGGGCGGAGCGCGTCGCTGGCGTAACGGTCGAGCACCTCGGGCGTGAAGTTGGTCCGGTCCACCGCCATGCCCATGAAGGCCGCCTTGACGCCACGGGCGCCGTTGGCCGTCAGCCGCCGCTCGGGGATCCCCGGCAGCTGGAAGAAGAACATGTACCAGGAGCGCTTGAGCTGGGTCCACGAGCGGCGCAGCGCCCGGAACATCAGCGCCGGATGCGGCAGGTTCAGGATCACCAGCCGCTCCAGCGGCCGCACGCGATTGGCGGCGAAGGTCCAGGCCACGCCCGCGCCCCAGTCGTGGGCGATCAGGGTGACGGTCGCAGCCCCGCTGGCGTCGATCAGGGCCGCGACGTCTTCCATCAGCCGGTCGACGACATAGGCCGAGACGGCGCTCGGCTTGGGCTCGGTCTCGCCATAGCCGCGCAGGTCCGGCGCCCAGGCGCGGTATCCGAGCGCCGCCAGGACGGGCAGCTGTTCACGCCACGAGAACCGACTCTCCGGAAAGCCATGCAGGCAGAGCGCCAGGCGATCGCCCTCCCCCGCCTCGTCCACCGCGAAGCTGAAGCCGTTCGCCTCGACGCGCCGGGTGGTGATGCTCATGTGGTGAAGAGCGCGCTGTCGCGCGCCTCGCCCGACAGGCGGATCGATCCCGCGCCCTTCATGCCGATGGTCTCCAGCACCGCGATGGAGCGGCCGTTGCCCGGCGTGGTGATGGCCAACACCTTCGAAAGCCCGATGGCGTCGCGGGCATGGGCCAGCGTCGCGGCGGCCGCCTCGCGGGCGTAGCCGTGGCCCCATACGCGCTCGAGAAAGGCGTAGCCCACGTCGGAATGCTCCAGTCCCTCGCGCTTGATGAGGCCGCACAGGCCGATGGGCTCACCCGTGTCCTTCAGCGCCGCCGCCCAGAGTCCATAGCCGTTGGCCGCGTAACTGGCGGCGATCCGCTGGATGTAGCCGCGCGCGCCGTCCAGGTCGCGGATTCCCCGGTCGCCGATGTTCGCGATCCAGCCGGGCTCGTTGATCAGTTGCAGGACGAAGGGCGCGTCGTCCCGCGTGAGGTGGCGCAGGACCAGGCGTTCGGTCCGCAGCACCTCGGTTCCGCTCAACGGGGCTTGTCCAGCCGCGCCACCAGGCTCGAGGTGTCCCAGCGCCGCCCGCCCATGTCCTGGACCTCGGCGTAGAAGCCATCGACCAGGGCCGTGGCGGCCAGCGCCGCGCCGTTGCGGCCCGCCTCGTCCAGCACCAGGCCCAGGTCCTTGCGCATCCAGTCCACGGCGAATCCGAAGTCGAACTGGCCCTGGCTCATGGTCTTCCAGCGGTTGTCCATCTGCCAGGACTGGGCCGCGCCCTTGGAGATCGCCTCATAGACGTCCTGCGGGTCGAGGCCCGCACGCCGGGCGAAGTCCAGGCCCTCGGCCAGCCCCTGCAAGAGGCCCGCGATACAGACCTGGTTGACCATCTTGGTAAGCTGGCCCGAGCCCGCCCCACCCATCAGCCGCGTCGCCTTGGCGTAGGCGCCGATCACCGGCTCGACCGTGGCGAAGGCCTCGGTCGTTCCGCCGCACATGATGGTGAGCTGGCCGTTCTCGGCGCCGGCCTGCCCGCCAGACACCGGCGCGTCGACGAAGGCGCGGCCGCCGCCCGCCGCCAGGGCGGCCATCTCGCGCGCCACGACCGCCGAGGTGGTCGTGTGATCGACCACGACTCCGCCCGGCGCCATCACGGGCAGCGCCTGGGCCACAACCTCACGGACATCGTCGTCATTGCCGACGCAAAGGGCCACCACCTCGGCGCCGGCGCAGGCCTTCGCCACGGTCGCCGGCGCATCGCCCCCGTGCTCCGCCACCCAGCGCAGGGCCTTTTCCGGGCTTCGGTTGAAGACCGTCATGGCGTGGCCGGCCTCGGCCAGGTGCCCCGCCATGGGAAATCCCATCACCCCAAGCCCAATGAACGCGACCTTCATCCAACCCCTCCGAAACCGCTTAACCTCAACGCCATTTTAACGGCCCGCTGCGCAAGGTCGCCTCCTGTTAACAGGCCTGGACGGGACGAACCATGTCGGTGGGCGACCAGCCGATCATCATCAAGCGTATCAAGAAGGGCGGCGGCGGTGGACACCACGGCGGCGCCTGGAAGGTGGCCTACGCCGACTTCGTCACCGCGATGATGGCCTTCTTCCTGCTGATGTGGCTGATCAACACCACCTCGCCCGAGCAGAAACGCGGCATCGCCGACTATTTCGCCCCGGCCAGCGTATCGGAGACCACCTCCGGGTCCGGCGGCATCCTGTCGGGCACCGCGCTCGGCCAGGACGGCTCCAAGGCCGCCGGCTCGGCCTCGATCATCCAGGACATGGCGCCCGATTCGCGCCATCCCAACGACGGCAAGCAGGCCGACGGCGCCAAGTCGACCTCCACCGAGGACGACGCGACCAAGTCCTTGCGCGAAGCCCAGCAGAAGCAGGAGGAGGCCGCCTTCGCCTCGGCCGCCCAGTCGCTGCGCCAGGCGCTGCAGGACATGCCGGAACTGGCGGAGCTGTCCAAGAACATCATCATCGACCAGACCCCCGAGGGCCTGCGCATCCAGCTCGTCGATCAGGAAGGCCGCTCGATGTTCAACCAGGGCTCGGCCGCGCCCAACGATCGGGCCAAGGTCCTGCTGCGGGCGATCTCCAAGGTAATCAACCAGCTGCCCAACCGGATCAGCATCTATGGCCACACCAGCGCCAACGCCGGCGGGGCGAAGAACGAGGGTGACTGGTCGCTGTCGGCTGGCCGCGCCGACGCCTCAAGGCGCATCCTGCAAAGCGCCGGCGTCGACGCCGACCGGGTGTTCCAGGTGTCGGGCAAGGCGACGTCCGAGCCGCTCTATCCCGACGATCCGGCGCTCCCCGGGAACCGCCGGATCGCCATCGTGCTGTTGCGCGAGGCGCCGGTCCTGCCCCCGGAACACGGCCCATAAGTTTCCTTGCGAAAGGCCAGCGCATGACGCCTAATCCATCGCGAGGCGTATCGTTATGAAGGCGACCGCAAGTCCGTGACGCAGCATTTTCCGACACGACAGCTCCGGTTCTTCCTGACCGCGCCATCGCCTTGCCCCTATTTGCCGGAACGCTTCGAACGCAAGGTGTTCGCGCACCTGCCGCTCAGCGACGGGGCCACGGTCAACGACTCGCTGACCCAGGTGGGTTTCCGCCGGTCGCAGAACATCGCGTACCGGCCGGCCTGCGAGGCCTGCACCGCCTGTGTCTCGGCCCGGCTGCCGGCCGCGGACTATGTGTTCTCGCGCTCCGAGCGCAAGGCCATCGCGCGCAACGAGGACCTGGAGCGGCATCTGGTCGAGGCCGAGGCGACGATGGAGCAGTTCGACCTGCTGCGCCGCTACCTGACCGCGCGCCACGCGGACGGCGGCATGGCCGAGATGACCTGGCCCGACTACGTGGCCATGGTCGAAGACACCGCCGTGCGCACCCACATCATCGAATACCGCATGCGCCCCGACGACGGCGGGCCTGGCGACTTGGTGGCCTGCGCCCTGGTGGACATGATGAGCGACGGCTTGTCGCTGGTCTATTCCTTCTACGACCCCACGGTCAGCCGCCGCAGCCTGGGATCCTTCGTGATCCTCGACCACGTCATCCAGGCCTGCCTGACCGACCTGCCCTACGTCTACCTGGGCTATTGGGTGCGCGGCTCGGAGAAGATGGACTACAAGGTCCGCTTCTCCCCCATCGAGCTCCTGCGCCCTGAAGGCTGGACGCTCGCCAGCGCCAAGGCCCCCAGCGAGATTTGAGCCGCCCTCATACGCCGGGCGGCGCGGGAAGAATGACATAGGCGGCAAACCGCCTTCCGGGAGGACGTCAAATTGGCCGAGACATCGACAGCGTCCGCCGTCGCCCGGGCCTATCCGCTGGAGGCGGACCAGTGGTCGATGCACGCCAGGACGGGACCGCGGCCCCGTTTCGCCGCGACGATCGAGGAATTCCCGATCCAGTTGCCGCCCGGCAAGCAACTGGGCCGGACGACCGCCGTATCGCTCGCCCCGAACGGCGATGTGTTCCTGCTGCACAATTCCGAGATCGGCCACACGATCCCGCCGGTTGAAAAGCGCATGCCCCGGGTGGTTCGCCTCAGCGGCGCGGGCGCGTTCATTGACGCCTGGGGCGGTCCGGACCAGCTGCCCGCCGTGGATGGCGTGCCGCAGTGGCCGGAGAGCTACGAGAACATCGAGGTCGACGGAGAGGGCAACGTCTGGATCTTCGGCTGGGCCCGGGGTGACGACGCGCTGCTGAAGTTCTCGCCGGAAGGCCGGCTGCTACGGCGCTATGGCCAGCGCCACAGCGGGGCCGACGACACCAGCACCGACCGCTTCAACGCGCCGACGTCCATCTACCTCGACCCCGCGACCCGTGAACTGTTCGTCGCCGACGGCTATGGAAATCACCGGATCATCGCCATCCACGCCGACACCGGCGCGTTCATCGGCATGTGGGGCGCCTACGGGCGCGATCCGGCCTCGCTGACCAGCGAGGAGGCTTATGGCAACCCCGTCCACAAGATCGCCCGCGCGCCGGACGGCTTGATCTATGTCTGCGACCGTAGGAAGAACCGGGTTCAGGAGTTCGAACGCACCCCGGGCGGCCTCTCCTATCTCCGGGAGGTGGTTATCGCGCCCTCCACGGCCTTCCAAGGCTCGGCCTTCGACGTCGCCTTCACGCCGGACAACAAATACCTGTTCGTGGCCGACGGCACGAACCAGCGGGTCTGGACCGTCGATCGTGAGAGCCTGAAGGTGCTGGGCTGGCACAACGCGGCGCCGGAAATCGAGGGGGACTATAATTTCCCCTCCTACATGAACGAACTTCACCGCTTCGCCCGGCTGCCCAGCGGGGACCTGCTCATGGCCAGGGTGCGGCCCGGCCTGCAGATCCTGAAGTACATCGGCGTCAGCTGACAGGCGGCCCGTTAGGCAGGCGTGGGAGGCGGCATCCTGCCCACGGTCGATCCCCCGTCGACGGGGATCGCCTGGCCGGTGATGAAGGCGGATTCATCGGAAGCCAGGAAGGCGGCCATGTAGGCGATGTCGTCGGGCTGGCCCAGGTGGTCGAGCAAGACATGCGTCGTCTGGGTCATCGCGGGCGACGAACGGCCCGCCTGCTGGGTCCTCTCGTGGGGGATCGAGCCCGGGCAGATGGCGTTGCAGCGGATGTTCTGCTTGCCGTAGGCCACCGCCACGTGCCGGGTCAGGGAGATCACCGCGGCCTTGGAGGCGCCATAGGCGGCCAAGCTCTCCCCGCCCTTCAGGCCGGCGACCGAGGCGATGTTCACGATCGAACCGCCGCCGCGCGCCAGCAGCGCCGGGATCGCATGTTTGCTGCAAAGCATCGTGCCGCGCGCGTTGCCGGCCATGTTGGCGTCCCACACCGAGACGTCGAGGTCGGCCAGCTTGGCCATGTCGGTGAACTCCGGGCTGGACCCCTTGAAGACGCTGCCCGCGTTATTCACCAGCACATCGACGCCGCCGAACGCCTCGACCGTCCTGGCGATCATCGCCCTGGCCTGGTCCTCGGCGGTGATGTCCATCTCGATGGCGATCGCTTGCCCGCCCACCGAACGCACCGCCTCGACCGTCTCCTGGGCGCCGTCCGGCCTGATGTCGGCGACCGCGATCCTCGCGCCCCGCCGCGCCATCAGCACGGACATCCGTGAACCGAGGCCGCCGCCCGCGCCGGTGATGACGATGACCTTGCCGTCCAACTGAGCCACGGCGCGCCTCCCTGGAATGCGTCCCCGGCGCGCTCTGAGGCATCAGGGTTCACCGGAACTTAGGTTCGGCACGACCCTGCGTCCACAACGCTCAAAAGGAGCGCGCGCCCGCGCGGGGGGTGTGAAACACGGTGACGGGCCAGACGCCGGGCTGGCGGTGGCCGGCGGCGGCTTGCTAAGGTCGCCCCGTGAGTTTCCCCACCGGACAAGGCGCATGGCCAGGCAGCTTCGGCTAGGCCTTCGCAGGCCCGCCTCCCATTCGCGCGAAGAGTTCATCCCCGGCGCCGGTAATGCCGCGGCGCTGGCGGCGCTGGACGCCTGGCCGGGCTGGCCGGGCGGATGCCTGGTCCTGGTGGGACCCAAGGGCGTCGGCAAGAGCCACCTCGCGCTGGCCTGGGCCGGGACCACCCAGGCCGCGGTGCTGGACCGCGCCCGCCCCGACATCGCCGCGGCCGCCGGCCGGCCCGCGCTGTTGGAGGACGTCGACCAGGGGGTCGATGGGGAGGCGCTCTTCCATCTGATCAACCTCGCCGCCCGCGACGGCTGCGGCCTGCTGCTCACCGCCCGCATCCTGCCGACGCTGTGGCCCGCCGCCCTGCCCGACCTGCGCTCGCGTCTGAACGCCCTGTCGGTAGCGGAAATCGGCGAACCCGACGACGAGGTGTTGACCGGAGTCCTCAAGAAATTCTTCCGGGAACGGAACATTCGTCCGCACGACGACGTCTATCCGTACCTGCTCAGGCGCATGGAAAGGTCGATCGCCGGCGCCCAGGAAATCGTCGAGCGTCTGGACGAGACCGAACACGCCGAAATCCGGCCGGTCTCCCGCGTCCTGGCCCGCCAGATCCTTGAGGGCGATAGCGAAAATCTTGACCTTTTTGAGGGATGACTTGAAGCCGTCACACAGGCGACCTTAGAGTCTGTGGCCACCACCCCTCGGAGCCGTCCATGAGCCAAGCCGCCGCCGTCGCCGCAAAGGAAGCCGCGATCGAGCCTGCCCGCGCGCTCATCTGGGACGCCGACCTCGCCGCCTCCCCCGCCCGCTTCTTCAACCGCGAGCTCTCCTGGCTGGCGTTCAACCGCCGCGTGCTGGCGGAAAGTTCAAACCCGCGCCACCCGCTGCTGGAGCAGTTGCGGTTCCTGGCGATCAGCGCCAACAACCTCGACGAGTTCTACATGGTGCGCGTCGCCGGGCTGAAGGCCCAGCTGCGCGAGGGCGTGCGCGCCATCAGCCAGGACGGCCTTACCCCCGCCGAGCAGCTCGAACGGGTGAACGCCGAGGCCGCCGATCTGATGGAGGCCCAGCAGACCCGCTGGCGCGAGCTTTGCGAGGCGCTATCCGGCGAGGGCCTGAGCCTGGTCCCCGCCGCCAATGTGACCAACGCCGAGCTGGACGTGATGGAGGAGCCCTTCGTCTCCCAGCTCTTCCCCGTGCTGACGCCGCTGGCCATCGACCCGGCGCACCCCTTCCCGTTCATCCCGAACCTGGCCTTCTCGCTGGCGCTCAAGCTGCGGCGCTTCTCCGACAACCGCGTGCTCTACGCGCTGGTCCCGATACCGGCCCAGGTGGCGCGGTTCTGGGAGCTGCCGGCGCAGCGCTCGGGCCGCAAGCGGGCGCAACGGCGCTACGTCTCGCTGGAGGGCTTGGTCAGTCTGTTCCTCGACCACCTGTTCCCAGGCTGCGAGATCCAGGCCCAGGGCGTGTTCCGGGTGATCCGCGACTCCGACGTCGAATTCGAGGAAGAGGCCGAGGATCTCGTTCGCGAGTACGAGGCCGCGCTGAAGCAGCGCCGGCTGGGCTCGGTGGTCCGCGTCGAGATCGAGGCGGCCATGCCCGAGGAACTGCGTGGCTTCATCACCGGCAGCCTGCATGCCGAGGCCCAGGACATCATCCTGATCGACGGCCTGCTCGGTCTCGACGAACTGAACCAGCTGATCCCGCCCGACCGGCCGGAACTGAAGTTCAAGCCCTTCGAGCCCCGCTTCCCCGAACGCATCCGCGACCACGGCGGCGACTGCTTCGCGGCGATCCGCGAGAAGGACATCCTGGTCCACCATCCGTTCGAGAGCTTCGACGTGGTGGTGCAGTTCCTGCGCCAGGCGGCCCGCGACCCCAACGTGCTGGCGATCAAGCAGACCCTCTACCGTACGTCCCAGGACAGCCCGATCGTGGCCGCCCTGATCGAGGCCGCCGAGGCCGGCAAGAACGTCACCGCGGTCGTCGAGATCAAGGCCCGCTTCGACGAGGCGGCGAACCTGAAATGGGCCCGCGACCTGGAGCGCGCCGGGGTCCACATCGTCTTCGGCTTCGTGGAGTACAAGACCCACGCCAAGCTCTCGACCGTTGTCCGCAAGGAAGGCGACACCCTGCGCTCCTACTGCCACTTCGGCACCGGCAACTACCACCCGATCACCGCGCGCTTCTATACCGACCTGTCGCTGTTCACGACGGATCCGGCGCTGGGCCGCGACTCCGCCAAGCTGTTCAATTTCGTCACCGGCTATGCCCAGCCGGAGAGCCTGGAAAAGCTCTCGTTCTCACCGATCACCATGAAGCGCGACCTTCTGACCCTGATCGCGCGTGAGGCCGACGCGGCGCGCGGGGGCCGGCCCGCCGGCATCTGGGCGAAAATGAACTCGCTGGTCGATCCGGAAATCATCGACGCCCTCTACGCCGCCAGCCAGTCCGGCGTGGTCATCGAGCTGGTGATTCGCGGCATCTGCTGCCTGCGCCCCGGCGTCGCCGGCCTGTCGGACAACATCCAGGTGAAGAGCATCGTCGGCCGCTTCCTGGAGCATGGCCGGATCGTGGCGTTCGGCAACGGCGCGACCCTGCCCTCGTCGGAGGCCCGCGTGTTCATCTCGTCGGCCGACTGGATGCCGCGCAACCTGGACCGCCGGGTCGAATGCCTCACTCCCATCGAGAACCCCACCGTCCACCAGCAGGTGCTGCAGCAGATCATGCTCGCCAACCTGAAGGACGAGGCTCAGAGCTGGACCCTGGACGCCGGCGGCCGCTATAGCCGCGATCCATCCTGGGACCACCCGAGCGCATTTTCCGCGCACGAGTATTTCATGACCAACCCCAGCCTTTCGGGTAGAGGGCAAAAGGTGAAGGACATGCCGCGCGCGATCGATCATGTGGCCTCGCGGGGATAGCCGCACCGACTCCCGTCAGGCCGCGGTCATCGACGTCGGGTCCAACTCCGTCCGTCTGGTGATCTATCGGGTGGACGGCCGGGCCATCTGGACCGTCTACAACGAAAAGGCGCTGGCCGGCCTCGGCCGGGACCTGCCGGCCACCGGGCGCCTGTCGCCCGAGGGCGTCGAGACCGCCATCACCGCCATCCGCCGCTTCCGCGCCCTGCTCGACGGCTGGCGCGCCGAGGACGTCATGGCCGCGGCCACGGCCGCCGTCCGCGAGGCGGCCGACGGTCCGGCCTTCCTGCGCCGGGTGCGCGAGGAGACCGGGCTGGCGGTCCGGGTGCTCACCGGCGAGGAGGAGGCCCGCTACGCGGCCCTGGGCGTCCTGGCCGGCGAACCGGACGCCGAGGGCGTGGTCGGCGACCTGGGCGGCTCCAGCCTGGAACTCGTGCGCCTGAACGGCGACGGGGCGCAGGACGGCGCCACCTTGCCGCTCGGCCCCTTCGCTCTGGGCGCCCCGCGCACCCTGGATCTCGACCGCACCCGCCGCGTGGTCGAGGCCGCGCTCGCCCCCCACGCCAGCCGCTTCGCCTCACGTCACTTCCACGCGGTCGGGGGCGCGTGGCGCAACCTCGCCCTATTCCAGATGGAGCTGGCCGACTACCCGCTGCGCATCGCCCACCAGTACGAGATGAGCCGCGCCGACGCGCTCGAGGTCTCCCGCCTGGTGGCCCACCAGTCGCGCGCCTCGCTGGAGCGCATGCAGGGGCTCTCCAAGAAGCGGATCGAGACCCTGCCCTATTCCGCCATCGTGCTGGAGACCCTGATCGAGCGCCTGGGCGTGGAGCGGATCATCATCTCCGCGTTCGGGGTGCGCGAGGGCCTGCTGCTGGCCGGCATGGATCCCGAGGTTCGCCGCCGCGATCCGCTGATCGAGGGCTGCGAAGCCCTGACCGCCGCGCGCGGCATGACGCCAGACCTCGGGGCGGCGCTGGAGGCCTGGCTGTCGGCCGCCTTCGAGAAGCTGACGCCGGTGTTCGGCGCGCGCGATCCGGTGCTGCTGGCCGCCGCCAGCCGCCTGGCCGACCTGGGCGCGCGGCTGCACCCCGACCACCGCGCGGACCTGGCCTTCGAGCAGGTGCTGCGCGCGCCGATCGCCGGCATGAGCCATCCCGAGCGCGCCTTCCTGGCCAGCGTCGCCTTCTCCCGCCACAGCGCCGCCTCCGCCACCCCCGACGCCGCCGCCATGGCCAGGGTGATCTCCGCCGAACGCCGCCAGCGCGCCCGCGCCCTGGGCTCCGCCGTGCGCCTCGGCTGCGATCTTTCCGGGCGCAATCCGCGCCTGCTGGAAAAATCGAGCCTGACGATCCAGGGTGATCGCCTGGTGCTCACCGCCGCCCGCGGCTGGGAAGACATGCTGCTGGGCGAACAGACCGCCAAACGCGCCCAGACCCTGGCCGCGGCCCTGAAACTGAAGCTGGAGCTCGGCTGATGCAGATCCTGATGACCAAGGCTGGCCAAGAGCGCTTGGGCGAGCGCCTGTCCAAGATCGCGCCTGACGCCCAGGTGGTCACCGTCGCCCCGGGCGACGCCTTCGAGTCCCGTGGCGCGACGGTGGACGTGGGCGCGGTGGACCCCGAGGTCGTCTGGCTCAGCCTCGACAGCTTCGCCTCGGGAACCACCGGCGCCCTGCTCGGCCGGATCCGGGAGGCCCAGGCCCCGCGCTGGACCCAGATCGCCGCGGCCGGAATCGACAACCCGATCTTCCGCGCCATCCTGGAGAAGGGCGTACGCCTGTCCAAATCGAGCGCCCAGGCCCCGTCCATCGCCGAATACGTCGTGGCCCACGCGCTCAGCCTGCAGGCCCCGATCCAGGCCCAGGCGGACCTGCAGACCCGCCGCGAGTGGAAGCACACGCCTTACCGCGAGATCGGCCACAGCCGATGGGTGCTCGTGGGCTACGGCAATATCGGCCACGAGATCGCCCGGCGGATCAAGCCGTTCGGCGTCGACCTGACCGTCGTTCGCCGCGATCCGGCAGGCGGTGGCGGCCCCGCCGACCGGGTGATCGGGCTTTCGCAGATCGCCTCCGTCCTGCCCGACGCCGACGTCGTCGTCCTGGCCTGCGCGCTCAACGACGCCACTCGCCACATGTGCGACGCGGCCTTCTTCCGCGCGCTGAAGCCCGGCGCCATCCTGATCAACATCGGCCGCGGCGGGCTGGTGGACGAGGATGCGCTGCGCGCCGGGCTCGACCGCGACCAGCCCGCCCACGCCGTGCTCGACGTCTTCGAGACCGAGCCGCTGCCGGCCGACGCCTGGTTCTGGGATCACCCCAAGGTTCGGGTCACCGCCCACACCTCCCATTCGGGCGACGGAAACCTGGGCCGAGGCGACGAACTCTTCCTGGAAAACCTACGCCGCTACCTGGCCAAGGAGCCCCTGCTCCACGAGGCCCATCCGAGCGAAGTCGGGCTGTAGATCGATCTCATCCCCCGATTTCGGGGGAGGATCTGAACCCCGAGCGGAGCCCACTCCTGCCGGTACGCGTTGCGGACGGATGTCCCCAGTCCCCATCCCCGCCGCCGCCCCGCTTCTCGCCGCGCCCCTCAGCGACCAGATCCGGGGCGCTGTCACCGGCGGCCCCGAGGCCTGGTGGCCGCTGATCACGGTGTTGGCCCACAGTCTTCTCAACCTGACCATCGGGGCCGGCATCCTGCTGGTCACCCTGTGGCTGGCCGGATGGGCCTCGCGGCTGGCCCGGGAGGCGGCCGGGCGGGTGAACCGCCGGGCTCCCGACGCCATCCTGCAGGGGTTCGTCGGATCGCTGGCCCGCTACACCGTGATGATCATCGGCGGCATCGCGGTGCTGCAGCAGATCGGCGTGCAGACCACATCGGTCCTGGCGGTGCTGGGCGCGGCCTCGCTGGCCATCGGCCTGGCGCTGCAGGGCGGCCTCAGCAATGTCGCCGCCGGCGTCATGATCCTGCTGCTCAGGCCCTATCGGATCGGTGACCGCGTGGAGATCGCCGGCAAGGTGGGCCGGATCCATGGCCTGGACCTGTTCATCACCCGGTTGCACGACCTCGACAATTCCGTGGTGCTGATCCCCAACGCCAAGGCGCTGGGGGATGTAATCGTCAACTACTCCATGCTGGAGAACCGCCGCATCGTGATGGACTTCACCATCGACTACGAAGACGACGTCGACCTCGCGCTGGCATTGCTGATCGAGACCGCCAAGGCCGACCCGAGGATCGTCGCCCAGCCCG
The DNA here is from genome assembly GCA_947478785.1 of Caulobacteraceae bacterium. Taxonomy (GTDB): domain Bacteria; phylum Pseudomonadota; class Alphaproteobacteria; order Caulobacterales; family Caulobacteraceae; genus Phenylobacterium. The sequence continues at coordinate 50,583 of CANJXI010000015.1, forward strand.
GGCCCTGGGCCAAACTGACGGTCCTGGGCGATAGCGGGGTGACGGTCACCCTGCGGGCCTGGACATCCCCGGAGGGCTTTTCCGATACCCGGTTCGACCTGCTGAAGGCGGCGAAGGAGCGCTTCCAGGCCGCCGGCCTGAGCTTCGCCTATCCACACCAGGTGGCGGTGGAATCGCGGCCCTGGAGCCCGCCGGACCGCGAGCGGCAGCAGGCGGCGCGCAAGCAGCTGGCCACGGGGAAGTCAGAACCAACCGGCCACAAGGAACCGGCAAAGGGCGCTACGGCGTACCCCGCCCGCGTCCGATGACCGCAATCATTTGGTCGCTTCGACGAAAGCGGTCCGGGGAAGCGTCAGCAGCTGGTCGAGCCACTTAGGGCGCCAAAGTCGCTAGCACACACCGCGGCGTCCCCGTTGCAGCAATCTTCCACCAGGAAACGCAGCAACACACCGATAGTGTCGTAGTCCGCCATGTAGATGATCGAACGGCCCTCGCGGCGCGGAACGACCAGCCCCGCTTGGGACAGGGTTTTAAGGTAGCTGGAGACGGTATTCTGCACCGCGCCCAGGCTTCGACCGATCTCACCGGCCGGCATGCCTTCAGGTCCCGCGCGCACCAGCAGGCGAAAGAGCTCCAATCGTGGCACGTGGCCAAGAGCCGATAGCGCGGTCGCGGCGGCGGGAATTTCCATAGCCTGTTATGTCGCGGTTTGGGCAGGTTGCGAAGATAATACTGCGAATTAGTCGCAATGCAAGTCCTTGTCACCTGTCCACACCCAAGTGGGCGCCGGCGCTGTGATCGACTCGGTTGGCGGGAACGAGTGGTCCTGGTCGGGCTACGCCTATCGGCCCTGACAGCAGAGTGGATTTCAGCGCCTGGGCCGCCTGATCGAGAACAAGGCGGCGCCCGGGTCTCCCCGGTCGCCGCCCCGTGATCCAGATTCGTTGGAGACCTGGGCCTCCGAGGGGGAGCGCATCGGAATTGGAGGGACCAAGGCGCCCTGATCCTTCAATCTCCGCAGCCGTCCCTCTCGGCGCCGGGACTTCAAGCCCGCGCGTCATGACGGGGCAAGCGAGGCCATGGCGGCCGCTGTGCGCAAGGCCGGGCCCAATCGGTGGACAACCTGTGGATAGGGCCGGGACAGTCCGCTCAAGGCCAAGAGAACTTAAGGCGCTGGCCTTGTCCTCAGGAACGCCGGCCTCAGTCCGCGCTGGCGGCCGCCCTGGGGGCCCGACGGACCTCGACGACCCGCACGCGGGCGCCATCGAGCACCAGCGCAAGTTCGCCGCGCTTGAGCTTCAGCGCATCCTCGCCGAACGCCTCGCGCCGCCAGCCCTTGAGGGCGGCGTTGTCGGCCTCGTCCTCGTTGGCGATCTGCTCAAGGTCGGAGACCGTGGCGATCAGCTTGGAGGCCACGCCGGCCTCCTCGGCCCGGGCCTTCAGCAGCACCTTCAGGAGCTCGACCACGGCGCCGGCGGCCGGTGACGGTGCGCTGCGGCTGCGCTCGATCACCGGGGCGTAGGCTTCCGGATCCTTCAGCGCCTCGCGGACGGCGCCCAGCAGGTCCGGCCCGAACCGCGAGCCCGAGAATCCCTTCGGCACCGAGCGCAGGCGGTCCAGCTGGTCGGCGTCGGTCGGCGCCTGGGTTGCCACCTCGTCGATCGCCTCGTCCTTGAGGATCCGGCCGCGCGGCTGGTCGCGGCTCTGGGCCGTGCGCTCCCGCCAGGCGGCCACCGCGCGGTAGACCGCCAGGTACTTGGCCGTGTGCTTACGCGGGCGCAGGCGCCGCCAGGCGTTCTCCGGCTCCACGTCGTAGTTCGCCGGGTCGGTGAGGTTGGTCATCTCGTCGGTCACCCAACCGATACGCCCCTCCTTCTCCAGCCGCTCGCGCAGGATCGGATAGAGCGCGGCCAGGTGGGTCACGTCGGCCAGCGCGTAGGTCAGCTGGTTGTCCGACAGCGGCCGGCGCGCCCAGTCGGTGAACCGGCTGGACTTGTCCAATTCGATCTTCAGCATCTGGCGGACCAGGGCGTCATAGGCGATCTGTTCGCCGAACCCGGCGGCCATGCCGGCAACCTGGGTGTCGAACAGCGGCTTGGGCATGGCGTTCAGGTTGCAGAAGATCTCCACGTCCTGGCGCGCGGCGTGGAACACCTTGAGGATCGTCTCGTCGCGCATGATCTCGAGCAGCGGTTCGAGATCGATACCCTCGGCCAGGGGATCGATGCAGGCCTCCGCGCTGGGCGCGGCCACCTGGACGAGGCACAGCTTTGGCCAGTAGGTCGTCTCGCGCATGAACTCGGTGTCCACCGCGACGAACGGTTGGCCCTTGAGCTTGTCGCAAAACACCGCGAGTTCGGCGGTGGTCGTAATCGGCGTCATCGATTAGCTATAGCCCGGCGCGCGGCCGAGTCTGCAAGTGCTCTCGCGCATATCGTCATTTTCTTCAAAGGCGTATCCGATGTCCGACCGGCCCAACGGCCTCACCTATGCGCAGGCTGGCGTTGATATCGACGCCGGCGCCGCGCTGGTCGAGCGGATCAAGCCGCTGGCGAAGTCCACCCGGCGTCCCGGGGCTGAGGCCTCGCTGGGCGGGTTCGGCGCGCTGTTCGACCTGAAGGCGGCGGGCTATGACGATCCCCTGCTGGTCACCACAACCGACGGGGTGGGCACCAAGCTGAAGGTCGCCATCGAGACCGGCATCCACGACACTGTCGGCATCGACCTCGTGGCCATGTGCGTCAACGACCTCCTGGCGCAGGGCGCCGAACCCTTGATGTTCCTCGACTACTACGCCACCGGGAAGCTGGACGTGGAGGCCGCGGCCGCCGTGGTCGCCGGCATCGCCGAAGGCTGCCGGCAGGCCGGCTGCGCGCTGGTCGGCGGGGAGACCGCCGAGATGCCGGGCATGTACGCCGATGGCGACTACGACATGGCGGGCTTCTGCGTCGGCGCCGTCGACCGCGACAAGGTCATCCCGAAGATGACCGACCAGAAGGTGGGCGACATCCTGATCGGCCTGGGCTCGTCTGGCCCGCACTCCAACGGCTATTCCCTGGTCCGCCGCATCGTCGAGCGCTCTGGCCTGGCCTGGGGCGCGCCCGCGCCCTTCGAGGCCGGCAAGTCGCTGGCCGAGGCGCTGCTGGCCCCGACCCGCATCTACGTGAAGAACGTGCTGCCGCACCTGAAGGCCGGACGCATCAAGGGCCTGGCCCACATCACCGGCGGCGGCCTGATCGAGAACCCGCCCCGCGCCATCGCCGACGGCCTGGTCGCCAACTTCGACTGGAACGCCTGGGCCCTGCCCCCGGTCTTCGCCTGGCTGCAGGAAGTCGGCGGCGTCTCCGACCACGAGCTGCGCCGCACCTTCAACTGCGGCGTCGGCCTGATGCTGATCGTCGACCCCCACGACCTGCCGGAGGTCCTGGAAGGCTTGGTCCGCGCGGACGAGGACGCCTTCGTGATCGGGGAACTCGCGGCGGCCTGATCCCTCTTGCCCTTCGGGGGCGGTGGCGCGAAGCGCCGGAGGGGGCTTCCGCTCAAACCTCGGAAGCCCCTCAGTCAGCTTCGCTGAAAGCTCCGCCAGCCGGCGGGGAGCGCCTGGTCACGACACCACTCATATCCGTTTGCGCGGGACGAGCGGAAGTTGGTTTCGCTAAAACGCCTTATGCGAACGCCAGCCGGCGGCGTTGACGCAGGGCCGCGCCCGTGAGAGCGAAACCGCCGATCATCAGGGCCCAGCTTGCCGGTTCCGGCACGGCTGAGAAGCCGGTGGTCGAATAAGCGATCGAGTTCGGCGCGTGGTCTTCCGGCGCGCCGAAGATCGGCAGCAGGCCGCTGGGGGTCGCCGTGTCGAGCGGCGGGTCCTCGACGCTGTCGGAACTGTTGATGAGCGCATGCAGCACCCATTGGTCGAACACCAGCCCGGCGGTGAGGGACTGGGTGTTCGTGCCGATATGCACATAGCTGACACCGACGCCGTTTTCCGCCAGGCTGAACACGGTCGCGCCATTGTTCAGCAGGTTCAGCGTGTAGTCGATGTTGCGGCTGGCGGACTCGTTCACCCCGATGGCGAACAGCGGGAAGATGCCGTCGTCGTTCAGCGCCTTCCATGCGCCCGCGCCTTCGGCCGAGAGCGTGTAGGTGAAGTCGTCGCCGACCAGCATGCTGGTCGCGGTCATGTCATCGCTGCCAGGCTGCAGCGTGGCCACGCCGCCGCCGCTGTAGAGGACGTCGAAATTATAGCTCGCGGCGTGCGCGGCGCTAACCGAGACCAGGGACGCGGCGATCGCGCCCAGCAGCCATTGCGTCTTCATTCGTTTCACCCCATCAGCGTCTCGGGCGAACAGGGTCCGCCCAACCTGCCGACGACGGTCAGGCAACTTTCACTGTCGCGCAACGGTGTTCACCTAGGGGGCGAGTGCCCGCCCGCCCTACCGCAGGCTGGCGTTGATCTTTTCCAGCGCCGCGACGCTCGGTGACAGCTCGGCCGCGTTGAGTTCGTTGAGCGGGGTGTCCACCGTGTCCAGGCCGTCGTGCAGGTCGCGCGCGTCGGGGTCGATATAGAGCAGGCCCGTCACCACCTGGCCCCGCCCGCCGCGGGCCTGCAGATAGCCCAGCGCCTGGGCCCGGTTGTTGGGGTTGTAGAGCTCGGCCAGCTTGTGCAGCGAGAGCACCGAGCCGTCGTGCTGCTGAACCTTCACCGTGGAGCCCGGCGCGTAGTCGGCGCGGATCGGTTCGCGGGGCGTGATGAAATCCATCCGGTTCACCGCCTCGTTGTGCTCGCGCACATAGTCGAAGCTCTTGGTGGAGCCGTTGTGGTTGTTGAACTGCACGCAGGGGCTGATGCAGTCGATGAAGGCCGCGCCCTTGTGCGCCAGCCCCGCCTTGATCAGCGGGGTCAGCTGTTCCTTGTCGCCCGAGAACGAGCGGGCCACGTAGGTGGCGCCAAGCTGAAGCGCCATGCCCACCAGGTCGATGCCCGCGTCGTGGTTGACCACGCCGCGTTTGGACTTCGAGCCCTTGTCGGAGGTGGCGGAGAACTGGCCCTTGGTCAGGCCGTACACTCCGTTGTTCTCGACGATATAGAGCATGTTCACGCCGCGCCGGATGGCGTGGGCGAACTGGCCAAGGCCGATGGAGGCCGAATCCCCGTCGCCGGAAACGCCCAGGTAGATCAGGTCCTTGTTGGCGAGGTTCGCGCCCGTGAGCACGCTGGGCATCCGTCCGTGCACGGTGTTGAAGCCGTGCGAATTGCCCAGGAAATAGTCCGGCGTCTTTGAGGAGCAGCCGATCCCCGACAGCTTGGCGATCCGGTGCGGCGGCAGCTCCAGCTCGTAGCAGGCCTGGATGATCGCCGCCGAGATCGAGTCGTGGCCGCAGCCGGCGCAGAGCGTCGAGACCGAGCCCTCATAGTCGCGGCGCGTATAGCCCAGGCTGTTGGCCGCCAGCTTGGGGTGATGCAGCTGGGGCTTCAGGATATAGGTCATTCCGCGGCCTCGCTCTGGCCCAGGGCCATCAACTGGGCGATCTCGCCTGCGATGAAGCGGGCGGTGATCGGGGTCCCGTCGTAGTGCAGCACGGGCACCAGCTTGCCCGGGTCGATCTCGCCCTCGTTGACCAGCATGGAGCGTAGCTGGCCGTCGCGATTCTGCTCGATCACGAACACCCGGTCGTGGGCGGCGATGAACTCGTCGACCTCCTGGGCGAACGGGAAGCCCCGCACGCGCAGCGCGTCCAGGTGGCGGCCGTCCGCTTCCAGCAGCTCCAGCGCCTCGTGCATGGCCGGCGTCGTGGAGCCGAAATAGATCACGCCCTGGCTGGTCTTGCGCTTGGCCAGGGTGACGACGGGGGCCGGTATCAGCGCCTTGGCGGTCTCGAACTTCCGCAGCAGGCGCTGCATGTTGTCCACATAGACCGCGCCCTCCTCGGAATAGCGGGCGTAGGGGTTGCGCGAGGTGCCGCGGGTGAAATAGCCGCCCTTGGTCGGATGGACGCCGGGATAGGTCCGGTACGGGATGCCGTCGCCGTCAACGTCCAGGTAGCGGCCGAACTCGACGCCGGCCTCGAGCTGGTCGTGGGTCAGCACCTTGCCCCGGTCGAGCTGGCGCTTGTCGTCCCAGGCGAAGGGCTTGGTCAGCCACTCGTTCATGCCGATGTCCAGGTCCAGCATGACGAAGACCGTGGTCTGCAGCCGGTCGGCCAGATCGAAGGCCTGGGCTCCCATCTCGAAGCATTCGCCGGGATCGGCCGGCAGCAGCAGCGGATGCTTGGTGTCGCCGTGGCCGGCGTAGGCCGCTCCGATCAGGTCGGCCTGCTGGGTCCGCGTGGGCATGCCCGTGGAGGGCCCGCCCCGCTGCACGTCGAAGATCACCGCCGGGATTTCCGCGAAGTAGCTCAGGCCGATGAATTCGGTCATCAGCGAGACGCCAGGCCCCGAGGTCGCCGTGAAGGCGCGGCAGCCGTTCCAGCCCGCGCCGACCACGATGCCGATCGAGGCGATCTCGTCCTCGGCCTGGACGATGGCGTAGCGCGCCTTGCCGGTCTCCGGGTCGTTGCGCAGGTCTTCGCAATAGCCGCTGAAGGCCTCGGCCAGCGAGGTCGACGGCGTGATCGGGTACCAGGCGCAGACCGTGGCGCCGCCGTAGACCGCGCCCAGCGCCGCGGCCGCGTTGCCCTCGACGAAGATCCGGTCGCCCACCTTGTCGGCCTTGCGCACCTGCAGGCGCAGGGGCTGCAGGTTCTCGGTCACATAGTTCACGCCCAGGTGCAGGGCCTCGACATTGGCCGCGATCAGCTTGGCGCGGCCTTCGAACTGTTCAGCCAGAAGTTGCTCGATCACCGCCGGATCGATGCCCAGCAGCGCCGCCAGAGCACCCACATAGATGATGTTCTTGAACAGCTGCCGCTCGCGGGGCAGCTCGTAGCGGTCGTTGCACATCGCCGTCAGCGGCACGCCGAGGATGGTGATGTCCTCGCGCATCATGCTGTGCGGCAGCGGCTTGGTGGAATCGTGGAACAGGTAGCCGCCGGGCTCGATCTCGGCCACGTCGCGGGCCCAGGTCTGCGGGTTCATGGCGACCATCAGGTCCACCCCGCCGCGTCTCCCCAGGTAACCGTCTTCCGTCACCCGCACCTCGAACCAGGTGGGCAGGCCCTGGATGTTGGACGGGAAGATGTTGCGCGCCGCCACCGGCACGCCCATCCGCAGGATCGACTTGGCGAACATGCCGTTGGCGCTGGCCGAGCCGGATCCGTTCACATTGGCGAACTTCACCACGAAGTCGTTGACCACCACGGGCCCGGACCGCGACGACGCCTCGGTTAGCGCGACTGACATGCCGCCCCCGCATGGGTCATTTCCAGGGTGAAGCGCTGCATGTCCCAGGCGCCCGTGGGACAACGCTCGGCGCACAGGCCGCAGTGCAGGCAGACGTCCTCGTCCTTCACCATCACCCGGCCGGTGGCCAGCTTGCCGGAGACGTAAAGGTCCTGCTCCAGGTTCAGCGCCGGCTGCTTCAGCCGTTGCCGCAGGTCCGCCTCCTCGCTCTCGACCGTGAAGGTGATGCAGTCGACCGGGCAGATGTCGACGCAGGCGTCGCACTCGATGCACAGGTTGTCGGCGAACACCGTCTGGACGTCGCAGTTCAGGCAGCGCTCGGCTTCCTTGTAGCCGATGTCCCGGTCGAACCCGAGTTCGACCTCCATCTTCACGTCCTTCAGCGACACCGCCTTGTCGCGCTGCGGCACGCGGTATCGCCGGTCATTGGCGATGTCGTTGTCGTAGCTCCACTCGTGGATGCCCATCTTCTGGCTGATGAGGGAGAATTCCGGCGGCGGGCGGACCGCAACGTCCTCGCCCTGGCAGAACTTGTCGATCGAGACGGCCGCGTCATGGCCGTGGGCGACCGCCCAGATGATGTTCTTGGGCCCGAACGCCGCATCGCCGCCGAAGAACACGTTGGGAATCGAGGACTGCATGGTGATCGGGTTCACCTTGGGCATGTCCCATTCGTCGAACTCGAGGCCCGTGTCGCGCTCCATCCAGGGGAAGGCGTTCTCCTGGCCCACGGCCACCAGCACGTCGTCGCACGCATAGTGCTCGTCAGGCTCGCCGGAGTTGACCAGCTTGCGGCGGCCCTTCTCGTCGATCTCGGCCTTGACCACCTCGAAGAGGACCCCGGTCAGCTTGCCGTTCTCGTGGGTGAATTCCTTGGGGACGCGGAAGTTGAGGATCGGGATGTCCTCGTGGATCGCGTCTTCCTTCTCCCAGGGACTGGCCTTCATCTCCTCAAAGCCGGAGCGGACGATCACCTTGACGTCCTCGCCGCCCAGCCGGCGCGAGGTGCGGCAGCAGTCCATGGCGGTGTTTCCGCCACCCAGCACGATCACCCGCTTGCCGATCTTGTCGATGTGCTCGAACGAGACCGAGGACAGCCAGTCGATGCCGATGTGGATGTTGGCGCGGGCCTCTTCGCGGCCCGGCAGGTCGAGGTCGCGGCCGCGCGGCGCGCCGGAGCCCACGAAGATCGCGTCATAGCCCTCGGCGAGCAGCGCCTTGAGGCTGTCGACCCGCTCGCCGAGCCTCAGCGCCATGCCCAGGCCCGTGATGTAGCCGACCTCCTCGTCGATCACCTCTTCCGGCAGCCGGAAGCGCGGGATCTGGCTGCGGATCATGCCGCCGGCCTTGGCGTCGCCGTCGAAGATCGTGATCTCGTAACCCAGGGGCGCAAGGTCACGCGCTACGGTCAGCGAGGCCGGGCCCGCGCCCACCATGGCGATCCGCTTGCCGTTCGACTGGGCGGCGGGACGCGGCAGCTGGTCGCGGATGTCGTCCTTGTTGTCGGCCGCGACCCGCTTCAGCCGGCAGATGGCCACCGGCTCGTCCTCGACGCGCCCCCGCCGGCAGGCGGGCTCGCAGGGACGGTCGCAGGTGCGCCCGAGTATCCCGGGGAACACGTTCGACTTCCAGTTGACCATATAGGCGTCGGAATAGCGGCCGTCTGCGATGAGGCGGATGTATTCCGGCACGGGCGTGTGGGCCGGACAGGCCCACTGACAATCGACGACCTTATGAAAGTAGTCGGGGCCCCAGGTACTCGTGCGCTGCAAAACCTCTTCCTTCCCGCGACGCTCTACTCCCGGGCGGCGCGAGGCCTCTGATCGCAGAGTCACCCGACCGCCACGGCGCGGCGTGCCCCCCGTTTAGGCTCCGTTCGGCGGCGAGCCAACCGATTCCTGCTGGATGTTCGGTCATTTCTGGAGGTTGCGGGGTATTTCTGGCTGGAAATTGGGCCGATCCGATCCCGGACCAATTCAAGCGAACGTGAAATGTCCCGCGGCATTTGCCACGCGTGTGGCCAGAGATGAATGATACCTTAATCGAGGGAGCCCCGCGTCCCGGGGTTGGGAGAACTGCGATGACCAGTCCGAGCGACGTCGTGCCCGCGTCAGAGGCCCCTCAGTTCAAAACCACAACGCGCGCCGACCGGCCGCACGAGGACGGTCCAGACAGCCATCACCGCGAGATCAACGAACGCCGCGCCCGCGTCGAGAACCCCGAACTCCTGCGCCACCTGCGCGGGCTGTAGGACCTGACGGACATATCGATTTTTTGATCGTCATCGCCCGGCTTGTCCGGGCGACCCATGAACACGGGTTACGCCGGACCGATCGCGGCGACGCCCATGCAACCTTGCGGCGCGGTTACCATGGATCCCCCGGACAAGCCCGGGGATGACGAACGATCAGTCGGAGCGGCGACCTTATACCAACCGCCCTTAAACGTCACCGCAGCAGGCCCATGTCCGTGCGCCGAGGGATTGGATGCGGTCTGGCTCGGCGATGAGGCGGTTCCAGGCGTCGCAGACGGCGTCGAGGATGGCGTCGTA